>CAZZMI010000108.1:0-1721 GCA_964655275.1 uncultured Anaerolineae bacterium | reverse complement strand
GGCCTAGGAAGGGAAGGGGGCTGGGGCAAACCGCAGTTCCTCATTGAAGGCGATTTGAGCTTCTTCGCGGGTAATAAATCCGTTTTTCACCATGAGGTCCAATACAACCTTCAACCTGGCCTTTGCCCTTTCCGGATTCTGCAGAGGATTGCAGGTTGATGGGCACTGGGGAAGGCCTGCCAGCAAAGCCCCTTCCGCCAGGGAAAGTTCTTCCACCTTCTTGTTGAAATAGGCTTCTGCGGCGGCTTGGATACCATAAGCGAAGTTTCCATAATAAGTATGGTTGAGGTAATAAGCCAGGATTTCATCCTTCGAGTAGCGCATAGTTAAAAGCCAGGCTAAGATTACCTCCCGGAGCTTGCGGCGCAGGGTCCTTTCAGCCCTTTCTTCCGGGGACAGGATGAAATTACGCACCACCTGCTGAGTAATTGTGCTCCCTCCCATCACTATTTCCCGTCCTTTGATATTGGCTATGATAGCCCTGAGCACCCCCTTGGGATCAAAGCCAGGGTTAGAGTAAAAAGAAGCATCCTCCGCAGCTATGGTAGCCTGGCGAATAAAAAGCGGTATATAAGCCAGAGGTAAAGGGGAATATTTGCCGCTATGAGGCCCGGGGGCCTCGTATAAAAGTCGGCCTTTTCGGTCATAAAACCTTATGCTGTAAAATCCGGATGGCTCGGTAGGAAGAACTGGCTTGGGCAGATCTTTAAGGAGCCATGCCCAGAAGCTTAAAAAGGGAAGTAAAAGGCTCAGAAGAAGCCAGCGCTTCATTTCCTGTTTAGCTCATAAATAATGCGGAGCCCTTTCAGAGTGAGCCAGGGATCTATTACCTGTATAACTTTGGTCTCCCTGGCGATAATGGGGGCATAGGCGCCGGTAGCGATGACTTTCATATCAGGGCCCAGCTCTTCCCGGAAGCGAGCGACCATCCCTTCCACAAGTCCGGCATAGCCAAATATGAGGCCGGACTGGATACTGTGGACTGTGTTAGTACCTATGGCCTTTGGTGGACGTTCCAGCTCAACCCTGGGCAACTTGGCAGCGTGGAGGAAAAGGGCTTCTGCAGCTATAGCAATTCCGGGGGCTATGGCACCTCCAAGGTAATCCCCTTCCCGCGATATGGCATCAAAAATAGTAGCAGTGCTGAAATCCACCACGCAGGCGGGCCCACCGTAAAACCGAAAAACAGCTGCTGCATTGGCCACACGATCGGCTCCAACTTCCCTCGGGTTATCGTAACGGATACGAACACCGGTTTTAACTCCTGCTCGCACTACCAGAGGCGAAAGGTTGAAATAGCGCTGGCTTATCTCTTCAAAAGTTAAAGTCAATGGGGGCACCACGCTGGACATAACTATGCCTTCTACTTCCTGAGGGGAATAATGGGCCTGGGAGAAAAAGGAAAGGATCAGGATAGCATACTCATCGGGTGTTCGGTTATGCTGGGTGGAAATACACCAATGGGAAATCAGATTTTCACCTTCCCATAAGCCGATAACTATTTTGGTATTGCCTATATCTATCGCCAGCAGCTTTCCCACGGCAATCCTCAGCCCAGGGAAAATGATATGGCATATTCGGTGAATATGCAAATCAAGCAATTCGCCTTCTCAGAGAGGGGATATCCCAAGAGGGCTCAAAGAGTGTAGTCCTATGCGGTTTTTTCAAAGTAAGCGAACTGCCGGCATTGACTAATTTCCCGCGGGTGGGAAGTAGGGGGT
>CAZZMI010000107.1:0-2029 GCA_964655275.1 uncultured Anaerolineae bacterium | reverse complement strand
GCCAGGGGGTGTGGGGGATGTGCCCCCAAAGTTTTAAAAAAAGGGAGCGAACAGCCAGCATGGGCAAATTGCCCACGAGTGGGACCCAAAACCGTGGCAAACCCTAAGCCCACGGGGGTGGGGAAAACGGAAGTGGAGGGGGCGAAGCCCCATCCCGGTGGAATTGGGGGGTAGAAGGGCCATGGCCATCATTAACAGCCTGCCCACATAGCAAATCCTGAGCTCTCAAAGGTGGTAAAAACCATGCTGCGCATCCTCATAGCCGACGATGAATCCATCATAAGGCTTGGACTTAAAAAAATCCTGGAAGAGGCTGGCCACAAAGTCGTAGCCTCCGCGCCCGACGGCAAAAAGGCTTTGGAGCTGGCCCGTACCACCTCCCCTGACCTGGCTATCCTTGATATAAAAATGCCGGAAATGGATGGCCTGGAAGTGGCCGAAATCCTCCGCAGAGAAAACCCAATGCCAGTAATAATCCTCACCGCTTACAGCGATAAGGAGCTGGTGGAAAGGGCCCGCGATGCCCAAACAATGGCCTATCTTGTAAAACCAGTCAAAGAGGCAGACCTTCTGGCGGCTCTGGAAATAGCTGTGAAACGTTTTGAGGAGTGGGATAGACTTCGCCGGGAGAAGGAGAATCTTGAGGAAGCTATTGAGGCCAGAGAGATGGTAGAAAAGGCTAAACGCCTGCTTATGGAAAAAGAGGCCATGAAAGAGTCCGAGGCCTTTCTTTTTATCCACCGGCTGAGCCGTGATTCCCGCCGCTCCATGAAAGAAATAGCTCGCGAGATAATAGAACGTTATGGCCATTAGCTTTTATGTTCACATACCCTTTTGCCGGAGAAAATGCTATTACTGTGATTTCAACTCCTATGCTGGCCTTGAGCACCTCTTTAAACCTTATGTTAAAGCACTAAGCAGGGAAATATCTTACCTGGCTCGCCTATCCGGGCCTGAAGCAGGAGAAAGCCTATACTTCGGAGGAGGAACCCCTTCCCTTCTGCCCTCAGAACTTGTTCGGGCAATAGTTGAAAGCGTAAGGGAAAATTTTGGGCTTCTCCCTGGAGCTGAGATAACCCTTGAAGCTAATCCAGGCACTGTTGATAAAGCTTTTCTTGAAGCATTGCTGGATATAGGGATTAATCGCCTCAGTCTGGGTGCTCAAAGCTTCAACGAGGACGAGCTCTCTCTTCTGGGGCGAATCCACAGCCCTGAAGAAATAGAAAAAGCCTTTATGGAAGCGCGGGAAGCAGGCTTCAGAAACATAAACCTGGATTTAATCTACGGCCTGCCGGCGCAGAGTTTGGATAGCTGGCGCACAACTCTGGAAAAAGCCCTGGAATTGGACCCCGAGCACTTATCCCTCTATGCCCTGACCCTGGAAGAGGGGGTTCCTCTGGCGCAAAAGGTAGCCTCCGGCGAATTGCCTGCCCCTGACGAAGACCTTGCGGCTGATATGTATTGCCTGGCTGAAGAATTACTAGAAAAAGCTGGCTATGAGCATTATGAGATATCTAACTGGGCTAAACCTGGTTTTGCTTGCAGACACAACATCCGCTACTGGCTCAACCTTCCATACTTTGGCTTTGGAGCAGGTGCACACTCCTTCCAGTGGGGCATGAGGTGGCAAAATGTGCTTGATCCGAGGGAATATATAAGCATCTTATCGGCACCGGAAGCAACGGGCTTCCCATCCCCTGTAGCCTCCGAGGTGGAAAAGATTACTCCCACCATAGAAATGGCCGAGACCATATTTCTTGGACTGAGGCTGGTCAAAGAAGGGGTAAGCTTTGAGCGATTTTATCGCCGGTTTGGCATGGACCTGCGGGAGCTATACGGTTCTCAGATTGAAGAGCTCGTGGAGCTTGGGCTCTTGGAAGTGGACGATGAAAGAATCCGCCTTAGCCCCCGGGGCAGGCTTTTAGGCAACGAAGTCTTTCAACGCTTCGTTTAACAGAGCTGCATGGGGGCAGAGGGAAGCCGCGCCCCATCCCGGAAGAGTGGGGGATTTAAAAAGGGGGTCCAGGGG
>CAZZMI010000106.1:0-2055 GCA_964655275.1 uncultured Anaerolineae bacterium | reverse complement strand
AGGGTATAGTAAGCTGGCGGGTGATGCGCGGCAGCTGGTTCCTCTGGCTTTAAAACTGGCAGCTTTTTGTTCAGGGATAGGAAACGTGTGTAAGCAAAATGCCCCGGCTCATCAGGGGCTTCCCCCAGAGGAAATATCAGAGCAAAAGAGGTCCCTATTAGCAGGTAAAGGGTTAGTATCAGTATTATTATTCTCCGGCCACCAACCATCTCTTTCAACTTATTACTCTTTCCACCATTGCCAGGTACTGGACTGGTGTGAAGTTACGGACTCTGGAAGCTTTATTAGGACAGACCACAGCACATGCTCCACAACCCTGGCAAAGGGCAGCGTTCACGGTGGCAATGCCCCTCCAGGGATGAAGGGCTCTCGCTCCGTAGGGGCAGGCTTCCACACACAGCCCACAGCCAGAACAAAGGTCTTCTATAACGTAAGCAACCGTAGGTTCCTGAACGAGTTCCCGCTGAGCAAAAAGCCCAAGCACTTTAGCGGCTGCCCCTGAAGCCTGAGCCACCGTTTCAGGTATATCCTTGGGAAACTGGGCAGCCCCGGCAATGAAAACTCCAGCCGTAAGGCTCTCCACCGGGCGGAGTTTGGGGTGTGCTTCCTGAAAGAAGCCAAAAGCATCCGTAGAAACCCGCAACTTTTTCGCCAGCTCCTCTGCTCCAGGCGATGCCACTGCCGCATTGGCCAGAACGACCAGGTCTACCTCTGCTTCTACAGGCCTTCCTGACAATGTATCTACCCCCCGGACAAAGACCCTGCCACCTTCTTCATACACCCTGGCTACTTTGCCCCGGATGTAGAGCACGCCGTAATCCATTATGGCCCGCTGGACAAATTCTTCATAGTTTTTGCCTTGAGAGCGAATGTCTATGTAAAAGACCAAAGCCTGCCCATCAGGGACTTTCTGTTTGAAAAGGGAAGATTGTTTGGCAATGTACATGCAGCATATTTTGGAGCAGTAAGGCCTGTGGCGCTGGGGGTCACGAGAACCTGCGCATTGGATAAAAGCTACACTTTTGACTTCTTTTCCATCAGAGGGACGGCGTAGTCCATCCCTGAGCATCCGTTCAAATTCCAGGGCGCTGATTACATCAGGGTAACGGCCTCCCCCGTATTCCCCCAGGGCTTGCATAGGGTAGAGGTCAAAACCTGTAGCCACGATTATCGCCCCTACATCAAAGGACTTCTCCCCTGAGGGAGTATCCACCTTTACAGTGAAATTTCCCACATAGCCTCCAACTTCCCTAACCTCCGACTGGGTCAACAGAGTGATGTTTGGATGCTCTGCCACGGCCTTGATTTTTTGCTCCAGGAAACCCTCGGGCGCTTCGAAGTTAATGTACAGGCCTGAAAGGAGGCGCATTTTACCACCCAACTCTTTTTCCCGCTCCACCAGCACCACGGGATAACCGGCACTGGCTATATCCAGAGCTGCTGTTAGCCCAGCGATGCCTCCGCCAATGACCAGAGCCCTCTTTATGACAGGTATACCCAGGGGGACAAGAGCTTCGTCGTAGCGAACTTTCTCAATTATTGTGCGGATGATTTCAATAGCTTTGAGGGTAGCTTCTTCCGGATAATCCCGGTGAGGCCAGCTTATTTGTTCCCTTATGTTGGCTATTTCAGTGCGATATGGGTTAACCCCTGCGGAGGCAGCTGCTTTGCGGAAAGTGGTTTCATGCATGGATGGAGAGCAAGCAGCCACTACAATTCCATCCAGTTTATGTTCTTCGATGGCTTTCCGGATGAGGTTTTGGCCTGGATCGGAGCACATGTATTTGTAATCGGTGGAGAATACTACTTCGGGGAGTTTGCCGATTTCTTCCGCCACTCTTTTTACGTCAATTACTCCGGCTATGTTG
Source organism: uncultured Anaerolineae bacterium (assembly GCA_964655275.1). Taxonomy (GTDB): domain Bacteria; phylum Chloroflexota; class Anaerolineae; order SpSt-600; family SpSt-600; genus SpSt-600. The sequence goes on along the minus strand of CAZZMI010000106.1, from coordinate 187 downwards.
AACCCGCAGTGGCAGATGAAAACCCCTATGCGAGCCATTTTTCTCTACCTCTAAATTTTGATTTCCCGCCCTCGTGGGCTAAGGGTTTGCCATGGTTTTTGGTCCCACTCGCAGGCTGATTGCCAATGTTGGCAATTTGCCCCATTTTGAAGAAGCCTGGGGGGACACCCCCCAATCCCCCTGGGAT
>CAZZMI010000105.1:0-2062 GCA_964655275.1 uncultured Anaerolineae bacterium | reverse complement strand
CACCCAGAGGGTGCCGTCCGGCGCCGGGTAGATGACAGTAACCGACTCGCCGATTTCGGGGTAGTGGACGAAGCCGCCGCTGTCCCGGTCGTAGCGGTCCAGCCCGCCGACGGTGCCCACCCACAGGGTACCGGTCCCGTCCACGGCCAGCGCCTGGACGGTGTTGTGGGCCAGGGAGTGGGGATCGGAGCGGAGGTGGCGGAAGACGGTGAAGGTATAACCGTCGTAGCGGTTGAGGCCGTCCTGGGTGCCGAACCACAGGAAGCCCTGGTGGTCCTGAACAATCGCATAAACGATATTGTGTGAAAGGCCATCAGCAGTAGTGAGGTGGAAAAAGCGGGGAGTGGGAGAAGTGGCGTGCGCGCAGCGCGGCAGAGCCAGACATACCAGCACCGTAGCTAACAGCAGATACAGGGCATAGAAGAATTTATGTTGAAAATTCTGCCTGGTTAATCGGCAGGATAACTGCGAACCAAAATACGTCAATCAACTTCCCCTTTTCTCACAAAAACCTCCGTTTGCCCCTCAGCCTGATAATGGCATCACAAACGAACCTGCTGCTCACCGGGGTGAATTAGTGCTTAAAAGGCAGGCTAAAGGGATTCCAACATCGGGGCAGGTTCAATAAATTAAAACCAACCTCCAAACCACAAAATTCTTTCTGCCTTCATTATAAACCCACTCATGGCTTCTGTCAACCCGCACTAAAGTTGGCCCGGAAAGTTCAAAGGGGATAATCCAGCCGCGAGGAGAACCAAAAACAGACTTCATCAGGCTTATAGCTTCCACCAGAACCCTGCCACCTCTTCCCACTTTCCCCGCTTTTATGTATTCTCCAAGGCGTTTCCTTTCAGCGCTGGAAATACCTCTTTGTGCTTCCAACCGAACACCTAATTCCCTCTCTTCATCAGGCATTCCAAGAATCCTGTTAACAAAAAAGGGGCCACCATCCCTTATTGGGATACAAGTGGCCCCGATATCCTCCCCCTTTACTCTCCGAAGAGAGCTCTTGCCGTCCTCTTCAGCATATCTATGCCCCGAACTTCAGTTTCATAAAGGGGGATAATAGCTCTGACCATGCCGTTGAACAACTCTTCAATGAGCTTAAGGTAGCTATCCTGTTCAGGACAAACTCTGGCGGATTTTCCCCAACCGCATTCTTATGACTATTACCCCGCCTATGGGGATGCCGAAATCCTGGAACCAGTTTATGAAACGACGGATTACAGCGATGGGCAGGGCTTCAGGCAAAGTTGCGAAATTGGCTTTCATCCAGCCCCTGCTGCTCCCCAGGGCCCGAGCCGACTATACGTCCTGACGACGGGATGCCGATGGATGGATATAAAACAGCCTGGCGTGGGCTAAAGTAATGGGAAAAGCTGTGGCGGCGCCTTCTGGAATAGGGTTATGTGGAGAAGAAACGGTCCCTGGAGGGGGATCAGGGTCAATGCGATGACCGTGGAGGCCAAAAAAGGGGAGAAGGGCGGGCTTCAACGGCTACCGTCGGCGGAAGGGGACGAAGGTCAACGCGGTTGTGACAGCGCAGGGCGTGCCTGTGGGGATTGTCGGAGGCCCGGCGGTGACGGTCCTATCGCTTCGACCGGGACGCGTATCGGGTCTTGCGGGGGCAGTGGAACGCTTCTTTACCTGGTTGAAGGGGGCTTTCGACGGTTGGCCCTGCGTCATGAGCGTCTCCTGGCCACCTTCCAGGGTTTCATGCACCTGGCCTGTTTCCTCATCACATGGAGAGGTTTGACTGGCAACGGTGCCACGTCCTGGGCGCCCACGCCCGCCCGGGCAATGGCTCCCGCGTGAGCCACAGCCCCGCCCAGGGGTCATAAAGCCGAACGCCAAACTCATACAGGCCCAGGTGCTCGTCCCACTCCTTGCCCAAGAAAGTGTAGTGGTTGTGCGGGTCCGTCCAGTTTCCCTGGGCCGGAAGGACCCGGCCATAGGCATCATACCGGTAGTTGTGAGTGCTCTGGCCTTGGTGCTTGGTCAAGCCCACCACGCTCCCACGACCATCCAGGTGATACCAGTAGGCCTGGCCCTCGGCTTCCTG
>CAZZMI010000104.1:0-2497 GCA_964655275.1 uncultured Anaerolineae bacterium | reverse complement strand
AGGTAGGGGTGGGAGTTGGAGTATGAGTCGGGGTAGGGGTCGGGGTAAAAGTTGGCGTGGGTGTTGGAGAGGGGGTAAAAGTAGGGGTAGGAGTCCAGGTCGGTGGGAAGGTAACTACCGCAATTGGGGTTTCAGTGATAACCTTTGCTTCCGGCTCAGGCGGAGGGAAAGGGTTTATGGGGGCATAAGGGTTTATGAAAATAATGAGGTAAATCCCTCCCACCAGTAAACTCAACATTATGAAAAGCAGGGCTAGACCTCTTAAAAGGGCTTCGCTTACTTTAACCCTTCGCAGCATCGGTGCCTCCTCAAATTATTTCGCCACCTGATAAGCGAAAATTCCTGATTCCTCAACGAAACCTGGCTGTAATGAAACTGACTGCGCCTCGGAATATGCCCTCTTCAATTCAATTGCAATTTTTTCTAAGGGAGCATCAGTGTAAAGGCCTAACATAGCGCAGTATGCTTTGAGGGTTGCTACTTCAATCAGGGCCCTCTCTACCTCACGGTTTTCAGGGAAAGATATGGCTTCTTCAGTATAGATGCCGAAAAGTTCTTCGTAAGAACGGGAAAGTTCACGCCGTATGGCCTCCACCTCCTTTTCCCACTCAGGCATTATGCTGATCCCGAATCCTCTAAGGGCTATGCGATATTTCAGGGTAAGCCACCCTATCTTCTCCCAGATCCAGCCAGCTTTCTGAGCAAGGGCTTTTTCCGAGGAAATTCTTTCATCATATAGGGCTAATCTAGCGGAGTCCTCCCTTTTAAGCTGGTCTTTTAGAGTGTGGAGGTTGCTTTCAGCAATGGATGAAGTCAGGGATAAAGCTGCCATTTCCCGCGCCTTTGTATCGTAATACTTTTCCGGCGTAAGGATAAAGCTCTGGATGGCCGGAACTGGTTGAGGGTATTCTGGGGACATTGCTTCATTGCCGGATTCTTTACCGAGCTTTTGCCATAAAGAAAACCGCTGGGCCTTTTTAAGATATGGGCTTAAAGAAACAAGGGTTTCAGCCTGGCGCAGGACGAATCTGGCCCTTTCCTTTTCCCCCATTTCCATCAGGCCATTTCCTATAGTAATCAATGCTTCGGCGCGATCGGAGTCAGAGAGATAGGGGCTGAGGATAGCAATGTTATATGCCTGACCGTAAGACAGGAGTGCTTTCCGGCGCATGCCCTTCTCACCGAAAGCCCGAGCAAGTGCAATCCACCTCCCGAGCTTTTCGTGGTCTTCCATAGATGTTGAGAAAGCCAGGGTCACATAAGCGGTTTCCAGTTCCCCTTCCTCCAGGGCCTTTTGAAAGACCTGGGCATCAGGATAGCCAGCCAGGGAAAGGAGAGCCAGGGAAGGATTTATGTTTCCAGAAGAAAAATCCTTAAAGACATCGCTTTTAGGGTAAAGTTCAAAGGGTCTGTGAGAAAACCAGAAACGCACTCCTGTAAAAAGCACTGCACCTAAGAGCAAGGAGCCTATTGCAATAAGTAGCCAGCCCCAGAGTTTCTTTATTTCAGGAACCTTTGGATGCGAGCGGAAGCTTTTTCTTTCTCCAGCCATTCTTTGAATTTGCTCTCCTTAAACAGCCTCCTGGCTTCTTCTGAAAGGGGGTGAGCGGGATCTTTTTCCAGGACCTGGATTATGTGGTAACCATAATAGCTTTTTACCACCTCGCTTATTTGTCCCGGGGCCAGGGAGAAGGCGACTTCCTCCAATTCCGGCGGGAGACCGGAAAGCCCTTTGGGGAAGAAACCTAGGTCTCCTCCAAGTTCCCTGGTAAACTCATCCTGGGAATACTGGCGGGCCAGGGAAGCGAAGTCTTCCCCCTTTCTCAGCCTTTCTAAAATGTTTTTGGCCTCTTCTTCAGTATTTAAGAGGATGTGGCGAGCATGAACCTGCTCCATAGTTTCAGGTGGCGGAGGGACGATAGCCTCAAAGAGTTTGAGGCTAAGCAACTGGATCCTGGTCATTTCCTTGAATTCTTCCATAGTAAGGTCACTTTCCTGCAACCAGCGGTTGAAATTTTCTTCTCCTCCTTCGCGAATGGTTTTCTGGATGTATTCCTCCAGTTCCTCAGGCGTTACCTTTATCCCGAGTTTATTGGCTGCTTGTTCCATAAGAGCCTGTTCTATGAGCCCTTCCAGAATCTGGCGCCGCATCTGGTCAATAGCGTGGGTGTCGGGTTTCTCACCGGAGGCTTCCATGGCTTTCTGAAGATGTCTGAGCTGCTTCTCCAGAGTTTCTTTGAATATGGGCTGGTCATTAACCAAAGCCACTATGTCCTGAGGAATGGGGGTAAAGGTGGGGATAGAGGTGGGAGGGACCTGAGAAAGGCAAGAGCTCAGGAAAAGGCCAAGGGTTAAAATAAAAAGCCAGGGTCTTTTCATAATTCGGCTCCGTTTCAGCTTTGTTTCAATTATAGCTTCATGGATAGGATAATGCAAGAGTTAACAACACTGCTTTTGAAGAAAGCCTGGGGGGACACCCCCCAGTTCCCCCCGGGAT
>CAZZMI010000103.1:0-2887 GCA_964655275.1 uncultured Anaerolineae bacterium | reverse complement strand
TATGAATGTGAACCCTTTGTCTTTGCTCAGAACGTTTTAAGCGATGAACATCCGCAATTTGGATTAGCTCGCAATAGCTGGTTGACTGGCTCAGCTTCCTGGGCTTATATGGCTGCCACCCAGTATATACTGGGCATAAGGCCTCATTACGGGGGATTGATAGTGGATCCCTGTGTTCCCTCACATTGGCGTGAATTCCGGGTGAGACGTCAATTTCGGGGGGCTATTTATGATTTTGTGGTAAGAAACCCGGAGGGGATAAATAAAGGTGTGGCTCTGGTTAAGCTTGACGGACGCAAACTTGAAGGCAATTTTATTCCCGTGCAGGAGCCCGGGGGTGAATACAGGGTTGAGGTAATCATGGGGATTCCGTCTTCCCCGGAGTCTGACAAGCTTTAAACCGTTAAGGACCATATTCCTGCTAAAGCCAGAAGGGTTAGAATTTCAGCCCCCAGTTTGTTCTTGTGCCATCCACCAGTGGCAAAGGCGCAGTTCAACAACCCCAGCATAAACCATGGTTCGGGCTTAAAGGCATTGCCTCCTCTCAGGAAAGTCTGCCACATCCAGCCAGCAAAACCCAGGAGAAGCAAAAAGCAGGCCAGGGCCAGCCTTCGCTCACTTCCGTAACTTTGAAGCCCCCTCATGCTTCTGGTCCCCATAGCCAGGAAAAGGGAGAAAGCTAATGCGAGGAGTAAAAGTGGTGCATCGGTTTTTTCCGGATTTACCCAGAGCAAAAGGGCCGGACTTAAAGCCAGGAGTCCGGCTCCAGTCAGCGGAGGAAGATCGGCGGGAGTTGAAAACAAAGCCAGAAGCCCGCACCCCAGGGCACTGGCTATAGATACATTTGATTTTCCCCCAAAGATAACCAATAATACAGCCGGGATGAAAGCTATAAAACCTTTGCGCCCCGGTGCCCTGAACCCAGCTGAGGCGAAGGCCAGGGCTCCAATTATAATACCTGCCACCTTCACTTTAACACCCTTTCAAAGCAAGAAATTTCAAAAGAGTCCTCCTGAGCCCAATTAATCCTGACTTTTTCCTCCTTTTGGATAAACCCGAAAACTTTTCCAGCGGGGAAAACGGACCAAAACAGAAGGGTTCCAGCCGCCACAATTAAGCCAAACGTTATAAGCCAGAGGGACACAGTTCTTGACAACTTAATCTGTAAAGAGGCGGTGGGTATGATCTCCACCTTAGCCCCTCCTATTTCCAGAACTTCGGCTCCTGTTATCTTTTTCTTGAGCTCAGCTTTCTCGGCTCCCTCCCTGAAAACTTCCAGAAGGAAATGTCCATCTGAACCAGGAATGAGGATCAACCTGAGGATAAGGTGACGTGCGGGAAAAAATACATATTTTTCATCATTGGGCATAAAAAATGGCACTGTAAGCTCCCCGGAAAATTCCTTCCCCCCCGGGTGGAGGATAAGGACTTCCTCATTTAAAACCTTTACGTTTAACGCAGGGCTTTTGCCTACCGGTATAGCCATAATTAGCCCCAATATAAGAGGCCGGCCTGGGGCTAAACTTCCTGATTTGATCAACTTGTTTTCAGCCAAAAAAGCCCCTTTACCACCCAGCTTGTCCGGGTAAATTTCATCTAAGCAGAAAGAAACCCCGGTCCTTTCAAAGTTAAAAGTATCCCCCGGTGTCAGCAAATACTGTTCTGCTCTGTCAGTAAGGGGTGCGAAAAGAAAGCCCAAAAGAGCAATAAGAATTCCACCATAAAGAAGCAATCTCAGAAGCTGAACGGGTATAAGGCCCTGGGCTTCAAAGTAATAACGAGTTCTTTCCTTGTAGACCTTTGACCTCCACAGAGGCGAAGCAAGGATGGAAGGAAGCCTGGCTGCGAGCTCCTCTGGGCTCAAGGGCACAACGATAGTGCGGAAGTTCCCTTTCTCCAGCAGCTCGCGAGGGGAAAGGTGGCGAGTTTGGGTCCATTTAACCAGCTCTTCAGAAAGGCGAGTGGCAAGGTAAACGAGCCACAATCCTGATAGAAATCTGGAAATGAGGGGAACAAAGGGGTAAAAAAATAAGAAGACGGCTGATAACACAAGCAAAAATGCGCCCGCTGCAGGCTGATTGATAAGCGCCCAGAGAAATCTCAGGGGGTCACTAAAAAGCATCAGACTCTCGTCACATATTCTCCGGTGCGAGTATCAACCCTGACCACATCCCCAACGTTGATAAAAAGTGGCACCTGTATTACAAGGCCTGTTTCCAGCTTGGCGGGCTTCGTGGCTCCCTGAGCTGTATCCCCCCGCACCCCTGGCTCTGTTTCCACAACTTTAAGATCCACCGTAACTGGAAGTTCTATTTCAATGGGCTCGTTTTCATAAAAGGAAAGCTCAAGGGTCATCCCTTCTACCAGATATTTGACCGCATCACCGAGGGCCTCAGCTTTCACAGCAGGCTGTTCGTAAGTTTCCAGATCCATAAAGTAATAGAAGTCTCCATCTTTGTATAGATACTGGACGGTGCGGTTTTCAAGCTTTACCTCCTGGACTTCATCACCCGATAAGAAAGTGCGATCTATGATAGCACCTGTCCTCAGGTTGCGGAGCTTTGTCCTTATAAAAGCGTTACCTCGCCCAGGCTTGTGGTGCTGGTATTCCAAAACCCTGTAAATCTCACCATCCAGATTTATAACCACCCCTCTTCTGAGAGCGGTAACCGGAATCACATTACCACCTCCTGCGTTAAAGTCCGTATATATTATAGCGAGTTGGATTAGGGGGCGCAAAACATTGCCTGGCGTTTTTCAACTTGAACCTGTCCATAATCATTGGGGGTGTCCCCCGGGTTTTTTCAAGGGGGCCATGAGGCTATGCCCCCTGGCAAGGGGCTTGGGGGATGTGCCCCCAAAAACCTTCAAATGGGAAGTGGGGGGT
>CAZZMI010000102.1:0-3335 GCA_964655275.1 uncultured Anaerolineae bacterium | reverse complement strand
CCCCCACCCTCGTGGGCCCAGGGTTCGCTGTGGTTTTTGGTCCCACTCGCTGGCAGGTTGCCAATGCTATTGGTCCCATTAGAATTGAGCAACCTTAAAACCTTGCGTTGGCTTGACGCAATGGAAGAAGGGTGTTATAATACATTTACCGGAGGCAATGGGGCTCAAGGGGAAGGTGATGAGAAAGGTGAACCTATTCATATTGCTTATGGGCATTAAACTTTGGCAAGCGGACCGCCTGTAGTATACTACAGGCGGTTTTTAATTTTCATCGGGAGGGGAGAGATGGAGGTTGATATTTTGACCGAAATTAAGGTTCCAATCTCGGTTTTTGATGGCAAATATACAACCAATTGGGAGGAAGCCTTTGCCTCCCGAACCCATAAAATGGCCAGCTCTATAATAAGGGAACTCCTCAAGTTCACTGTCCATCCTGATGTCATATCCTTCGCTGGTGGATTGCCTGCTCCTGAGCTTTTCCCCATAAGGGAGGTGAGGGAGGCTTGCGAATACATTTTAGCCCATTACGGCCCTGCTTCCCTCCAGTATGGTCCCACTGAGGGGCATCCGGAGTTGCGCCGTCTGCTGGCTGAAAAAATGCAAAAATATGGGGTTCCCGCTGAGGAGGAAAACATCCTAATTACTACAGGTTCCCAGCAAGCCCTTGATTTAGTGGGTAAAGTTTTCATAGATCCCGGGGACTATATACTGACTACGGAGCCCACTTACGTAGGAGCAATCCAGGCCTGGAGTGCTTACGGAGCTCGCTTCCTCACGGTTCCCATGGATGACGACGGGATCCTCATTGAACCGATGGAGAAACTGCTTCAGAAATATAAGGTTAAGTTCATTTACGTCCTCCCTAACTTCCACAATCCCGCCGGGGTTACCATAAGCGAGGAGCGGAGACATAAAATCATTGAGCTGGCAGCCCGCTATGGCACCTTTATTGTGGAGGATGATCCCTACGGCGAGCTCCGCTTTGAGGGACAGGATCTGGTGCCACTGATAACCCTGCACAAGGAAAATGTTATCTACCTGTGCACTCTCTCCAAAACGCTGGCTCCTGGCTTGAGGATAGGGTGGGTTACAGCTCCAAGCAGGGTTATAAACAAGCTGGTCCTGGCCAAGCAAGGGGCAGACCTTCATACTGCCACGTTCCCGCAATTTATCGCTGCCGACATACTGGGGCGGGGGCTTCTCAAGGAGCATGTTCGCAAAATCCGCAGAGTTTATAAAGAAAGAAGGGATGTGATGATCCAGGCAATGGAGGAGTTCTTCCCCGAAGGCATTACTTGGACCAGGCCGCAAGGAGGGCTTTTCCTGTGGGTAACCATGCCTGAGAAGGTGGATTCTGAAAAGCTTCTGGAGAGAGCTAAAGAAGAAAAAGTGGCCTTCGTCCCCGGTTTTGCTTTCTACCCCAATGGTGGCGGCCGCAACTGCATGCGCCTTAACTTCTCCAACCAGCCTCCGGATAGAATTCGGGAGGGGATCAGGCGCCTGGCTAACGCCATCAAAGCCGAGCTAAGAAGTTAAGCCAGAGGATGCAGAAAGGGGTGGGCCGCATGACCCACCCCTTTTTTTATTCTTCCCCAAAAACATCAGCTGTGAAAACGTAAAGTTTAGTTTCTTTATCCTTCCAGGCGTCTTCAGGCAAACCTGCCTTCCTGCACACGCCTTTCAAGAACTGTTCCCTGTCCCAACCTTCTTCCACCGGAACCTGAGGCAAAAGCAGCCCCATTTTTTCACCCTTGATAATTATAAGCCCGTGCTTGCCCACCTCCACCCCTTCGGGCTTTTCCAGAGCCTTAGGTATGGAAAGGACAGAAATTTCCAACCTGACCTCGTCTAATTCTTCCCTGGATAGCGGTGGGAAACGGGGGTCACTGAAGGCAGCAGCCAAGGCTGCCCATTGAGTAGCCACAAACAGGGGCCGGCGCGGGAGGATTTCCCCTATGCATCCCCTGAGCTCTCCGTATTTTTTGAGGGTAACGAAGACCCCGCTTGGTGTTTGGAACTCCCTTTCTTCTACCTTGTACAAAGGTGCAAAGCCGTAATCCAGGAAGTAAACAATGGTTTCCCTGGCCACTTTAAGGAGGCGTCCTTTCTGCTCCACCTTCAGTGACACAGGTTCAGGAGATGGAGGTAGCGATTCAAGGGAAGGAAGGTCAGGAGGGGGAGGAGGTTTATCAGCCTCCTCTTTCCAAAAAGCGACCGCCCCATACCCTACCACTCTTTCCTCGTCCCCGAAAGGCGTATCGCCAGAATTGGCATAACGGAGGACTGTCACGCGGTTCAGGCCAAGTTTTTGAGCTAAAGCCATGGCAGTCAATATTGCGCCTTGACCACAAGCACATGTCCCCAGGTTAGGTATCCCCTTGTTCATCCATTCCTTTGTGGTTTTGAGAAATACCTGCGGGTCCATTGAGAGAATGGCTTCCAGAGTGGCGCGGTCAACCTTTTTAGCATCCTCATAAGAAGGGTAATGGGAAAGATCGGAGCTGGCTACAAACAAAAGATTGCGCTTTTTCGCCACTTCAACGAGGGCATCAGCCAGAAGGTAAGCATTTTCTTCGGACGGTTCGCCTATTACTATGGGGACTATTGGGGTGCCGGGGAGAACTTTCTGGATGAAGGGCACTTCTACTTCTATTGAGTGTTCCCTTCTGTGAGGTTCTTGGTCAGAAACTATCCCTTTGTGCTGAAGGAGGCTTCTGGCTATGTCTTTAGCAACAGGAGCGAGGCCAAGGGGTGTCTCAGAGGCATCGCCAGCATATACCGAAACCTGCTTAAAGCCGGGTGCATAATGGTTCACTCCGATTATGACAACAGCATCGTATCGGAAACCCTCTGCTTGTTTAAAAGCCCAGGCTGCTACCTGACCGGAGAAAATATATCCGGCATGAGGTGCTATGAGGATACGAGGGGGTGAAGTGAGGAGTTTTTCTGCTCTGTTGAGCATTGCTTCCACCATTCTGGAAAGTTCATCAGGGTCAGAGGGGTAGAATTGGCCGGCTACTGCTGGCTTACGGATTTCTGTTGGGACAGGCGTTGCCTTGGCACAGGCACTAGCTAATAGGGCTATGAAAATAGCAAACGCTGTTACCCGGAAGATTCCTTCCATATGGCCTCCTTGAGGGAATTATACCACTGGCTTTGCCTATGAGCAAAGGTTTTTAGCAGGTGATAGATCCCCCAGGGCCTTTGGCAATGGGCCCCCTGCACCCCTATTTTCCCCGCCCTCGTGGGCTTAAGGTTTGCCAGGGTCTTGGGTCCCACTCGTGGGCTGATTGCCAGTGCTGGCAGTTTGCCCCCTTTTTGATAAAGCCCTGGGG
>CAZZMI010000101.1:0-3427 GCA_964655275.1 uncultured Anaerolineae bacterium | reverse complement strand
CCCCCGGGATGGGGGCTTCGCCCCTCCACCCCCCATTTCTCACTCGGGGGCCACTCGCTAACGGTGGCAGTTTGCCCCCTCTTTGAAAAAACCTGGGGGACACCCCCCATTTCCCACTTTGCACACCCCTTGTTTATGTGATAGAATTAACCCAAATTTTCAGGGAGGAGGGTAAACATGAAAACCGATACCTTCAGGGGGAGAGATTTCATCACCCTTCTGGATTGGTCAAGGGAGGAGATTGAGACCATTCTGGATGTGGCCCTTGACCTTAAAAGGCGTTTTGTAATGGGGGAACCTCATGATCACATCCTCAGGGGCAAAACGCTTTTCATGATTTTCTACAACCGCTCCTTAAGAACCCGCAACTCTTTTGAAGCCGGTATGACTCAGCTGGGAGGCCACGCTCATTACCTGGAACCTGAGCAGATTTATACCCCCGCTCTCCCCGGTAAGGAAGTAGCCTATACTACCGAGAGGGTTTCCGATGTAGCCAGGGTCCTTTCAAGGATGGGCCACGGGATCGCTATCCGCTGCTATGGGGAGCCAGTGGATTGGGTTTACGGCGCCGCTCACGAGCTCATCCGGAACTTCGCTTACTGGGCTGATATACCCGTCCTCAACATGGAGTGCGATAAATGTCACCCATTCCAGGCCTTAGCCGATATCCTCACTGTTAAAGAAAAATTCGGGGGATTCTCCGGCGTCAAATTCGTTATGAGCTGGGCCTATTCCCCCAGCATCCATAAGCCCCGAGCGGTCCCTCAATCGGCCATAATCGCCGCTACCATGATGGGTATGGACGTGGTCCTGGCTCACCCCGAGGGCTTTGAGCTTGACCCCGAAATCATCAAAGCCTGCCAGGAAAACGTCAAGCGTTACGGAGGTTCTTTCCAGATAGTCCATGATATGAAGGAGGCCTTCCGCGGAGCGCATGTGGTCTATCCTAAATCATGGGCAGCAGTCCCCATATTCAAACCACCTGTTGGTGAGGGAAGTCCTGAAAAAGCCAAAGAACTTTTTGAGGCTAACAAGCACTGGATTTGCGATGCCGAAAAGATGAAGCTGGCACATCCGGAAGCCATCTACATGCATTGCCTCCCCTGTGATCGCGGTTTTGAGGTAACCGATGAAGTTATTGATAAGACTGAAGGGCCCGGCTGGCGTTCCGTTGTGTTTGACCAGGCGGAAAACAGGCTCCATGTTCAGAAAGCCGTAATGGCGATGGTGATGCGGTAAGGTGCGAGGCGGGGGTAATCCCCGCCTCTTTTTATAGCTTCCGGGGGCAGAGAGAAGGGGGAAATATGTCCAAAGTTGACTCCATAATACTTGCCTCGCAGATAGCCACCCCATCCCATTCAAAGCCAGCCAGGAAGGAGAAGATGGGCGAGCTTCTTCTCATCCGGGATGGAGCCATAGCCATTGATGATGGCATTATTGTGGAAGTGGGAACGCAGGACGAAATCCTGAGCAAATATTCCGCACGGGAAACCCTGAATTTTTCCGGATGCACCGCAACACCCGGGATGGTGGATCCGCACACTCACCTCGTCTTCGCCGGAGATAGGGTGGATGAGTTTGAGCTCAGGCTTAGAGGGGCTACTTACCTTGAAATAATGGCTGCCGGCGGCGGGATAATGTCCACAGTCCGAAGGACAAGGGAAGCATCCTTTGAAGCCCTTTTAGAAGAAGCTCGCAGGCGCGTATCCCTTTTCCTCTCCTCAGGCACCACCACCGTGGAAATCAAAACCGGTTATGGCCTTGATACCAAAACTGAGCTAAAGATGATGGATGTCATACTGGCTCTCAAAAAAGAAAGCCTATTGGACATCGTGCCTACTTTCCTCGGAGCCCACGCGGTCCCTGAAGAGTTCAGGGGGAAAGCAGACGATTACGTTGAGCTGGTGATCGGGGAAATGCTCCCCGCCCTTGCTCACTGGGCCGATGAGAAAGGGGTTGAAAGGGGAAAGATTTTCTGCGACATCTTCTGCGACGAAGGAGCTTTCACCCTGGAACAATCAGCAAGGGTGCTCAGGAAAGCCAAAGAGCTGGGCTTCTCTCTCAAAATCCACAGCGATGAGTTCAAGCCCCTTGGAGGGACAGCTTTGGCAGTAGAACTGGGCGCGACCTCAGCTGATCACCTGGCAACCACCCCAGAAGAAGATGCTTTAAAGCTTGCTTCTTCGTCAACCATAGGGGTAATCCTTCCGGGGACATCCTTCGGGCTCGGCCATACCCATTTTGCTGATGGAAAGGGGCTTATAGAAAAGGGGGTCGCACTGGCCCTGGGGACCGATTTCAACCCGGGAACATGCTGGTGCGAATCTATGCCCTTCATAATGGCACTGGCCTGTCGTTATTGCGGCCTGACCCCCTCCCAGGCCCTTACCGCCTCCACGCTCAATGCGGCTTGGGCATTGGGGATGGGGGACAAAATTGGCTCCCTGCAGGAAGGTAAACAGGCCGATATTGCCCTGTGGGAATTTCCCGATTACCGCCACTTAGCCTATCGCTTTGGCAATGTAAGAGCTAAAGCCGTATTTAAAAAGGGGAAAATGGTTTATCCGGATTATCAAGGTAATAGCCTAAACCCCGGACGGATTTGAGGCGAATTGGGTTTGAAGGGTCGGGTTCTAATTTCCTGCGCAGTCTGAAAATATAGTGCCGAATGAGCTCTGGAGTGTAATCGGGGGAAAGCCATTCTGCTATCTGCCTTGGGCTGAGGATCTGGCGAGGATTACGAGCAAGGCATTCCAGAACAGCAAATTCCTTTCGGCTGAGTTTTATCAAACGAGCGCCCAAGAAGAGCTCCTGGGTGGAAAAATTCACCAGGAGGAAACCATCGGTGTAAAATTCAACCTTGGGGGAAAGGGGTATGGTTCCCACCCGTCTTAGAATAGCTTTAACCCTGGCCACTATTTCCCTGGGAGAAGCTAACTTAAACACCGCATCATCGGCTCCTAATTCCAGTGCCCTTATTCTTTCTTCCACTTTGCCATATTCCACTAAGGCTATGATGCGGACAGGAACGATTTCCTTCAGTTTTCGGATGAATTCCCAGTTTTCAGGAGCTTCCTCCCACAATGGCAATTCCACTATTACCAGCTGGGGTTTCCAGTTCCAGAAAAGGGCAGCTGCCTGGGCCAAATTCTTCTCTATTCTTACCGCAATGTGGTTGAAGGCCAGGAGCTCCCCTATGGTGTTTAGCAACTGTTCATCCTGCCCTGTTAGCAAAACCTTCATTAACCTTTAACCTCCACCTGGAGGTAGATTGCCATGAGAAAATTGGCTTCCCTGTTGTTTTTCCCCTTTCTGATAACCGTATGGATTGCTGTCTTGATACCTTCCACAAAAGATGTAGGGAAAGAAGTTACCATCTTGCACCCGACTTTCACCCCCACCCCATCACCGACCGCATCTCCCACCC
>CAZZMI010000100.1:0-3607 GCA_964655275.1 uncultured Anaerolineae bacterium | reverse complement strand
TTGAGGGCACGGTCGGCAGGACGAATTGCACGCATGTCCCGGTCTCTCCCTCCGTCTGGCTGGAAATCTCCAGGCGGCTTCCGTGGCGGCGCAGGATTTCCTCCACCAGTGCCAGGCCCAGGCCGCTCCCTTCCACCTCCTGCTTCGCCGCCCGATAGAAACGACGGGTAATGTGCGGTAAATGTTCCGCCGGGATACCCGGTCCGGTGTCCTGGACGGCGCAGAGGACGCCCCCTTCGGTCCGCCGAAGGATGATGGTCGCCTGGTCGCCCGGACGGCAGTGTTTGAGGACGTTGTCCAGCAGGTTCAGGAAGACCTGCATCAGCCGGTCCGGGTCCCCCCAGACGGTGGGGAGGGGGGAGTCGGCCTCCAGGGAGAAGTGGATACCCCGCTCCCGGGCCTGGGAAGCCAGGGAGGAGATGGCCCGCTCCGCCAGGTCCACCAGGTCTACCGGAAGCCGGTCTATCTCCGGGGAGGTCTCCAGGCGGCCCAGTTCCAGCATCAGGTGGACCATCCGGGCGAGCCGTCGGGTCTCGGCCTGGAGCAACTGCAGGGATTGTCGTTTGGTCTCTTCGGGGATGTCGGGCAGGCGGAGGATTTCCAGGTGGGTAAGGATGACACCCACAGGGGTTCGCAGTTCGTGGGAGAGGCCGGCGAAGAGTTGGGTGCGGGCCTCCTCGGCCTCGTACTGGGCGGTGACGTCCAGTAGGAAAAGGTAGTCCCACCGCCCTCCAGACATCAGCCACCAGCGGATGGCCCGGCCGGAGGGGAGGCGGAGGACGCGGAAGCGGCCCTCGGGAGCCCGTCCCCGCCGGACGTCGGCCCGGTCGTCGTCCAGCAGGAAGCCCCACTCCACGGCCGGGACCGGGCCCGAGGGGGATTTCAGTTCCAGCAGGCGGCGGGCGTACTCGTTGGCGTAGACGTACCGTTCGGCCCCCTCCAGGACCATCCAGCCGAAGGGGGCGCGCTCAAAGACGGCGTGGAGGGCGGCGTCGGTGAAGGTCTCCGCCGCGCGCCGCACTGCGCGACGTCGGTCCAGCCAGAGGGCCAGGAGGACCGCCGCGATGACTGTCGCAAACAGGCTGAAAAGAAGCCAGCGGAGCTGGAAAATCAGCATGATAGCGCTTCAAACTTCTGTTAATTTGCCGCCTGAACCCAGGCCTTTTCCTCTGGCGAACATAAACCCAAGTTGGCATTATATACACGAACCTCAACTTGTCAATCTTTTCCCTCCAGGGAAGCTCAGGCATAGTTTGCCGATCTCGGGCCAAGAGCCACCGCAGTTGTTTGAGCGGAACAAAAAGGCCTATCACCGTAGAGGGATCACACCCAGATAGTCGCTGAGCAAACGCCAGAGAACCTGCTGCAACCATGGTCATTTTTGAAAGGCGCTGGGGATTGACTCCCGCACATTTTTGTAGTATCATGAGGAAAAATGGAGGTAAAAGCATGGATTTTACCCTTTCCCCCGGCCTTAAGGCTGAAGTCAGGCGTAAAGTTACACTTGAGATTACAGCCCGTCACCTGGGAAGTGGCAATGTTGAGGTCCTGGCTACCCCGGCTATGATCGCTCTCATGGAGCAGGCAGCTGTCCAGGCTGTTGACCCACTCCTTCCCCCGGGATATAAAACCGTAGGGGTGGCTGTGGATGTAAAGCATATGGCCCCTACCCCTGTAGGAATGGAAGTCCGGGCCATTGCCGAACTCGTGGAGGTTGATGGTCGTAAGCTCCTTTTCAAGGTTGAAGCTTACGATGAGAAAGAAAAAGTGGGCGAAGGCTTCCACCGCCGAGTCGTTATTGATGTTGAGCAATTTGCCATAAGGGTTTCAAGCAAAGGAGGAAATACATGAGAAAATTAATCCCGCTCCTTTTCTTTGCAACCTTACTCTTTGCGCTCCCCCCTGCCTTTTTCGCACAGGGCAAGTCTCTTTACTGGGATCGCATGGATGTAAACATCACCGTTATGCCCAATTCCGACATTAAAGTAGAAGAGGTCTGGGTGGTAACTTTCCAGGGAGGACCATTCCGCTTCGGCTACCGCAATATCCCCATGAACAGGCTCACAGCTGTAACCGATGTCCAGGTAGAAGGCGATGGCAAGCTTTATAGCGAGTCGGATTTCGAGGAGCCTTTTACCTTCAAGACCTTCAAAGAGGGGAACGACTTCGTAATCAAGTGGTTCTTTCCTCCTATTTACGATAAAAAGGCGACCTTCCGCCTTTCCTACACTGTAAAAGGCTCTCTCCGTTTTTACGAAGGGGGAGATCAGTTGTGGTGGGTAGCCGTGTTCCCCGACAGAAGTTACCCCGTCCGCAGTTCTACTGTCACCGTTTACTTGCCAGAGGGGGCTAAAGCCGAAAAAGTAGCTGCCTACGGTGTTCCAGCCCTCCAGGAAATTTCCCCTGATGGTAGAGTTGTGACTTTCAGAGCGCAGGCGCCTATAGAGCCTGACGAGGCTTTAGAGGTGCGGGTTCAATTCCCCCACGGCATTGTGTCCGGAAGCCCAGCTCCCTGGCAGAGGATTGAAGATATGCGTCCACTGGCAAATTTGCTGCTGGGTGCACTGGGGCTCCTCTTGGCTGTAGGAGGCATAGCTGGAGTCATAGCGCTATGGTATTTGAGAGGAAGGGATGTTCCAGTTGGGGAAGTGGCTTCTTACTTACCTGAACTCCCCTCGGATCTACCTCCAGGCCTTGCCGGTACCTTGCTGGATGAGCAAGCTGATCTGCAGGATATAATTGCTACGCTGGTGGATCTGGCCCGTAGGGGAGCCATTGAAATCGTGGAAAAGAGAGGACAATTTGGCAGCAGAACCATTATTTTCCGCCTGAAAGACCGAAGTCTGGCCACTTACCCCTTCGAGCAAAAACTTATATCAGCCATTTTTGGGCCTGGCCGTACCGAAAGAAAGCTATCGGAGCTGAGGAACCGCTTTTACACCCATATCCCCGATATCCAGAATGCTCTTTACAAAGAGGCTGTCAACAAAGGGCTATTTCCCGCCAATCCTCAGAAGGTCAGAACCCTGTACAAATTCCTGGGCTTCGGCGTGATTGCCGTGTCTTTCTTCCTGTGGATTGTAACAAACATGATCGGCATGAATATCTTTGGAGCGGCGGTCTGCCCGCCCCTGGGCCTTGGAATTGTGGGGATTGCCCTGCTGGTGGTGAGCCGGTTCATGCCCCGCAAAACCCGTAAGGGTTCAGAAGAAGCAGTCCGCTGGTTGGCTTTCAAACGTTACCTCCAGAACATTGAAAAGCACATTTCTCTGGAGGCAGCAAAAGACATCTTTGAGCGCTACCTCCCCTACGCTATCGCCTTCGGTTTAGAACGAAGTTGGGTAACTAAATTTGCCCGGGTAGATACCCCAGCCCCTCCCTGGTATATCCCCGATTACACTTATCCTGCCAGGCCTGTAAGGGTTGGCCGGGCATCTCCTATCCCTTCTACCGAAGGGGTAGGACTTCCGTCCCTGGAATCGGCTTCCAGAGGCCTGTTTTCTTCCCTTGAAAGCATTTCGGATAGCCTCCTTTCAACCCTTGATGCCGCTGCTTCCACTTTTACCAGTGCCCCCTCCGCAGGAGGAGGTGGCGGATGGAGTGGAGG
>CAZZMI010000099.1:0-3837 GCA_964655275.1 uncultured Anaerolineae bacterium | reverse complement strand
GGGGTCAAATTTCTCAGCGGCTTTAAGAAGCCCTAAATTCCCTTCCTGAATAAGGTCCAGGAAAGATAGCCCACGGCCTATATAATGCTTGGCAATGCTCACCACGAGGCGAAGGTTTCCCTGCACAAGGCGGCGTTTGGCTATTTCCCCTGCTCTAACCTGGGCTTCAAGCTTCGCTTTCTCCAGAGGGGATAGATCGCCCTTTTTTAGGCGTTGCTCGGCCATCCTCCCTTTCTGGATAAGGGCGCCAAGCTCTTTTTCTTCTTCCGGGGTGAGCAGGGGGATTTTGCCAATTTCCCTCAGGTAAATTTGGATCGCGCTATCCCCCAGCTCTAATTCTTCCCCCGTTAAGTCTTCAAACTCTAAAAATTCATCGTTCTCACTCATTGGGCTTTCCTGTAACTGTAACGGGACATGGCACGGTGAAGCAATGCTAATTCCTCTGCCTGTGTCTTAATCAAACTCCGATAATAGTTAAGGCTTTCCTTGTCACCTTGCTCTATTGCTTCTTCCTGCAGGAACCTTAGCTCCTGAAGGTAATAGCGGATGCTCTGTTCCCGCATCCGGAGGGCACAGTAGAGAATTTCATCCTCTATTTTGTCCAGAGGGGTTGAGGGCGAAGAACTGACTTTCTCCAGAATGGTCTGAGCGCGTTCTTTCAAGAGTGGATCAAGGCTCTCCAGAAACTCTTCAAGGTTACCTCCATCTTTCCTCAGAATCGCTTTCCACATGCTGAAGAGTATCCGGTTTTCGGAATCGGAGAAATCGGCCTCGCTCAGGGGGTAAAATCCCATCGCCATCATTTTCTCATCCAGGAAACCAAGGAGAGCAGGGTTTTCCATAAACCTGGCCAGAGCGTATTCTTCAGGGCTCAAAGCGATTTTGGGAGCCTGCTTGGCAGGGGCGACGCGGATTTTGCCGCTTACAAAGGCCCCTAATTCCCTGCGTATTACTCCTTCATCAACCTTTACAGTCCTGGCCAGGCGATGGATGTAATGTTCTCTTTCCACTTCGTCTTTCAGTGCTCTCAAGATAGGGACGATGGTCCTGACGGCCTCAGCTTTGCCTCTGGGGGATGAAAGGTCAAACTTCTGAGAAAGGAGCTGTATAAAGAATTCAACCACAGGGGTGGCATTCTCTAGAGCTTCTTGCCATTTCTCAGGCGATTCCCGGATTAAAGCATCAGGATCCTGCCCAGCTGGAAGGCTGAGGATGAATATTTCGGCGTTAAGGCGTTCTTCAAATCTCAGGAAGCCTCTCGGATCAAAAGTGGGTTTTGCCTCTTTATCCAGAATCTCCTCAGCCATCTGGAGGGCTCTTATGGTGGCCTCGCTTCCGGCCACATCGGGGTCAAGGGCAAAGGTGAAGCGTTTGGTGTAGCGAGAGAGAAGCTTAAGCTGGGTTTCCGTTATGGAAGTGCCCATGGATGCCACTACATTCCTGAACCCTTTCTGATGAGCCTGTATCACATCAAAATACCCTTCCACTATCACGGCCATATCCTGAGCCTTTATAGCTTCCTTAGCCATATCCAGGCCAAAAAGGACCCGGCTTTTATCAAAGATAGGGGTTGAAGGTGAGTTTATGTATTTTGGGGCTTCTTCTTTCCCCTCAAAGGAAGCGGAGGGGAGAATTCTCCCCCCAAATCCTACCACTCTACCCGATTCATCTCTTACCGGGATCATCAAGCGGTCCCGGAAGCGGTCGTAAAAGCCTCCCCCTTCCCTTTTAATGATAAGACCTGCCTCGTAAACCAGTTCGCGCTTGTAACCCAGGTTTACCATGAATTCTTCCAGAGCATGCCATTCTGGGAGAGCATAGCCGAGTTTAAAAGCCTTAATGGCCTCCTGAGTGATCCCTCTCTCTTCTAAGTAATACCTCGCCTTAGCACCTAAATCAGGGTGAAGGAGCAAACGGTGGTAGTAATCGGCGGCGACGGAGTTTATCTCCCGGAGGGCCCTTTCCTTTTCTACCTCCTTTGCCGGTCGTGCTTCCAGCTTAACTCCCACTTTCTCAGCGAGGAGCTGGAGAGCTCCCCTGAAGTCAAGCCCCTCTTTTTTCATAACGAAGGAAAAAACATCTCCACCCAAATTGCACCCGAAACAATGCCAGGTCTGGGTCTGAGGGAAAACGTAGAAAGAGGGGGTCTTTTCGGCGTGGAAGGGACATAAGGCTCTAAAGTTCCGCCCTGTCCTTTTGAGGGGGACATATTGCCCTATTATTTCCACTATATCGGCCCTGGCCTTGACTTCATCCACAACGCTCATCTTTTCCTCCGCGCCTAATTTTAAAGCAAGGAGAAGGGAATGTCAAAAGCTCTTCAAAAGTTAGCCTTTTCAAACCGCGCCTGCTTCCGGTATAATGGTCCACAGAACCATGAGCAGGAGGGTAATAGTGAAAGGGAAAAAGGCCATTAAGCTAACCATCCTCGCTCTGAGCGTCTTCCTGACTCTAACCTTTGCCTGGCTTGCCCTCCGCCCGGTGCCCCCTTACAGGGTTCCCTCAGGCCCCCCAGAATTCACTTATACCGAACAATCCCAGGGCTTCAGGGTCCTGGCTATGCTGGTAAATGGAGCTACTAAAGAATTGATTCCTCAATTTGAGCTTGGTGCAGGGGCCTTTTACCAGACTGAGCTTGAAGGCCCCGAAGACTTTTTAGCCGCTGGAGAACCTTTCTGGCGGGTAGCCATGCGACGTGGTTTGAAAGCAGCCGTCCTCTTCTGGCCCGAGGTATATCCCGATTCCCCTTTCAGGGCCGATTACACGGTGGCACCTGATTTGTGTTACGGCTCTTCTTATCTGCATACCATTACCTTTACCGAAGTTATAACGCCCTGGGCCAATTTAACTCCTTCTTTCAGTATACCCCTTGAAGGGATAATGGAGGTAAAGGCTCCTGAGGGAGGACTTATAGCTCGCTTTCGCTTTTTAGCTCTGGACACGACTGATGATGGTGTTACAGGTTATGATGCGCTGGCGCTGGAGGGAAGTTCTGAGCTTTTGCGTCCCGGAGAGTGGTTGGTTTTAGAGGTTGACCCCCATTTACATTCCGGAGCTTTTCTTAAATTGCTGCGTCTGGACCCCAGGAAAGCCCTTTTGTATCAAACTTCTATCTGCTATACTTACGCCAGCCCACCTTCCCTGCTCCGTGAGTTGAACAGGGAGTTGGGTTTCCCTCCCCCTCCCATTGACCCCCAGAGCCTTAATCAGGGGTGGATTAGCCCTGAAGATGCGCTTTTTCTGTTGAATGAGAGAGCTCGCTGGGTTGCCGAAGCTGCGCTTCTGGTGTGGAGGGATTACAAACCAGACTTGATGCTTGTATATTCAGGTTTGATGAAAGAAGCGACTGCTTTGCCTTCAAACGAAAACAATTTCCTTCTGCAGGCTTATAATCTGACGGGCCAGATTTTTAGGAAGTTAAAAGAAAACATGGAAGGGGAAGGGATCGCAGCTGTTTTCTCTTCCGGCCCTGAGGGGTTTTTTGTAATTCATGGGGATATGGCAAAGGTTAAAATTGAAAGTCCCTACCCTCTTGATGCGAAAGATGTGGGTTCTGTGCTCCTTTCCCTGCTCCCTCACTGAGTTCTTAAGGGGCTTGCTCCTACTGTAAACTTGTCGTTGTGGCTCCGCAGGTTCAGGTTTTACAATGGTTTTGGAATTCCGCTCGTTGGCGGGTTTCAAATGTTGGCGATTCGTCCCTATTTTTCCCGCCCTCGTGGGCTGAGGGTTTGCTATGGTTTTTGGTCCCACTCGTGGGCTTATTGCTAATGGTGGCGGTTTGCCCCCTTTTTGAAAAACCTGGGGGGACACCCCCCAATCCCCCCGGCAGGGGGCTTT
>CAZZMI010000098.1:0-3902 GCA_964655275.1 uncultured Anaerolineae bacterium | reverse complement strand
CCTTTACTCCCACCCCTGAACCTTTCACCCCTACTCCTACACCTTCTCCAACTCCCGCCGTCCCTCAAACAGCTGTGGTAGCAGCAGCCAGGGCCAACGTCCGCCAGGGACCAGGGACAGTTTATCCTTTGATAGGGCAGGTTTCAGGGGGAACTCAGTTTGAAATAAAGGCGAGGAACGAAAGGGGGGATTGGATAAAAGTATGCTGTGTGAATGGGAGGGAAGGTTGGGTTGCCGCCTCCCTTTTGAGCATCCCGGGGGAAATCGCTTTGATTAACGTGACCACGGAAATCCCGCCCACTCCAACCCCGCGTCCTCCTACCCCTACGCCGGTTCCTGTTCCTACTCCAACTCCAGCCCCTTCGTGGCCTTATATGTATGTGCAGGGAAGCATGCGGGCAGCTCCTAATTGTGGGGCGGTTTGGTTCAGAGTTAAAGTTGTAGATGGTGCCGGTAACCCTATAAATGGTGTGGTTGTAGAGCTGAACTGGTACGATAACTGGGCTTACATGAGCACAGGAATAAACATCCCCGGCATCTATGAACCGCCTGGTGAAGTGGGGTTCACTCCCCTTGGCCCGGAATATTACCACCCTCCTCAGCCCATTGTCTTCCGGATACGCCTTGTGGCCGATAATACCCCCAACATCCGTATAGGACTTACGAAATCGCCTCCTCCGGGGTTACGGGACCTTTCGGATGTAGTTGTGATAACATTTGAGGATTGCAATAAAGCGGGGCAGTTTGACAATATAACCTTCAGGAAGGTGCGGTAATGATGAAGACCTTAAAACTTGTTCTATTGCTGGGAGCTGTCACAAGCCTCATAGCTGGATGTTGGGGTTCCCCACTGGCACAGCGCAAACCTACACCTTCCCCTACCTTTACAAGAACCCCAAAGCCTACCTTTACTCCAACCCCTTCAGAGGCAGTGCTTGCCCCTTCTCCAACTTTACCTGCGGCTGCTGTCTCCTCGCCCGAGGTCACAACTCCGGCTCCTCCGCCTCCTTCGCCAACTCAAGCAAGCCAGCCGGGCACAGCTTTTCAGTCACCCCTGGCTACTCCAACCCCCAGTCCTGTCGAAACACCTTCCGGCGTGGTTAAAGCTGTGGTTAATATTGCTGAGCTTAACATCCGCTCGGGCCCCGGAACTGTTTACCCAATCCTGGGAAAGGCCCGGCTAAATGATATTTTTACGGTCCTGGCCAGAAATGTAAAGGGCGATTGGCTTCAACTTTGCTGTATAGGAGGGAAAGAGGGGTGGGCAATGGCCCAGTATTTGAGGCTTGAAGGGGGAACTATAGATTCAATAAGCATCGCCCAGGCTATACCACCCACCCCTACACCTCGCCCACGGCCAACGCCTACCTTTACTCCGCCTCCTCCATCCGTGCCTTACGCTCTTACTTCCATAAAATGTGCACCTTCAGGCAGTGCTTACCTTAAAGTGTTCGTCAGAGCAGGGGGGCAACCCCAGGGAGGCGTGAACGTGGTTTTCGTCCCGGTAGAGGTTTGCAATGGCCCTACTACCCCTATAGACGGTTCCAGGGGTTGCACCCTTAAGGTTGACGGCCCACTGCCCGGGAACTGGCAGGTATACCTTACCGATGCGGCAGGGAATCGCATATCGGATTATGCCAATGTGAAAACCGACTCTTCCGGTTGCATAGCAGCTGAAATTTACTTTGACCACCGTTAAGAAATTGCTTTCTCCCAAATGCCTGGCCGGAGGAGTTCTCCTCCTGGCAATTTTTTCTCTTTACCTTATAACTCTGGATGATGGCCTCCGGCCAGGTGAACTTATGGGGGGTGATCTTATAACCCATCAGTATGCCCAGGCTGAAGCTCGCTTCGCTAATGCCCCGGGCTATCCCCTTTACACTATGCTGGGCTGGCTCTGGTTTCACTCTTTGCGCTACCTTCTGCGATGGATTTTTAATCCCATCCAGATCCTTTCCCTCTATTCCACTTTCTGGGCTATCCTTTCTCTCGCAGTCTTCTACTCTCTGCTCCTGCGGCTGTTTCCCGATAGGTGGCCCCTTGCTTTGTGGGGAGTAGCTCTCTACGCCGTTACCTACTTCTTCTGGTATTATGCGGTCACTACTGAGCAATATACTTCAGCCGTATTCCAAACCCTGCTTCTCTTGTGGCTGACTTTTAAGTGGGAGGAAAAACGAGACCGTTCGCTCCTCCTCTGGATTGCCTTTGTAGCCGGGACATGCGCCGCCAACCTGGTTACCACATTGCTTATTCTTCCTTCAATCGCCTTGTTTATCCTTAAGGAAGAACCCGGCCTCCGGCGCGATCATCGTTTCCTCCTCAAAGCAATGGCTATAGCTTTGCTTCCTCTATTGAGTTATGCCTATGTCTACATCCGTGGTGCCCAGCATCCGGAATGGAGGGGACAGGGGCAATGGTCCAGCACCCTGGCCTGGTTCCTGGAATTCCTTACCGCCCCCCAGGGACGGTCGGAAATGACCTGGACCCTGTGGCCTCCAAGCCCTAATTATCCCTGGCTTGCACTGAGCGAACTAACCTGGCCCATCATGGCTGTAGGATTTATAGGTTGGGCTTTCCTGGGCCGGAAAAAGGCTTTTCTTTTCTACAGCACGGCGTTTTTCTATTTTGCCTTCTGTTATTTTGATCGCTTCGGGAACTGGTATCAGGTGATAATGCCCCTTTACCCCCTCATAATCCTTGGCGCAGTAGCCTTTTTTGATCGGCTTCTTAAGGCTTGGCCCCATGCCGCAACCTGCATTTCCATAACCTTCTTCCTCGCTTCTTTTTTCGCCTGGCTCCTGGTCAGAAACTACCCGTTGGCTGATCAAAGCGGCAGGCCCGATGCCACAGGCCTTGAACCCGGGTGGGCTATCCTGGCCGATAACCCCGCTCCGGAAAGCTGCATTGCCGGAACTTACCCCGAGAACCTCGCCCTTCAGTATCTTGTGAGCATTTGGGGGGCAAAGCCTGAAGTTAAACCTGTCCAAGTAGAAAAAGCACTGGAGAGAGCCCTTTCAGGAGAAATTTGCTACCTTACCCGCCAAGCCCTTCCTCTGGTTCCAGACCTTTGCCGAAGAGGCTTTCATCCCTCCTCTGCGGGGGAGAACCTGATTTTCCTCGGAATAAATCCTGTCAAGGAGCTGCCGGCAAAGGCATGTGTTCGTGAGTGTTTTGCGGTGGAACGTTTAGGAGAAGAAATCGTCTCCGGGATGAAACTTGTGGGCTATGCAGCGGGCAAAGAGGAGAAAAAGTTCCGTATAACTTTATTCTGGCAGGCTACTCAGCCCATCGCCACCGATTACGTGGTTTCAGTTCGCATTGAGCACGAAAATGGTCTTTCCCAGCAGGACCATCCTCCAGTCTGGGGTGCACATCCTACATCCTGCTGGGAAGAAGGTGAAATCGTTCGGGACGATTACTTTTTAGAGCTCTCCGACGACCGTATAAAGGCTATCCGAGTGGTCATTTACTATTGGAAAAGCGAAGAGCCGGTTCCCGTCGGCGAAATTTTCATTCCTCGCCAGTAACCTTTTAAGCCACGAAGCCCGAAACTTCGCTATAATTAACGAGTGGGGTAAATTGGAGAGACCAGGGGATTGAGCCTTCTGGCAGGGGTTGGGAGAGTGCGCCGGAAATCATGGGGTTTCCAGGTGAAGCCGAATGTCCCCCTGGCTTTTTCAAAAAGGGCAAGCCGCCGACCTTGCATTCTGCCAACAAGTGGGGCCCGAAACCTTGGCAAACCCTGAGCCTACAAGGTTTAGGAAAATTGGGGTCCAGAGGGTGTTAGCCCCATGGCAGGGGGACGTGCCCCCAAAATTTTTCCGAAAAGGGGCAAACCGCCAGCGCTGGCAACCTGCCAGCGAGTGGGACCCAAAACCGTGGCAAACCCTTAGCCCACGAGG
>CAZZMI010000097.1:0-3919 GCA_964655275.1 uncultured Anaerolineae bacterium | reverse complement strand
TGCTTGTGGACAGCAGAAGGAAGCGCGTCCTTACCAGCAAGGCCCCGTTATTACACAGTAGCCTTCATTTTCACAGGCATCGTAACAGCAATAGCCATAGCAATATGTAGCCCAGCAAGAGCCGGTGCACCAAGCGAAAATCACATTCCAGCAATCCGGGCATTGCCTTTCAGGGGCAATAGAAGAAGCATTCTTAAGAAGCTCTTGAGCAGAGAAGGGTTTAACCTGTCCTTTCTCCACCTGATAGCCACCTTCCCTGTTTACCGCCAGGGCTCCTTCCTTCCCTCCCGCAGACCAATAAACCACTGTAAAGGTTTCACCTTTGGGAGAGACACAAGGAAGCAAGGCAAAGGTGGAAGATTGCCCTTTGAACTCTGCTCTTTTTACCGAAGCCTTATCAGCTTTGAAACTGTAACCCCTGGCTGAGAGAAAATTGAGCAATTTGATCACACTTTCATTGCTGAGGGCCTTTTTGATGAAAGCTTCCTTTTCCGGAGCTGTGACTTCATTGATCAAGACGCCCCCGAAGGGGGAAGGGACCTCAAAGTAAGGAGAGGAGGGGCTTATCCCTGAGACATTACCAGCTCCGGCGACGAACATTAACATCGCTAAACTTAGAAGCAATGCAACCTTCCTCATCATTTTTCATCCCTTAATATGATTAAGGGCATAATAAGTTATGCCACCAAAATACAAGTGTGGCAACGTCCCTGTGCTTGCGTGCTGGCTCAAAAAATGCTAAAGTTGACTGCAGGGTCCTTCATCGCTACAATATAGCAAAAAGCCCTCGTCAATAGGAAGTGATTACCGACGAACCCGGCCAGGCGTAATCCTGATGGGAAGGGGGTCATCAAGCATACTTTGTTCTCCTTAAGGTTGAAGGTTTATCGTTTGCGGGCAGGGAATAGATATGCAATTTCTTTATCTCATCGCTGAAAGAAGCGGGCTTTTTTTCTTTCATTTTTTTACCCTGCTGGCCCTGCAGGGGGGGATATTTTTAGCTTATAGCTTGAGAAAACGCTTTGGGGATGAGCGATTTTCCTTAATTTTAACCGCGTTCACTTCTATCCTCATATTTCGCCTCTTGTTTTTAGGGGCCATAATTGTGACTTCAGCTTTGGGGTTTCAAACCGTGGCCATCTCCCCTCCCCTGGAACGCTTAGGGGCAATTATTTCCCTCGCTTTCCTCTTGTGGGCATTCACCCTGCCGGCTTCCAGCCCAACTATTCGTAATGCCCTGCTTTTCTTCCTTCTCGCCTTAGCTTTCTCCATCTATCTGGCTGATGCTCTGACATGGCCCTCCCACTTCTCCGCTCAGGAATACAATTTTTCGGCAAGGGCATTGGGTTGGGGAACTATGGGCTTCGCTATTGGGTTCATGGGGGCTGTTGGTGCCCTTCTGGGGGCAGGAGACCCCCTTTCAGCGGGCTTTTTCCTCGTCCTTTTCCTTGGTCACTTGCTTCAGGTTCTTAACCCGCAGGGCACTCAAGGAATGCCTCTGTGGGTTCGCTGGGCGGAAATGGTGGCGTATCCTTTGTTCCTGCCCCCTTTGTTAAGGGATCTCCTCACCCAGCCCCAAGCTGTAGAATCCCTTCAAGCCATTGAAGCCGTGCGCTTCACCAGGTTCTACGAAGCAGCTTCTAAAGGCACTTTCTCCCTGGACCTTCCTGTAGTTATGGAAAATGTGGCAATTGGTATAACCAGAGCACTGGAAGCACCAGGGGGATTCGCCCTGATTCTGGATGACGAAAATCCTGACCTGGTCCACATTGCAGTTTCCTCCGGGGGAGGGGTCAGAAGGTTCAAGCTTACCTTAACGAAGGCTCCTTTCCTTGAAGAGGCCCTTCGCTCCGGGGGACCGATTTCAGTACGGGAATCCAGCTCCTTGAGCGCATGGGAAAAAATTTTGGAGATAAAACCTTCCTCCATCGTTCTTGCCCCGGTCATAAGCCGGGATTTACCTATAGGCCTTGTAGGAGCATGGTTCAACGAACTTAACCCCTTCCCTGAATGGCAGGCCAGGCTCCTGCGGAACATTGCAGGGGAAATGCGGCTGGCCGTGGAAAGGGCCCGGGTTTATCGGTCACTGGAAAGGAAAATAGAGGATCTGTCATGGGAAATTCGCCGCAAGGATAAAGACCTGGCTCGTTACGAGGCCATCATTAAAGAGGCAAGGGAAGGGAAAAGGGAAGAAAGGCGTGAAATTTTTGACCGTGTAAACTTTCTGGAAAGGAGAGTTCAGGAGCTGGAAGCGGAGCTAAAGAAAGCTCGCCAACAGGCAGAGGAATTTAAGGCTCAGGCTGAGGCTGAGTCAACCAGGGTGAAAGCCTTGCAAGCCCAGCTCAAAGACTATATAGAGAAAGGCAAACCTTCCAATGAGTTGCTCAATTCTCTGCCCACAGGCATTATTATAGCCGACTCCTCCGGTAAAATCACCTGGGGCAACGAAGCAGCTGAGGAAATCTTCGGGTGGCCTTTGAGGGAATTCTCGGGGCAACCTCTTCAAACCCTTGTGGAAGACCCTCGCTGGCTTTCCGCCGTGAGAAAAGTGCTTGAAGGGGAAAGCAGAGCCATAACTTTGCTGGAATTGGGTAAGAAAACCCTGAGGGCGGAGCTTGCCCATTGTAAAGACCAAATCATTTTAACCATTTCCGATGTGACTACAGAGGCAGAGGCTCAGAGAACCAAAGATCGCTTCCTGGCTTCTTTGGCCTCTGACGTAAGGAACCCGCTATCCGTTATCATCGGTTATACCGACTTGCTCCTGAGTGAGACAATAGGGCTTGTGGGGGAGATGCAGCGTCGTTTCCTCCTCAAGATAAAATCAGCTGTAGAGAAACTCCAGCACCTCATAAATGACCTTCTTAACATGGCAGCCATTGATAGCGGTTCCTTTGCCCTAAAGCTTGTCCCGGTGGAAGTAGAGGAGATTGTAGGGGAAACCATGCCCTTAATTCGGGCCCAAATGGAATCCGCCGAAGTAAAGTTAGAAGTTAAAATTCAAGAAGGATTACCCCCGGCAGAACTGGATTTTGAAAGCATCCGCTATGTATTGAACACGTTGCTCTCCAATGCCATTGCCTGCTCTCCGCCGGGCAGCACCGTTCGCCTTGAAATTACCGCCGAGCCTCCGGAGGGGGAACCTCAATACCTGAAGATAGCGGTAACAGACGCGGGGGGAGGGTTATCTTCTGAGGACCTTAGCCAGGTTTTTACCCGATTCGCCTTCCCCGAACAGGCTTTAATCCGGGGTCTTGGGGAAAAAGGAGTTGGGTTATCGCTGACCAAAACTATAGTAGAACTTCATGGAGGACGCATCTGGGTTGAAAGCACCCTGGGGGTTGGCACCACTTTCTTTGTGCTTCTCCCCTTCCGGCAAAAGAGGCCTGTTTCTGAGGAGGAAAATTGGAAGGAAGAGGATACCAACTGATCGCTGGTGTAGCCTTCGTTGCCTTCATTATCCTTACTATAGCTATCGCTTTCTTCCTTAGCTCTCAGGAGCAGCTTTACCCTGCTTCTTACCCTTCTCCCACTCCTACATGCACTGCCACTCCTCTTCCCACACCAACTTTTACCCCTACCCCATTGCCAACCCCTACCACTATTCCTACCCCCTACTGCCCTCCTCCGTACGGCTGGAGCGTTTATATAGTAAAGCCTGGTGATACCCTTAGCTCCATAGCATTTCGTTATCGCACAACCGTTGAAACCCTGATGTATGCCAATTGTCTTACTTCTGCCGATCTTAAGCAGGGCCAAAGGCTCTATGTTCCACCCCTTCTGCCTACCCCCACACCGGTTCCTGTGCATCCTAAAGTTTGCTTTCCCCCTTCCGGATGGAAACCTTATGTAGTTCAACCTGGCGATACCCTTTACTCCCTGGCGGCCCGGTTCCGAACCACTGTTCAAGCTATAATGC
>CAZZMI010000096.1:0-3970 GCA_964655275.1 uncultured Anaerolineae bacterium | reverse complement strand
GTGCAGGGGGCTTCTGCCCCCTGCCGGGGGGAATTTGGGGGGTGTCCCCCCAAGGCTTTTTTCAAACCTCCTTGATACCCCAGCTCGTTAGAGGTATAATTATTCTGAGCGTGGTCAGTGCCAGCCCGCTTCCATCCAGGGCGATGGTTCATATTTAAACGGTGTAGAGGAGGCGAAATATGGATACAAAGCTTGCCCAGGAATACATAAGCATACTTGAGGGAGAACTCTCCACCATTGACCCCGAAATTGACCGCCTCATCCGCCTTGAGGAGGAAAAACAAGCCCGCAAAATCATCTTAATACCCTCCGAAAGCATAGCCCCTGAACCCGTCCTCAAAGCCTTGGGCTCCGTCTTCAACAACATCTACGCAGAAGGCTACCCTCCTCTCAGGATGACCCGGGAAGAAATTGAACTTGTGATGGATTTCGCTCACCAGCTCACCCATTATCGGCGTTACGGCGATAGGCGGTTCTATAAAGGGGTTGAATACGTGCACTTTGTGGAAACGCTGGCTCAGCGCAGAATAGCTCAGGCCTTTGCTAACGAAAGAGTGCCCCCAGAACAAATATTTGTCAACGTCCAGCCCCTCTCAGGTGCAGCTGCAAACATTTCCGTTTACGATGCCCTCCTTAGCCCCGGCGATACAATAATGGGCATGGACCTGTTCCAGGGAGGCCACCTCACCCACGGGAGCGAATTCAACATCTCCGGCCGCCGCTACAAAGTTGTATCTTACGGCGTTGACCCCGCTACAGAACGCCTCAACTACGACCAGATAATGAAGCTGGCCCTGGAATACAGGCCTCGCCTCATAATCGCTGGCTACACCTCATATTCCTGGGCTCCCGATTGGGAGAAATTCCGGGAGATAGCCGATGCAGTGGGAGCTTACCTCATGGCTGACATCGCCCACACCGCAGGCCTTGTGGTGGCCGGTGCCCACCCATCCCCTATCGGGATAGCCGATGTAATAACCTTTACCACCCATAAAACCATATGCGGTCCCAGGGGAGCCGTTATTATAACCACCGACGAAGAACTGGCTCAACGAATTGATGCCGCCGTATTCCCCGGAATACAGGGAGGACCCCACGTCAATAAATTTGCTGCTATAGCCGTAGCCTTCAAAATAGCTCAAACAGACGTGTTCAAACGCATCCAGCACAAAATCGTTGAAAACGCCAAAGCCCTTGCCGAAGCCTTCCAAAAGAGAGGAATAAAGGTGGCCTACGGCGGAACCGATACCCACCTTGTGGTCCTGGACCTGCGGTCCATAAAGACTGATACCGGTTACCCGGTAAAGGGAGAGATAGCCGCCAGGCTATTGGACATCGCCGGTATAATCGTCAACAAAAACACAATCCCTGGCGATACCATGACCCCCCTGGCCAGTGGAATACGCCTCGGCACCCCATGGGTGACCCAAAGGGGCCTTGATGCGGAAGAAATGGATGAAATAGCTGACATTATGACCGAAGTCCTGGTCAATATAAAGCCATTCCGATATTATGGCCGGGACCACGAACTACCGAGGGGCAAAATAGAGCTGGAAATCCTGAAGAAAGCTGCCTGCCGCGTGGATGAGCTCATTGACCGCATCCCCGTTTGCCCTCCGCCATGCAAGACCGGTTATCCCCATTACTGCTTCCTGCCCGGGAAAGAGCCAATCCGGTCACCTCTGCTAGAAAGCAGGGCTGCACCTGAAGGCGAAGGGCCTTTCCTTTTTGACCTTACCAACCTGGGCCTGATCTTAATCAGAGGTTCCCGCGCCGAAGCCTTTATCCAGCAGGTAAACACCGCTTGTCTGGCAGACCTAAAACCCGGCATGCTCGCTCGCTCTTTCCTCTTGGATGCTGACGGCAAACTCCTGGACGATGTTTCCATCCTCCGCCTCCCCAATGATGCTCGAGGCCGCCAGCAATATCTCGTAGTGACCAACCCCGAAAATACTGAGAGGGTTAAAGATTGGTTCCGTGCCCTCTCCGATGGCTATGTAATCTTCGATCGTCACGATATCCTGGCCAAGATTGAAGGGCCGGTAATCGTGGAAGACCTCTGGGATGATATGGAAGAGCCGTGGAGGAAAGTGGCCATAGGAGTTGCAGGGAAAGAGGCCACATCCCTTCTCCGCCAGGCACTCCCCTGGCTCCCCCAAATCCCCACCAATCAGTTCTGGTCAGGCCAGGTGAACGGGGCAGAAACTCTGGCGGCCAGGGTTGATTACAGCAACGGCTGCGAACTTCTGATGCTTATCTCCCACCCTGACAACATCAAGGAAATCTGGGAAAACCTGCGCCGGAACGGCTTCCAGGTCGCATCCCCCCAAGCCTATAAAACATGGCGCTCACAGGCCGATTGGCCTTCCTACGATGGTGATAGACCCGATGCCCTCACCCTTTACCGGAGCAACCATAAGGATCTCTTCGCCCTTTCCAAGCCCTACTTTGTGGGCCAGAGATTCTTGGCCGGGGAAAAGCCCCCCGTCCAGAAAGAAGAATTCCGCTGGGAAGAGAAGCCAGGCCCCCTCAAACACACCCCCCTTTACGAAGAGCACAAGAAGCTCGGAGCTAAACTCATCCCCTTTGCCGGATGGGAGATGCCTGTCTGGTATACAAGCGTCCTTGAAGAGCACAGAGCTGTGCGGGAAGCCGCCGGCCTCTTTGATGTAGCCCACATGGGAGTCTTTGAGATATCCGGAGAACATGCCACACGCTTCCTGGATTTCGTAACCACCAACTACGTCCGCTGGCTTGAGGATGGCCAATCCCTCTACTCTTACCTCCTGGACCCCGACGGCAATGTTATTGATGATGTCATGATTTATCGCCTGCGCTGGGATCGTTACATCATGGTGGTGAACGCTGCCAACGAGGATAAAGACTGGGCCTGGCTGAACGCCGTGAACTCTCGCCGGGTGATTGTGGATAGAGATCATCCTGAAAAGGAAGTGGACGGGCAGGCCATCTTGCGCAACCTCAAAGACCCTTCTGCGGGCAAAGATATGCGGGTAGACATGGCCTTGCAGGGGCCAGCATCCTTCCACATCCTCATGACCTTGGCAGATCGCGATGGAAAGGAAATCCTGAAGAGGCTCCGCCGCACAGAGCTGGCTGAATTAACTCTGGACGGTATGGACCTCATTGTGGCCCGCACAGGTTATACCGGGGAGGAATGGGGCTATGAGATCTTTGTCCACCCCGATGATGCCCCCCGCCTCTGGAACCTCCTTTTGGAAAAAGGAAAACCCTTCGGGATAAAGCCCGCAGGCCTTGGAGCCAGAGATTCTACCCGAACGGAAGCGGGGTTGCCCCTCTATGGCCATGAACTGGCAGGACCTTTCAACATTGATCCGATAGAGGCTGGTTTTGCTCCTTATGTCAAATTCCATAAACCCTACTTCATCGGTCGGAAAGCCATCATAGAAAAAGAGGCTAAACGCACAAGAGAGATAATCCGCTTCCGGATGAACCGCAAAGGCGTTCCCAGGCCAGAACCCGGAGACCCGGTCATAAGCCAGCGAGGGGATTACATTGGGGTGGTAACCTCCTGTGCCATAGACACTGAAGGATACCTAACAGGCATGGCCCTTATAGACAGGCGCCATGCTCGCGAGGGCAACCAGATAGGGATATTTGCCGGCCGTTCCCGCCAGCGTGAAATAAAGCCTGTGGACAAACTCAGCCCTGGGGATAGCGTCCCCTTGCCCGAATGGGCCACAATCCTCCCTCGTTTTATGCGGAGAAGTTGAGCCAGTGGGGACGGGCCACTACGGCCCGCCCCTATATTTACCACCTCGTTCTGTCTCCAGATTTGACAATAAAAGCTTTTTCTGGTAAATTTGTAAAAAATTCACAAGGGGGTGACAAACCTCCCAAGGAGGGGACGAAATGAAAAATCTGAAAGCAATATGCACTGTGATTGCATTGCTGGCCGTTTTAGCGGGCTGTGCTACCCCGAGCCCCACAC
>CAZZMI010000095.1:0-3971 GCA_964655275.1 uncultured Anaerolineae bacterium | reverse complement strand
CAGGAAGGAATTGATGGTCTTGTTTTTATCGTTTTTATCCCTACCCCCGGCACCTTCTATGCTTCTAAACCCCCACCACCCCCTGAAGAAGTGGCATCAATCCTGGCTGAAGCACGCATCCTTTTTCCTAAAACCCCTTTAGCTTTAGGTTGCATGCGTCCCCACGGTGATTACAGGAAAGAGCTTGACCCCCTGGCCGTTATGGCTGGAGTTAACCGGATAGTAAGCCCTTCCCGCGAAGGTGTGCAGAAAGCCCTGGAGCTCGGCCTCACGATTGAAAGGACAGAAGAATGTTGTGCTCTTGACCTTTGAGGAAAATCATTGTATTATCAAAAAGATAAACGGAGGGAGGAATGGCGGGAACTATCGACCTGGAAAAGGAGAAGGCTCGCTTACTTCAGGAGAAGGCGGAGTTAGAAAGAGAAGTGGAGAGGCTCAAGGAGAGCTTAAAGGGGGAAATTGAGATTGATATAAATGGCCTTTCTCCTGACCTTTACGAGCGTGATAAAACCGTAGCTCTGATAGAAAGCCTGGAATTTCGCCTTGCTTCCATAGAGAGAGCCCTCAGGGCAATAGAGAAAGGCACATACGGAATATGTGAGCGCTGCGGCTCAGCTATAGACCCCGCTCGCCTTGAAGCCAGGCCCGATGCCACTCTCTGCCTAAAATGCCAGGAAGAAGTGGAAAGGCTCCTTAAGCGCAAGAGGATGGAGAGAGAACTCTTTTGACAAAAGCCTCCCACTTTGCTAAAATAAGCACAAAATGAGGGAAGGGTTCTTCCCTCTTTATTTTTGCCCGGGAGGTGAAAAATGAAAGGCTTGGTGGAAATCCGCTGGCATGGGCGGGGAGGGCAGGGAGTGGTTACAGCAGGAGAAATTCTGGCTGAAGCCGCTATGGAGGAAGGGAAATACTTCCAGGCTTTCCCCGATTATGGCCCTGAAAGGATGGGAGCTCCTATAAAAGCATATACCCGCATAAGCGATTCCCCTATTGAAATCCATTCCCAGATAACTTCCCCTGATATAGTGGTTGTGGTGGATTCAACCCTCATTGGCCTTGTAAATGTGGCCGAAGGGCTGAAAGATGGAGGTATAATCGTTTTAAACACGAGCCTTTCACCACAAGAAGCAAGGGAAAAATTGGGCCTTGGAAACAAACCCGTCAAAATCTTCACTGTGGATGCTTCTCAGATCGCTATGAAACATTTTGGCCGCAATATCCCCAATACCCCGATGCTTGGAGCTCTGGTGAAAGCCACCGGCCTCGTTTCTCTGGATAGCATTATCCACTTGACGAAAGAGAGGTTAGGGACAAAAGTAACGGAGGAAATAATCCAGGCCAACATCCAGGCTATAAAAGAAGCTTATGAATCCGTAAAGGAGGGTTAAGATGGCCGAGCTCAAAGGGTGGAAAGAGTTACCCATAGGGGCTACTGTGCTGGAGCCAGGTAGTTCCGCTGAATATATAACCGGAACCTGGCGCAGCCAGCGTCCGGTTCGGGATGAAGAAAAATGCACTCACTGCATGATCTGCTGGGTTTACTGCCCCGATTCAGCCGTGATTGTAAAAGATGGCAAAGTAGTGGGCTTTGATTACGACCACTGCAAAGGTTGTGGGATCTGCGCCCACGAATGCCCCGTTAAAGTTGAAGCCCATGCCGTAACCGGAAAGCCTGGCAAGGTCATCCAGATGGTAGGGGAGGTGTAAGATGGTCAAACAAATTGTCAAAGCCCTTGATGGAGCCAAAGCCGTCGCTGAAGCCATGCGCCAGATAGAACCTGATGTAGTGGCTGCTTACCCTATAACCCCGCAAACCGAAATTGTCCAGACCTTCTCCCAATTTGTAGCCGATGGCCTTGTGAATACAGAGTTCATCCCTGTGGAATCAGAGCATGCAGCCATGAGCGCCTGCATCGGTGCCTCCGCCGCCGGAGCCAGAGTTATGACCGCTACCGCTGCTAATGGCCTTGCCCTTATGTGGGAAACCCTCTACATCGCTGCTTCCATGCGCCTCCCCATCGTTATGAGCGTGGTTAATAGAGCGCTCTCCGCCCCCCTTAACATCCACTGCGATCATTCCGATTCCATGGGGGCAAGGGATGCAGGCTGGATCCATATCTTCGCTGAAAACCCCCAGGAAGCTTACGATAACACCATCCAGGCCGTCCGCATAGCTGAGCACCCTGATGTATTGCTTCCGGTAATGTCAATGCAGGATGGCTTTATAACTGGACATGGGGTGGAGAGAGTGGAAATCCTTGAGGACAAAGCCGTTAAAGAATTCGTAGGGGAATACAAACCCCTTTACTCCTTGCTGGATATAGATCAGCCTAAAACCTTCGGGGCCTGGGCTTTTTACGATTACTATTTTGAATTCAAGCGCCAGCAGACGGATGCCCTCTCCAGGGTCCCGCAGGTGGTAAAAGAGGTGGGGAAAGAGTTTGGCGATCTTTCCGGCCGCTATTACGACCTTTTCTCGGCCTATGAGCTGGACGATGCTGAGGTAGCTATTGTGGTTCTGGCCTCCACAGCCGGAACAGCTCGAGTCGTGGTCCGCAAGCTGCGCCGGGAAGGAATAAAAGTTGGCCTCTTGAAGCCCAGGCTTTACAGGCCCTTCCCTGGTAAAGAGCTGGTGGAAGCCCTCCGCCACGTGAAAGTCATAGGGGTTATGGATCGCTCCATAGCTTTCGGTTCTATTGAAGGATGCGGTCCCCTGTTCCTGGACCTGTGTGCCTCCTTCTACACCTATGGCAATGGAAAAGGGCCTCAGATAGTAGATTACATCTTCGGCCTTGGTGGCCGGGACATTATCCCGGAGCAAATTGAGAGTATGGTTAAAGAGTTGCTTCACATCGCTGAGACGGGAGAGGTCCGCCAGAGGGTGAGTTATCTGGGCTTGAGGGAATAAGGAAAAGGAGGGTGATAAAAATGGCAGTGGAAACTAAAATAAACCTCAAAGAACTGGCAAGCAAGCCGGAGAAATTTGCCCCGGGCCACAGGCTTTGCGCCGGTTGTGCTGAAGGTATAATTGTGCGGCAGATTTTAAACGCCATTGATGACCCGGTGGTAATTGCTACCGCTACCGGTTGCCTGGAAATCGCTACCTCCATGTATCCCAATACGTCCTGGCGCGTCCCCTGGATCCATAACGCTTTTGAGAATGCCGCTACCACTGCAGCGGGGGCAGAAGCTGCCTACAAGGCCCTGGTTCGCAAGGGCAAAATACCTGACCGCAATGTAAAGTTCCTGGTCTTTGGAGGAGATGGGGCTACTTACGACATCGGCCTGCAGTGGATTTCAGGAGCCTTTGAGCGGGGGCACCGCATCGTTTACATTTGCTTGAATAACGAAGCTTACATGAACACCGGCATCCAGCGTTCCAGTGCTACCCCAACAGGGGCTCATACTACAACCTCTCCAGCCGGAGAAGTCGTTCCGGGTAAAATCCAGTGGCGCAAACCTATTACTGAAATAATGGCTGCCCACAACATCCCCTATGTAGCACAGGCTTCCCCGAGCCATTGGCGAGATCTCATGATAAAAGTGCGTAAGGCAGTAGCAACGGATGGCCCCGCTTTCATAAACATCCTTTCCGACTGCAACCGTGGCTGGCGCCATGACACAGCTACCACTATAGAAGTTTCCAGGCTGGCGGTGGAAACCTGCTACTGGCCCCTCTTTGAAGTGGAGAACGGGGTCTGGAAACTCAACTATAAGCCCAGAGAGAAAAAGCCGATAGAGGAGTGGCTTAAAATGCAGGGCCGGTTCCGCCACCTCTTCCAGCCCAAGTTCCGCCACCTCATTGATGAAATCCAGGCCAGGATTGACCAGGAGTGGGAGAAGCTCCTGGAACGCTGCGGGGAAAAGTAAAAGCTTTAAAGGTGAAAGAGCCTCCCGTCTTTCTGTAGGCGGGAGGCTTTTTGTTTTAATCTCCCGATTTTGAAAAATTTTGGGGGCACATCCCCCAGACC
>CAZZMI010000094.1:0-4380 GCA_964655275.1 uncultured Anaerolineae bacterium | reverse complement strand
TTGCTAATGGTGGCGGTTCGCCCCTTTTTGAAAAAAAACTTGGGGACACCCTCCAGAACCCCTGGGAGGGGGCTTTTGCCCCCTCCATGATTTCCGGAGGCATATCTCCCCAAACCCCTTACTATAGGGTTACGCCCCCTGGCCCCCTCATTTCTACTTGTAATCCCTCTTTTTTGCTCGCCGGCAAGTAGTCTGGGCAGGCTCAAGCATTGGATGGTTGAAAAGCCATAGGAGTTTAAAAAGCCTTGCGCAGATTTGACAATCCGATGCTTCTTGCTTATCATTAATATTAGCCGGAGTGCTGGAACTGGAAGACAGGGCGGTCTCAAAAACCGCTGGGGTTCAGGCCCCGTGTGGGTTC
Organism: uncultured Anaerolineae bacterium; assembly: GCA_964655275.1. GTDB lineage: Bacteria > Chloroflexota > Anaerolineae > SpSt-600 > SpSt-600 > SpSt-600. The sequence continues at coordinate 4,019 of CAZZMI010000094.1, read as the reverse complement.
GACTCCCACCTCCGGCATTATGTCTAAAAACCTTGATGTTTTTTCGCTTATAATTGTTGCTCTCTCCGGGGGATTACTTGTAGGTTTATTGTTAGGCCTCTTTATAGGTTGGGTTCTCTGGCCCGTTCAATATGTTGACATTGACCTGGTAGACCTTTATCCCCAATACAAGGATGATTTCGCCCTTATAGTAAGCCACGCTTATGCTCTGGATGGAGACCTTGAAGCTGCAAGGAAGCGCCTGGAAGAAGCAGGTATAGCCAACCCGGGCGCTTTCCTATCTTCCCTGGCTGAGCGCTCCCTCGCTCAAGGGGAAAATCTTTCGGCCGTGAAAAACCTTGCTCGCCTGGCTAAGGCTTTGGGATATTCCCCTTCCAATCCCCAGATCGTGGCTTTAATCGCTACTCCAACCCCTACTCCTACTTATACTCCCACTCCCACCCCTACTTTTACCCCAACTCCTACCTTTACACCTTCCCCAATACCCACCAATACCCCAACACCTGTTCCCACTCCCACTTTAACTCCAACGCCGACCCGGCCTCCAGCAACCCCTACACCCAGACCAACTCCCACTCCGGCTCCACCAACCCCCACCCCAACTCCTTCGGTTGATTTCAAAATCATAACCCAGAGAATCCTTACGATTCAGGAAAACGGAGGGTGTGCCGGGAACCACAATATCTATGTGCAGGTCATAGATATAAACGGTAACCCCCTTGACGGCATAGTGGTTCACGGGGTTTGGACTCAGCAGGATTACGTTACGCAGGAAGAACTGTGGTGGGCTGGTGCTCCTTACGGTGATCGTTTTCACGGCCGCACCAATATTCCTCTGTGGAAAGCAGGAGAGCAGGTCTTCGTCAAAGGCGATGTGACCGGGCGCTCTTACACCAGTGAGATGAGCCGGGTCCTTGATACAAGGACAGCTAATATACCCATTGAAGATCTAATAGCTGGGGGGTATTGCTTTTCTCCGGAGGACTGTCGCCAAAAGCTGGAGGCGAACCCTCTCCTTTGCGAAGGGCATTATTCTTATCTTGTAATCTTCCAGAGGCAGTGGTGACATGACCAGGCTTGTAATATCTTCAACTTTACTTTTGGGCTTTGCCCTGGGCCTCGGATTGGGGCTCTTTATCTCTTGGGGGCTGCTGCCATTGAAGCATTACGAAGGTCCTCCGTCCGCTCTCAAAGAGCCCTTGAAGAGGGATTACGTTTACCTCATAAGCGCGGCTTATGCCCAAGAAGGAGACTTGTCCAGGGCTCAGGCTCGCCTCAAAAGCCTTGGCTACAAAGACTTAGGCAACATTTTCAATCAGGCCTTAGCAGAACTTAAAGCAGAGGGGGCTCCTGAAGAAAGCCTTGCCGCTACGATTTTGCTGGCTCAGGCCTTGGGGGTTTCCCTACCAGCATTTCAAACCTTCATCCCTTCACCTACCCCAACACCTATCCCACCTCAATCTCCTTTCCCCACACCCACCCCCGCCGTGACGGTTTTGCCTACCTTTTCCCCTACTCCTGCACCCTCCTTTATCCTTAAAGCTCAAGAAAAGGATTGCAGGCCGGCAGGAGAGCTTTCCCTTCTGGAGATAGAGGTCTTGGATAAATACGGTGCACCTCTTTCCGGGATTGAGCTCATTATTTCCTGGGAAGGCGGAGAGGAACGCGTTTTTACCGGCCTTAAACCGGGCAAGAGTCCTGGTTACGCCGATTTTGAGATGGAATCCGGCGCAACTTACCAGGTCAGGCCAGGGATCCCGGGAAGCCAGGAAGCTGTCAACCTTACTAGCTCAGGGAGAGATTGCCCTCCTGAAAGACCAGTAATCTCCTGGCATCTTGTTTTCCAGGAAGTGCCCTGATTTGCAATGAAACCGCCAACAGGTATAATGAGCTAAATTGGCCTAAAAGGAGGGAGGAAGTGAAAGAAAAAATTCTTCAGAAGATGCCGCTTTTTGCCGGCCTTTCGCCGGAGAGCATTTCCCTTCTTGCTAAAGCCCTTCGTTCCGGACGCCGGCAAAAGGGCGAAATCCTTTTTGAAGCAGGAGAGCCCTCCCAATTTTTATACTTCATCAGGACCGGATGGGTCAGATTAATGGACCCGCAAGGTAAAATCGTAGCTACCCTTGGGCCAGGCAGCACAGTGGGGGAAGCTGATTTCTTCCAGGGCAAACCCTATGCATTAAAAGCTGAAGCCATTTCCGACCTCCAGGTCTGGAGCCTTTCCCGTGAAGCTTTAACTGAACTGCTGGCCTCCAATCCCTCCTTAGGGATGGAATTAAGCCGGGTCCTGGGCCTCACGATAGCTCCTCTCAAGGAGCACTTGAAAGAGAGGCTCCGGAGGCTTGTGGGTTTCTCTGCCCTTCCTGAAGAAAGGCTTGAAGCCCTTGCCTCCGCTTTTTCACTATACCGCTATCTCCCCGGAGATTTCGTCTTCAGGGAAGGGGAGCAACCGAAAGGGCTTTTCTTGCTGGAAAGCGGATCCATTAACCTCTTCACCAGCGGAGAACAGGAAATTACGGTCATCAAAGAGGGGGAAATCATCGGAGAATTCAACCTCCTTACTGGCCGCCCCTATTCTTTCTCGGCCAGAGCTGTTTCGGAAACGTTCCTGTGGTTCCTTGCCCGTGAAGATTTCAATGCCCTCTCATTTCAATACCCGGATTTGAAGAAAGCTATAAGTTCTGCCCTTAAAATCCCCCTGAGCCATAAGGATAAAGAAATCGCAATTGAACGCTTGACGCGGGTCCCTCTCTTCAAGGGGTTGCCTGAGGAAGCCCTGAAAGCTGTAGCTTCCAGGCTTTCTATGGCCTTCTTCCCTCAGGGCGAGAAAATAGTCACTGAGGGTTCCCCTGGCGATTCCATGTATATTGTGGACACAGGTAGGGTGGAGATTACCAAAACCATCGGCCCTCACCGGACTTACACCCTTTCTGAGGGAGAATTTTTCGGTGAAATGGCTTTGATAACTGGCCGTCCTCATAACTTCTCGGCCACCGCTCTATCCGATTCAGTCCTTTGGATACTTAACCGCTCGGATTTTGAGGACCTTTCCCTCAAATACCCGGCCATAAGTTTGGCCCTGAACCGCCTCCTTGGCGAAAAGCTGATGGAATTGGAGCGCCACTATGTGGAAAAAGAGCTCCGTCACCTGCGCCTTTTCTCTTCTCTTGAACCTGGAGTTCTGGAAGCGCTTTCTTCTCGCCTAAAACCCATTAAAGTCAAGGCTGGGGAGATTATATTCCGGGAGGGAGATCCAGCCGATTTCTTATACCTTATTGAGTCCGGACAGGTTGAGATCTTTAAGAGAGTGGGGAAGAGCGATGTCAGCATTGCTCTCCTCAGAGAGGGTGATTTCTTCGGTGAGATAGCCCTCCTGAGGGGAACGGAACACTCAGCTTCGGCCAGAGCCAGAACTGACCTGGAACTCTGGGGCCTGGAGAAGAAGGATTTTGACGAATTGCTCCTCCGTTACCCTTCAGTGACGGTAGCCCTTAGCAGGATCTTGAGCGAGCGCCTTCACCAGGCTAATCTCCTCCTCACTCAAAGGCTTCTGGTTTCACCTCGCAGGGAAGCGGCAGTCCCGATCGCTGAGAAACCAGCGGTTACTTTCCCCAGGGCAAAAGTTTCAATCCCTTCCCCGGCCTATGGCCTTCAAAAAGTAGTAATCAGTGCTATTGAGGGCTTGAGGAAAGCCGTTGCTGATACCACTGCATGGTTTAAGGCCCAGAAAAGGGCAACCCAGCTTCGGATTGCAGCTGTAATCCTGTTGCTGGTCTGGCTCTGCGGTATAAGCCTGCCCTCTACCATTATTTCAGCCCTGGGGGCAAGGGATATAACTCTCCAGACAGTTCAAGAGATGGGGTTCCTGGTCACACCAACCTTCACCCCTACTTTCACTCCCACCTTTACCCCTACTCCTACCGCCACCCCTACCTTCACTCCGACCCCCATACCTACTCCAACTCCTACCGCTACCTCTACACCCTTGCCCACGCCGACCCCCACCCCTACATTTGCCC
>CAZZMI010000093.1:0-4580 GCA_964655275.1 uncultured Anaerolineae bacterium | reverse complement strand
CCGAGGAAAAACCCAGAAACTTCAAAATCATCGGAGAAGAATGGGAAGATTGAAAGCTTGGGGAATACCTCTCTTTCCAGGGACACTCTCGCCACCGGCATAAATCAGTTGGTATCCGGCCTTTCATTTTATTGCGCTGAGCGCTTCTTTCACCAGGATGCCCTCCCTTACGAGTTCGTGAACTTTAAGGATGTGAGGATGAAGCGGTTCATCTCTGGCGATAAAGGGGACTTTTGTGCGGATTAGCCTGTAGGCGGCCTCAGTTCCGCGCCCCATTTTGGCCCCAGGTCCAAGGCTTCTCCTTCTGAAATCTATGGCCTGGGCTGCAGCCATAAGTTCAATGGCTACAATTATTTCCACATTTTCCATAACTTTAAGGGCTTTGTCCGAAGCCAGGGTTCCCATGCTTACGTGGTCCTCCACATTTGCGGAAGTGGGTATGGTATCCACTGAGGCAGGATGGCTGAGAACTTTGTTTTCGGATGCCAGAGCTGCAGCGGTATATTGTGCGAGCATGAAGCCTGAATTGAGTCCGCCTTCCTCGGTAAGGAAAGGTGGTAAAAGGCCGCCATTGGCTTTCTCATCCAGAAGCCTCGCGATCCTTCGCTCCGACATGTTCCCAAGATCAGTTAAAGCTATTGCCAGATAATCCATAGCCAGGGCCAGAGGTTCACCATGAAAATTGCCACCGGAAAGGCTCAGGTAACCATCTTCCGGGAAAATGAGAGGGTTATCGGTAGCAGAGTTGATTTCTATTTCCACAAGGCTCTTAACATAACTTACGACTCCTCTTACAGCTCCATGGACCTGAGGTATGCAACGCAGGGAATAGGGATCGTGAACGTAAGCTGAAGGCGAGGGGCGGACGAAATCGCTGCCTTCCAGAAGGGCAGTAATGAATTCCGCACATTCTATCTGAGAAGGGTAAGGGCGAACCCGATGGATGGAAGGGTTAAAAGCTTTAAGGGTGCCCCAGAGGGCTTCTAAGGACATCGCCCCCGCTATATCAGCCGCCAGCACAAGGTTCCAGGCCCGGTGGACAGCCAGGGAAGAAAGGGCGGCTATGAGGGAAGTGCCGTTGGTAAGGGCAAGCCCTTCTTTGGCTTCAAGGGTAATGGGGGAAAGGCCGGCGCGTTTTAAGGCTTCTGCCCCGGGTAGCTTTTCGCTCCCGTAAAGCGCCTCTCCTTCCCCGATCATCACCAGGGCCATGTGCGCCAGAGGCGCCAGATCCCCACTGGCTCCTACAGAGCCTTTCCTGGGAACCAGGGGGTGAACTCCGGCGTTAAGCATCGCCAGGAGCATCTCGGCCACCTCCGGCCTTATACCTGAATGCCCGCGGGCGAAAGAGTTGGCCCTTATGAGCATCATTGCTCTGGTTTCCGGGACCGAAAGGTAATCCCCTACACCGGCTGAGTGGCTCAGTATGAGATTGCGCTGTAATTCCCTCACTCTGGAGGATTCGATAACCCTGTCCTTGAAGTAGCCAAAGCCTGTGGTGATCCCGTAAATCACTTCTCCTTTTCTAACTAACTCCTCCACAACTTCACGGCTGCGCTGCATCTTCTTTACAGCTTCGGGAGAAAAGGTCACAAAGCAGTGCCCAGGATTATAAGCTACTTCCACCACCTCCTCCACGGTCAAATGCTCTCCGTCGAGCTCAATTTTCTTCATAGCTCACCTCCTGAAGGCCTTTTTAAGCTTTTCAAACTCTTCAAAAGTGAGGCCTTTTTCCCCAAGCTTTGCACTTTTCCGATCGCCGTGAAAATCAGAACCGCCCGTCTTAAAGAGACCTAATTTATCGGCCAGAGAAGAATAACCGGAGATAAGCTTTTCTATGGTTTCGGGAGGGGTATTTAAATATGGGCGGTTCTTATCATAAGCATAAGAAACTTCCAGGCCCATCACTCCTCGCTCTTTCATGCTCAAAAGCCACTCCTCTGCTCCTTCTGGATGCCTGTAAATCCCGGGGTGTGCCAGGATTGCCAGTCCGCCGGCTTTGCGGATGGCTTCCGCTGCTTCGCTTATGGAAGCATAGTATTCACGGCGCACGTAAGCTTTTCCCCTCCGGGAAAGATATTCATCAAAGATTTGCTGGATGTTCTGGAAGCGGTCAGGGTTTCGCTCCAGGAGGACTTGGGCTATATGTAGTCTGCCGGGGACCCCTTTAGCCAGAGCCAGGACTTCCTCCACATTTATGTTAAAGCCGAGCTCTTGCAGGAGCTTTATCTGGCGTATCTTCTGCTCTATTCGGGCTTCGGTGACCCTTTTGAGCAGGGAATTAAGACCCTCATCCCGATGGTTAATGAAATAGCCAAGGATATGAATTCGTTCCCCTCCTTCTACTTCCCCCACAGTTATCTCTACTCCCGGCACTACCTCAATTCCCCAAAGCTTGCTTTCCTCCAGGGCTTCTTCTATCCCTCCCAAGTTATCGTGATCCGTTATCCCCAGGACCGCTATCCCCAGAGTTTTCGCTTCCCTGACCACTTCCTCAGGTTTGAGATCACCATCAGAGAAAGTGGTGTGGACGTGAAGGTCTACAGGGTACAGGTTCACAATTCCACCTCCAAGAAATCTTTTGCCAGGACAATTTCGCCCTTAAAGTATTGAGAAGCCTCCTCATAAACCTTTTCCATTTCCATTGTGGGCCAGAAGTGGAGGAGTATAAGCTTTTTCACCCCGCAAATTTCGGCCAGCTGGGCAGCCTGGGCAGGGGTTGTGTGTCCTTGAGTGGGCCTTGAAACTGAACATTCGTGCACAAGGATATCTGCTTCCCGGGCCAGAGCTTGAAGTTCCGGGCATGGCCCCGTATCTGCCGAGTAAACGAAGGAAGACCCAAGCTTGGAATTAACTCTTATGGCAAGGGTAGGAACCACATGGCGCACAGGGGTGGTTATAATGGTGAAGTCTTCAGCTTCAAGGACGGTGTAATTTTTCTCTTCAGGGACCTTGAAGAAGCGCAGGAATTCGGCCCTGAGGCCAAGGGCGTTAAGGAGGGCAGCGGCTGCCCGTAATGTGGGAAAATTAGCGTAAACGGCCAGAGTTGAGCTCCGGCGAGCCATTATGAAATGATGCACTAAAGAGGGAAAGCCATAGATGTGATCAGGATGCTGGTGGGTCAGGAAAACGGCGAAAAGGCGGTCAGGATCAAGCCCTGCCAATAGTAGCTGGCGGTACGGATTGGAAGCACAATCAATAAGGAGTATGCCGGAGGGGGTATCAAAGGCCAGGGAGGTGTTGTCTCTGTCCCTGGACGAAAGGGAGGCTCCTGTGCCCAGCACTATAATCCTTTGAGAACCCATGTGCACCTCACCCGCTTGGTGGTCCACCCACAATGGGTATTTCCCGGCCGCATTTGGGACATCGGCCATCTTTGAGCCGGAAAGAAGTCAATGAAAGGCCAAACCTGCCGATGAGGAGAGATCCGCACTCGGGACACCAGGTGTTTTCGCCCGGGTGACCGGGGATATTTCCGATGTAAACAAACAGAAGCCCTTCTTCAAGACCGATCTGGCGCGCCTTTTCCAGCGTTTTTACAGGGGTTGGAGGAGCGTGAAAACGGTAAGCCGGGTAATAAGCAGTTACATGCCATGGCGTTTCCGGCCCCAGTTCCCGATAAATCCTGGAAGCTATAGCCCTGAGAGTTTCCTCATCATCGTTAACGGAAGGGATTACAAGGGTGGTGATTTCCAGATGTATTCCGAGATTTTTTGCCAGGAGGCAATTCCTCCACACTTTTTCTACATCAGCCTGGCAGAATTTTTTGACCGCTTCCTTTCCCCCTTTTATATCTACATTCATAGCGTCAAGGCCTGCTTCTTTGAGAAGTTTCAGGGCTTCTTCTGTCATGTAGCCATTGGTGACAAAAGTGTTGTATAGGCCCTTTTCCCGAGCCAACCTGAAAACTTCCAGGGACCACTCCAGTGAAAGAGTGGGCTCATTGAAGCTTATAGAAGTTCCCTGGCAACGCCAGCGGATGGCTTCTTGTACAAACTGCTCCGGAGAAAAGAAATAGGCTCGCAAAGGGTTGGGCGGTGATTTAGAAATTTCCCAGTTTTGGCACCAGGGGCAGGCAAAATTGCAGCTGAAGCTTCCGGTGGTAAGAGCTACGCTCCCGGGGTAAAAATGGTATAAGGGCTTTTTCTCAATGGGGTTGGCTGAGAGGGAGGAAACCATGCCATAAATGAGGGTATAAATTGAGCCTTGGCGATTTTCCCTGGTGCCGCACCATCCTTTTTGGCCCTCTTTGAGGAGACATCGCCTTTCACAGGTCAGGCATCGGACTTTATCCTCAACTTTTTCTTGCAAGAGAGCTTCTTTTTCCACTCCCTCCTCCCACCTGGGTAAGTATAACCTGGCCCTGGCGGGCTGTCAATCTTTTTGAAGTCTTTGGGGGAACATTCCCCAGAACCCCCTGCCGTTGGGCTTTGCCCCCTTGGACCCTCCTATTTTTCCCCCGCCCTCGTGGGCTAAGGGTTTGCCCAGGTTTTTGGTCCCCCTCGTGGGCCAATCGCCAATGTTGGCGGTTTGCCCCTTTTGAAAAAAACCTGGGGGGACACCCCATTCCCCCCGGGAGGGGG
>CAZZMI010000092.1:0-4737 GCA_964655275.1 uncultured Anaerolineae bacterium | reverse complement strand
GGGTGTGGGTGGACCGAGAAGGAATAATTAAAGTGCTTCGCCAGGCTCCGGTTTAATGGGGAACGGCTATGCCAGTAATAGAACGCACTTTCTGGGTTAAAGCCTCTATAGAAAAAGTTTTCGCCACCTTAACTGACCATTCTAAAGACCCTTCCTGGCTTCCGGGTCTGGTGGAAAGCTATAATTTCCAGGGCCAGGGGGTTGGAGCTACGTGGGAATGGACCTACAAAATGGCGGGCATAACTTTCCACGGGACTGGACATGTAATAGAACATGAACCACCTCATCGCCATGTGGTGGAAACCAGAGGAGGAGCTATCAGCAAATGGATTTGGACCCTGCAACCGGAAGGGGAAGGGACAAAAATCCACCTTCGCCTGGAGTATTCAATCCCAGTGGCTGTCCTGGGCAAGGTGGCGGAGAAAATTCTGTTAGCTCAGAACGAAAAAGCCGCCGATGAAGGCGCAGCCAATCTAAAACACTTATTGGAGGAATAAAATGCCTAGAAAAACGGCTTTACTGATAACAATGCTGACCTTAGGCTTGGCTCTATTAGCATGTCTTCCCTCTAAACCGGCTACGCCAGGGGTAGTAAAAGTAGCCCTGGCTAAGGAGCTTGACCAGGACAACAAACCTCTGAAAGAGACCACCGAATTTTTCCCCACCGAAACCTTCAATTGTTCAGTCAAGGTCTCAGGCCTGCCCAAAGGTGCCACCTTAAAAGCCTCGTGGTTTTACGGGGAAAAGCTCATAAATGAAACCCCCTACACCACCGAGAAAGCAGGCTCCGGCTACGTGGGCTTTACCCTTAAACCCGAAAAATACTGGCCCGTTGGCAAATATCGTGTAGAAATCTACCTTGGCGATCAGCTTGCCCACAAAATTGGATTCTCCGTGGTCCCTCCCGAAGGCGCCATCACTTCGCAGGTTAAAAAAGTGGTTATAGCCAGGAAGGTGGACAAGGACCAGAAGCCGGTGGAACCCGCCACAGAGTTCTTCTCCGGCGAAACAGTTCACTGCTCTGTCAATGCTGACCTGGGGATTTACTCTGCGTTGCAAGCCAGGTGGTATCACGAAGGCAAACTCCTGGAAGAGCTGACCACCGCTTTCGTGGCCGAAGAAAATGCCAGGGACACCTACGTGGACTTTTACGTAAAGCCAAGCCCAGCCCTGGCCACAGGAAACTACACCGTTGAAATCTACCTTAACGGAGAACTGGCCCACACAGCCGGCTTTTCAGTAAAAGAGGGAGAAGCCATTCCTGCAGGGATGAAGCTATATTCCAGCGAGGCCTTCAGCTTCTCCATTCTCTACCCTTCCGACTGGGAAGTGGAAGAAAGTGAGGAATCTGTCATTTTTACGGCCTCCCCTGATGTGGGCCTCGGCGTGTTCTACTCCGAGAACCCTCAAGGCACGGCCCAGGAAATAGCAGAAGCAATAACAGAATCCTTTAAAGCCGACGACCCCTCTTTAGAAACGTCTTACTCCGGCCCCTATACATCCCATGGGATTGATTGGTGGGAAGTGGACATGAAATTTAAAAAAGAGGACGAAGCGATCTCCGCCGTCCTTCTTGTAACCGTGCATGGCGATAAGGTGTATATAATCCTGGCCGGTGCTCCGGTGGAGGAAGAAGAGAAGTGGCTTGACATCTTTACAGAAATGGTGGAAAGCTTTACAATAAAATAAAGGAGGGTGAAGAGATGGCCAGAATCTTTGACATAATCCAGATGCCGGACATGGGGGAAAGGGAAATCGTAAGGCGCTTCCCCCCTACCGGCTCCGGGGATTTCATGATCGGCTCCCAGCTAATAGTTCGGGAGTTTCAGACAGCAGTATTCTTCAGGGATGGTAAGGCCCTTGACGTGTTCGGACCCGGACGCCATACCATCACCACAGCCAATATACCTCTCCTGGTAAGCCTGATAGGCCTGGCCTTCCGCGGTGAGACCCCCTTCAAAGCCGAGGTTTACTTTGTCAACATGCGGGAATTCGTAGATATGAAGTGGGGGACCCCGGAACCAATAGCTATGCGGGATGCTGAACTGGGCATGGTCAGGCTCAGGGCTTTCGGGACTTACTCCATGCAAGTGTCTGACCCCCAGCTCTTCGTGAACAAGATTGTGGGCGCGCAGGGCCTCTACGAGACTTCTCAAATTGAGGGATTCCTCAGGAGCATGGTGGTATCCAAATTTGCCGATTTCCTCGGAGAAGCAGGGAAATCCCTCTTTGACCTTCCGTCCCTTTACGATGAGATAAGCGCCGCCACCAAAGCCAAACTTCAGGACGATTTCGCCTCCCTGGGATTGAACCTCAAGACCTTCTACGTCTTCTCCATAACTCCTACCGAAGAAACAGCCAAAGCCATTGATGAGCGGGCAGCAATGGGGGCCATTGGCGATATGCAGAAATACCTCCAGTTCAAAGCTGCTCGAGCCATGGGTGACCTGGCCGCCAGGGAGGGAGCTGGGGCGGGAACTGCAGAGCTCGGGCTTGGCCTTGGGGCTGGAGCCGGGATGGGGGCTATGATGGCGAGCATGATTTCGCAGGCAATGCAGGCCGGCAAAGGAGCCGCTGCCGCCACCAAAACTTGCCCCAGCTGTGGGTCCCAGATCCCGGCCGATGCCAAATTCTGCCCCAATTGCGGGGCCAAGCAGGAGGCTGGGGGGTTCTGCGCTCAATGTGGTTCCCCACTTCCCCCAGGGGCTAAATTCTGCCCAAACTGTGGAGCAAAGGTGAGCTAAAAGAAAATGCGCCCTGATGGCCGCCCTCCTGACAAGATCCGGCCGGTGCGCATAATTCCTCGCTTCATAAAGTATCACCCGGGCTCAGTCCTTATTGAGTTGGGTGATACTGTAGTATTGTGTGTGGCTACAGCGGAGAAGGCCCTCCCCGGCTGGCTTGTGGGCAAAGGGGAGGGCTGGATCACTGCAGAGTACTCCCTCCTTCCTGGCTCCACTGCTGAACGCACTCCCCGGGAGACCAGCGGCTTAAGCGGGCGAACCCAGGAAATTCGCCGCTTCATAGGCCGAAGCTTAAGGGCAGCTTTTGACCTGGACAAATTCGGAGGTCACACCATAACCGTAGACTGCGATGTCCTCCAGGCTGATGGCGGAACGCGCACCGCTGCAGTAACAGGGGGATTCGTGGCGGTGGCTTTAGCCTTGCGGGAACTAAGTCAGAAAGGGTTAATTCCTCCACGTGGAGCCATTAAAACCCAGGTGGCCGCCATAAGCGTGGGGATAGTAAACGGCCAGCCCCTTCTGGATCTAACCTACGAGGAAGACTCCGCAGCGGAGGTGGATATGAACGTGGTCATGACTTCAAAAGGAGAGCTGGTGGAAATCCAGGGCACAGCCGAAAGCAAACCCTTCTCCCGGGAAACCCTTCAAACAATGCTGGACATGGCCTGGGCAGGGATCCAGGAGCTCTTCCAGGCTCAAAGGGAGGCGCTGAGATGAAACTCTCCCACCTTGATGAGGAAGGACAGGCCCGGATGGTGAACGTGGGCCATAAGCCCGATACTGAAAGGGTTGCTATAGCCAAGGGCGAAGTCCACATGAAGCCCGAAACCCTGCAGCTTATAAAAGAAGGCAACCTGCCCAAGGGGGATGTGTTCTCGGTAGCGCGGCTGGCTGGGATAATGGCTGCCAAACGCACTGCGGAGCTCATCCCTTTGTGCCATCCCCTCTTTCTCAGCCACATTGACGTGCAATTGGGCATCAATGAGGAAAAAAGCTGCATTGAAATCACCGCCACAGTGCGTTCAGTGGGGAAGACCGGTGTGGAAATGGAAGCTCTTACAGCCGTAAGTGTAGCTGCTCTGGCTGTCTATGATATGGCTAAAGGGGTGGAAAAGAGCATCCGCATCCACAACATCCGCCTGGTAGAAAAGCATGGGGGAAAAAGCGGGGACATAATCCTGGAGTAAGCGAGGAGACCAATGAAAGTAAAACTCAAACTCTTCGCCCTTTACAGAGAAAAAGCCGGAACTGGAGAGTTGTGGCTTGACCTTCCCGAAGGGGCTGTTGTCCAGGATGCCCTAAATGCCTTGGCCGAGCGCTTCCCTGACCTTAAAGACTTACTGGTGAGAGCTTTCTTCGCCCTTAACAAAAGGTATGTTCAGCCCCAGAACCCTTTGAAGGAGGGTGATGAACTGGCTGTTTTCCCTCCGGTAAGTGGTGGGGGTAAAAACTTTGAAATAACTCGCTCCCCTATTTCCGCTGAAGAAGTCATGGCTAGGGTGGCAGCTCCCTCCATGGGTGGCATTGTCCTGTTTGTGGGAACAGTCAGGAACGAAAACCTTGGCCGGAAAGTGCGTTACCTGGAATATGAAGCTTATCCCGAAATGGCTGAGCAGGTCCTGGCCCAAATAGGGAATGAAATCAGGGAAAGGTGGCCTCAGGTGGAAGATGTGGCCATAGTGCACAGAATAGGGAGACTGGAAGTTGGGGAAATCAGCGTAATCATTGCAGTAGCAGGGGCTCACCGCCAAGGCCTCTTTGAGGCCGCCAGCTACGCCATAGAGCGGATTAAAGAAATTGCTCCCATCTGGAAGAAAGAAGTTTGGGAGGGGGGGGAAGAGTGGCTTTAAAGCTCGACCCTTCCCACGAGTGGAAAACGGGGGGTGCAGGGGGCTTGGGGGAGGTGCCCCCAAAATCTTCAAAGAGGGGGCAAACCCCCAGCATTGGCAATCAGCCTGCGAGTGGGACCCAAGACCGTGGCAAATCCTTAGCC
>CAZZMI010000091.1:0-4750 GCA_964655275.1 uncultured Anaerolineae bacterium | reverse complement strand
GGGGCAAATGCCCCCTGCATCCTTATTTTCCCCACCCTCGTGGGCTAAGGGTTTGCCGTGGTTTTGGGTCCCACTCGTTGGGAGGTTGCCAATGCTGGCGGTTTGCCCCCTTTTGAGAAAGCTCTGGGGGATATCCCTTTCGCCCCCCACCCACATGATTTCCGGGGGCGCATCCTTCAGACGCCCTGGGCCCCGATTTTCCCGCTCTCGGGCAAATTGCTTGCGCTGGTGGTTTGCTCCCTTTTGGGAAAACCTGGGGGACACCCCAGAACCCCCACATTCGCTGGCGGTTTGCCCTTTCTTATTAGCGCCCCATGAAAGGTTTGATTTTTAAGGCCCTTTCTGTTAAACTTAAGCTTAAGGATTTGACCCGGAGGAAAGCTATGGAAGTGCTTAAGGAGCGGATCCTCAAGGAGGGAAAAAACCTGGGAGGGGGCATCCTGAAGGTTGATAGCTTCGTAAACCATCAGGTTGACCCTCAGCTCATGGTGGAAATAGGACGCGAGCTGGCACGACGCTTCGCTCACTTAGAGATTACCAAAGTGCTAACAGCTGAGATCTCCGGGATCGCTCCTGCCCTTACCACAGCTTTAGCGTTAGGCGTTCCCCTTCTGTATGCCCGCAAAACCCGCCCTATAACCATGGTGAACGGGGCCTACCGTCAATTTGCCCCTTCCCACACCAAGGGCAAAATGGTAGAGCTTATGGTTTCGGTGGAATTTCTCAAGCCCGGAGATAAAGTCCTCATTGTGGATGACTTCCTGGCTACGGGCCAGACCATAGAAGCTTTAGCCCGCATTGTGGAAATGAGCGGGGCCACCTTGGTAGGAATAGGCGCTGTCATAGAAAAAACTTTTGAAGGAGGAAGGGAACGCCTCAAACACCTCAATGTCCCGATAGAATCCCTTGTCAAGATAACCGACATGGCCGATGGGAGGATTGTTTTTGAGGAATGAAGTGGAAAGTTGACCTGCACATACACACCTCCTTCTCTGAAGACGCCCTTTGCACTCCAGCCCAGGTGGTTGAACTAAGCCTGGCAAGGGGCCTTTCCAGAATAGCGATAACTGATCATAATACCATAGCCGGAGCACTGGAGGCCAGGAAGATAGCGCCGGAGCTTGTGATAATCGGAGAAGAGGTTAGGACGAAAAGGGGTGAGCTCCTGGCCCTCTTTATCTCCGAAGAAATCCCCCCTAAACTTGACCCCCTGGAAACCATCCGCCGCATCAAAGAGCAGGGCGGTATCGTGGGAATACCCCACCCCTTTGACCAGATTCGGCGGGAAGCTATGGGGCCTTACGCTCTGGAAATAATCAAGCAAGTGGATTTCCTGGAAGGATTTAATGCCCGCACCCTGTTTTCATCAGATAACACCAGAGCTATGAAGCTCGCAATGGAATTGGGCTTACCGGTATCAGCAGGGAGCGATGCTCATACCCCGTGGGAAATAGGAAAGGTTTGGGTGGAAATGGATCCATTCAGTGGGGAGAGGGAATTTCTGGAGGCTCTGAAGGGGGGCAGGATAAAAGGCCGCAGAAGCCCGCTCTGGGTTCATTTATTTTCCACCCTGGCCAAAATTGCACGGAAATGGCGAATTTGAAATACTACCTCTGGTCCATAGGTTGCCAGATGAACGATGCCGACTCGGCCAGGGCGGCGGAAGCCCTGGAGCGAATGGGCTTTTCAAAAGTATCATCCCCTCATGAGGCGGATGTCCTTTTGCTTAATACATGCGTGGTCCGCCAGAGTGCCGAGGACAAAGTGAGGGGACACTTAGCTTCCTTAAAGGCCGTGAAGCGCCGCCGCCCTAACGTCTTCCTGGCGGTGATGGGCTGCTTTGTGGACGATGCGCAAGCCCTGTATGAGGAATACCCTTACGTTGACCTGTTCCTGCGCCCATCCGACGTTGAAGGTTTCATAAATGCTGTGAAAGAACGTATGGCTTTAGGAGAGGGATGGGTCAGGCCACCCCTTCCTGCCCCTGTTTCTGCTTACGTCCCGGTTGTTTATGGATGCGATCATTTTTGCACCTACTGCATTGTCAGGCTAAGGCGGGGCAGGCAGAGAAGCCGCCCTCTGGAGGAAATTGTCGCTGAGGTGGAAGAACTGGTAAAGCGGGGAGCAAGGGAGGTCACCCTCCTGGGCCAGAACGTGGACTCATACGGTCAGGACCTTCCAGGTAAACCGGATCTGGCCCAGCTCCTGGAGGCCCTTCACCCGATAAAGGGGCTGTGGCGCATTCGCTTCCTGACTTCTCACCCGGCGGATATGACTGAAAGGATAATTGAAGCCGTAGCCACCCTTCCCAAAGTCTGCGAACACCTGGAAATCCCGGTCCAATCCGGAGACGATCTAATCCTTAAGCGCATGGTTAGAGGTTACACTGTAGCTCAGTTTAAGGAGCTGATCAGGAAGATAAGGGAAGCTATTCCTGAGGTCAGCCTTGCCACTGATGTCATTGTGGGTTTCCCGGGGGAAACAGAGGAGCAGTTTATGAATACTTACCGTCTCCTTGAGGAGATAAGGTTTGATGTGGTTCATGTGGCTGCCTACTCCCCTCGTCCTGGCACTGCTGCTTCCCGCCTCAAGGACGACGTCTCGCCTGAAGAGAAAAAGCGCAGGCTTAAACTTGTGGAAGAGCTTCAGGAGAAGATTGCTTTGGAGATAAACGCAAAGCTTATAGGCAGGGAAGTAGAAATACTGGTAGAAGGCAGGCGCAAAGGCCGCTGGTTCGGCAGGACCAGGACGAACAAGCTTGTTTTCTTTGAAGACCCTGGAAACTGGGACGGGCAAATGGTGATGGTAAGGGTAGAAGAGGCTGGCCCATGGTCCCTGCGGGGCCGTTTCATCCAAAAGGTTCCTGTGGAGGAATGAAAAGATGAGGATAGCCATCACCGGGAGCACAGGGCAGCTTGGCCGAGCTCTCATAGAGGTCCTTAAGGAGGACGAAGTTCTTCCCCTGAGCAGGCCGGAGTGCGATGTAACCCGACTGGATTCTCTCATGGAATGCCTTGGCAAATTCAGGCCCGATGTGGTAATCCATGCTGCGGCATTTACTAATGTGGATGGATGCGAGCTGGAACCGGAAAAGGCTTATGCTGTCAATGCCCTGGGAACCCGCAATGTCGCCGTAGCTTCTCTGGAATGCGGTGCTGCAATGGTTTACATTAGCACCAATGAGGTATTTGACGGCACATCTTCTGAGCCTTACTGGGAATTTGACCGCCCGAATCCCGTGGGGGTATACGGCCGGTCAAAGCTGGCTGGGGAACAATATGTCCGGGAAATCCTTTCTCGCTTCTTCATCGTTCGGACCGCCTGGCTTTACTATCATGGGGGAAACAACTTTGTCACCAAGATAATTCGGGCTGCTGATGAACGAGGTAGCTTGCGGGTTGTAACGGATGAGGTAAGTAACCCCACCTATGCCCTGGACCTGGCGGAAGCCATTTCCAGGCTAATTCGCACAAACTTCTATGGCACATACCATTTCACCAATTCCGGCTACTGCTCTCGCTATGATTTTGCCCGGCTTATCCTGGAGCTATCAGGGAGGGGGGATGTGCCCATAGAGCCTATAACTTCCAGAGAATGGGTAAGAGTAGCCAGGCCACCGCTTTTCACCCCTTTGCGGAACTTTGCCGGAGCCTTGATTGGGATAACGCTTAGGCCCTGGCAGGACGCTTTAAAGGCCTTCTTTGAAAAAGAGCCGGGGTTAATAAAGGGCTGTGGACGTTAAAATCTCTGTGGTTATACCCAACTGGAACGGGGAAAGGTTTTTAAAAGGGTGCCTTCAATCCCTCAGGGAACAGACCTTCAGATCTTTTGAAGTAATATTGGTGGACAATGCCTCTTCCGATGGCTCGGTGGCGCTTGTAGAAAAGGAATTCCCTGAGGTCAAGGTAGTCAAACTTTCCCGGAACTTAGGCCTCACTGGGGGAGCCAACGCCGGAATAAGAGTTGCACAAGGTCGTGTTATAGCCCTTTTGAACAACGATGCTGAAGCTCATCCCTGCTGGCTGGAAGCCCTGTGGGAAGCCTTGGAGAAGCATCCGGAAGCAGGGATGGCTGCGAGCAAGCTGCTTCTTTATGACCGGAGGGATGTGATAAATTCAGCGGGGGATTTCTACCGGATTGATGGAGTTCCAGGGAACAGAGGTGTGTGGGAGAAAGACCTGGGGCAATATGACCGGGAGGAATATGTATTTGGAGCATGTGGGGGAGCCGCTGCTTACAGGAAGGCGATGCTGGAGGAGATAGGGCTTTTTGATGAAGAAATGTTCATGTACTGTGAAGATGTAGATCTGGCCTGGCGTGCCCAGATAGCCGGCTACAAGTGCATTTACACGCCCAGAGCCATCGCTTATCACCGGCTCAGCGCCACTGGTGGGGGAAAACTGGCCAGTTTCTACAATGGGCGAAACTTCATCTACGTGCTGGCGAAAGATTATCCTGGCAGCCTTTTCCGTAAATACTGGCCTCTCATTATCAAAGCCCAGCTCAGGATCACAATTGATGCCTTGAAAGCCTGGCGAGGAGAAGCCTCCAGAGCCAGGATAAGGGGTCAACTTGCGGGTTTGCAGGTCATTCCGAAGGCCCTTTCCAAGCGCCAGGCTGTGTACTCTCTCCGCCGCGCCTCTGACGATTACCTGGAATCTTTGCTGGAAAAACCATAACCCCGAAGCCGCTTATTTTTCTGTCGATCTCCAGGGAAAATCCGGCGATCGGGGATCGACAGAAAAATTTG
>CAZZMI010000090.1:0-4801 GCA_964655275.1 uncultured Anaerolineae bacterium | reverse complement strand
GTGGGATTGAAACGTTCTCCCTCGCCCTGACTTCTGGGGATTTGCCCGGGATGGTTGCCAGCCCAGTAGGGATAGGGCAGGGAAGTTGCAATCCCACTGTGGTGGGAGTAATGGGGCCAAGAAAAATTCGGAGGGGGTTAAATTATGAAAAAGCCTCTTTGGACTCCTTCGGAAGAAAGAAAGCGGCAAGCTAATATAACCCGCTTTTTAGATTATTTAAATGCCCGCTATGGACTCAAACTTCAGAATTATCACGAGATGCACCAATGGTCTATTGAAAACATCCCCGATTTTTGGGCTGCAGTGTGGGATTTTGTCGGAATAAAAAGTTCCAAAACCTATACCCAGGTGGTGGATGATCTTAATCACTTCCCGGGAGCACGATGGTTCATAGGGGCTGAGTTGAACTTTGCTGAAAACCTCCTGCGCTACCGGGATAACCATACCGCTTTCATTTTCCGGGATGAGCGTGGACAAAGGATTACCTTAACTTATGCCGAACTTTACGACAAGGTAGCCCGCCTGGCTTACTCTCTTAAGAACATTGGAGTCAGGCCAGGAGACCGTGTGGTGGCATATATGCCCAACCTTATTGAAACTGCCATCGCTATGCTGGCGGCCACAAGCCTCGGGGCAGTATGGGCTTCCTGCGCTACAGATATCGGTGCGCCAGCCGCTTTAGAAAGGCTTGGCCAGTTAGAGCCCAAGGTCCTTTTCACCGCCGATGGCTACTTCTACAAGGGCAAGCTTTATAATGCCCTGGAAAAAGCAGCTGAAGTAGCTGCAGGCATGCCATCCTTACAGAAAGTAGTGGTAGTCCCCTATGTTACCAGGTCCCCGGATATAAGCATTATCCCTAAAAGTGTGCTTTGGGATGAATTCCTGGCCCCCGAGAAAGGGTTGCCAATTCACTTTGAGCAGCTTCCGTTTGACCACCCGGTCTACATAATGTTCTCATCAGGGACAACTGGCAAACCCAAGTGCATGGTCCAGGGAGCCGGCGGTGTGCTAATAAATCACCTTAAAGAACTTATCCTTCACACCGACCTCAAGCGAGAGGATATAATCACCTACATAACTACGTGTAGCTGGATGATGTGGAACTGGCTCCTGAGTTCTCTGGCTGTCGGAGCTACCATCGTCCTTTACGAAGGCAACCCCAATTACCCAGATCCTTACGCCATGTGGAAAATCATTGAAGAAGAGAAGATCACCATATTCGGGTGCAGTGCCAGTTACATTAATTTCCTGCGTAACGAAGGGGCTTCTCCGGGCAAGCATTATAACCTCTCTTCATTGAAAGAAATCTCCCAAACCGGTTCACCCCTCTCACCGGAAGGTTTTGAGTACGTTTACCGCGAGATCAAGGCGGATTTGCATTTCAACTCCATCTCCGGTGGTACCGATATAAACGGATGTTTCGCCGCAGGTAGCCCCACCTTGCCGGTTTATGCTGGTGAACTTCAAGGACCTGCCCTGGGGATGAAAGTTAAAGCTTACGATGAAAATGGTAACCCCATATACGATAAGCCAGGGGAACTGGTATGCGAAGCCCCCTCCCCTTCTATGCCTTTATACTTCTGGAACGATCCGGATGGCAAAAAGTATAGGGAAGCTTATTTTGAGTTTTATCCCAACCGTAATGTCTGGAGACACGGCGATTACGTAATAATGCACAGCGATACTGGCGGAATCACTTTCCTGGGGCGCTCGGATGCTGTTCTTAAGCCTTCAGGGGTGCGCATTGGGACAGCCGAGATCTACAGGCCTCTTGAATCCCTGGAGGAGATTGCTGATGCCCTGGCTGTAGGGCAGAACTGGAAAGGGGATCAGAGGATTATCCTGTTCGTCAAACTGGCTCCGGGCTACACCCTCACAGAAGAACTTAAAGAGAAGATCCGCAGAACCCTCCGGGAGAAAGCCTCGCCCCGCCACGTCCCGGATATCATTATGGAGGCCCCTGATATCCCTTATACCCTCAACTTGAAGAAAGTAGAAACTGCTGTGGCCAACATAATTAACGGACGGCCAGTAGTCAACCGTGATGCTTTGATTAACCCCGAATCTCTGGATTTCTATCAGAGCATTGTACCCCTTCTCCAGGAAGAATGAGGTTGGGAATAAGCTGAAGGGTTAAAGCCCTGAAGCTTACCGAAGATAAATCCAAGGAGGGATTATCATGTTGCAAAGGCTGGCAACTGCACTAACGCGCTGGACAATGCGCTACATCCCTGATGCCTGGATCATAGCTGTAATCCTGACGGTAATCGTCTTCATCCTGGCCCTCATATTCGGTCAACACAATTTATATCAATTGATCCAGGATTGGGGCAATGGATTCTGGCTCCTTCACAGCTTCGCTATGCAGATGGCGCTAATAATCATGACAGGCTACATCCTCTCCACCTCGCGTCCATTGCGGGCTGCCCTGAACTGGCTTGCAGGCCTCCCAAAAAGCCCGGCCCAGAGTGTGGGATTGATGGCTCTGGTTTCCATGATTTTGGCCTGGATTAACTGGGGGCTTTCAATAGTAGGGAGCGCCGTCTTTGTGCGTTACATGGTCCGCAAGCAGCGAGGGGTAGACTACGGCCTTTTAGTATGCGCTGCATACCTGGGCCTGGGAGGAATGTGGCATTCAGGCCTTTCCGCTTCAGCTCCACTCCTCGTGGCCACCCCAAAGCATTTTATGGAAAAGGAAATGGGCATAATAAGCGTCGGTGAGACCATTTTCTCCCCCTTCAATCTGATATTGGCCTTAATAGTCCTGGTGGTCTGGACCTTCCTGGCCGCTAAAATGCATCCTAAACCAGAGGACACCATAGAAGCGGACCCATCCCTTCTCAAAGAGGAACCAGAGCCTCCTAAACCTGAGATCAAAACTTTCGCCGATTGGATTGCTCACACTCCATGGGTAAATATCTTTGTAGCAGCCATTGGCCTGGTCTGGCTCTTCTGGAACTTCAGCACGAAAGGTTTTAAGGGAATTACCCTGGATACGGTCAACTTCACTTTCCTGATCTTGGGCATTCTCTTCCACTGGACGCCCGCTTCTTTCTGCAGGGCTGCTATGGAAGCTGCCTCTTACGTGTGGGGTGTCATAATTCAGTTCCCCTTCTACGCCGGAATGTTCGGCATCATTAAAGATTCTGGCCTCGCCCAGGTCTTTGCTAATTGGTTTACAGCTATCGCTACATCCAAAACTTTCCCGGTCATAATCTACTGGTATTCCGGGATTTTAAACTATTTCGTGCCCTCTGGTGGTTCTAAATGGGCTATTGAGGCCCCCTACATTGTCCAGGCGGCTAAAAACCTCGGTGTACCTCTAAGTCAATTGGTAGTGACTTATGCTTGGGGAGATATGATGACGGATGTTATACAGCCCTTCTGGGCTATACCCCTCCTGGGCGTGGCCAAAACAGAGTTCCGCAATATAATGGGATACGCCATCGTCTTCTTCCTCGTGTATCTGGTTATTACCACACTCGCCTTCATCCTGATGCCTTACTTGTTCTGAGGTCAGTGGATTTAAAGTAAGCAGGGCGGGTTTCTCGGGCCTGCCCTGCTTTTTGCTTAAGGCAAGTTTTTTACCATAAGCTGAACAAACTGGCCTTTGGCTATATCCAGCAGGAACAGGTCTTTATCTCCGAAACGCCAGGAAGGGTCTGAGCCATATGTCCGGGTCCCCTGCCCTGAAAGGTTCAAATAGAGCGTATGTGTCCCAGTTCCTGTCACGCCGGGAAGAGAAGGCGGGATCCCTGACTTCTGCGGGGTGAGGAGTTAAGCGAAAAAGCACGCCGGAATTTTCTCAGTTTCCGTCCTTAAAGGCAGCCAAAGCCAGGGCTTTTGCCATTTGTCCTACTCTTGTTATAATTCCCTCTCAGGAGAACAGGCCATGGCGGAAGTTTTATCTAACTGGCAATTGGTTCTTTATGGAACTTTGGCCACCATAGCCACAGGTTTGGCTTCTGGAGTGGGGGCTCTTCCCGTCATTGTTTTACGGGGCGTTTCGGATAAGCTTTTGGACGCACTGCTGGGCTTTGCGGCCGGTGTGATGCTGGCGGCTACGGCTTTTAGTCTTCTGGTTCCTGCTATAAGCATTGGAGGTGTATGGATAGCTTCCCTGGGCATCGTTATAGGGGCTTTTTTCCTGGCCTGGGCTGATAAGTTAATCCCTCACTTTCACTTTATAGAGGGGTTTGAAGGGCCGTCTTCTACCCTAAGGCGCATATGGCTTTTGATCCTGGCTATAACCCTTCATAATTTTCCGGAAGGTTTAGCCGTTGGAGTCAGCTTCGGAAGCGGCGAGCTTTCCACTGCAATAACCCTGGCTATGGCCATAGCTCTTCAGAACATGCCTGAGGGTCTGGCCGTTGCTCTCCCTTTAATTCGCGAGGGCTATTCCCCTTTCCGCTCCTTCCTTTATGCTACTTTGTCTGGTCTGGCAGAGCCTGTGGCCGGTTTTTTGGGGGCGGCAGCTGTAGTTCTGTCTAAACCTCTTGTTCCTGTAGCCATGGGCTTTGCAGCTGGCGCTATGCTTTACGTCATAAGCGAAGAAATAATTCCGGAAACCCACCGCAAAGGCTATGCCCGCATTGGAACAACCGGGCTTTTGAGCGGTTTTATCGTTATGATGGTGCTTGATAATCTTTTCCATTAGGCTAAAACCTCTCAGTTTTCCCCACCCCCGTGGGCTTGGGGTTCGCCATGGTTTTGGGTCCCACTCGCTGGCAGGTTGCCAATGCTGGCGGTTTGCCCCCCTTTTTGATAAAGCCTTGGGGGTTGGGGGGACACCCCCCAGAAC
>CAZZMI010000089.1:0-4818 GCA_964655275.1 uncultured Anaerolineae bacterium | reverse complement strand
GTTTTTGGTCCCACTCGTGGGCAATTTGCCCATGCTGGCTATTTGCTCCCTCTTGAAAGAACCTGGGGGAACACCCTCAGAACCCCCCGGGAGGGGACTCTGTCCCCCTGCACCCCCGTTTTCCCTGCCCTTGCAAGCGTTGGGTTTGCCAGGGTTGGGGGTTTACTCCTTCTGGAAAATTCTACCCCTGGCCCCCAGTTTTGCCCACCTTCACGCAAAGGCCTTATTAAACTTTGGGTATAGCCAGGTCTGCAGGACCCCACCCTGAAATGGTAGCCTGAGGGAAATTCTCCTGGATTATTTCGTGAATTATCTGGGCATATTTGACCTTTTCCCGGGCCATCTGAGCCAGGAACTCTGTGCTGGTCCAGGGTTTATACCATGCCCCGGGACCAGCAGCCAGCGTTGTTCCGGGTTCAATTTTGAAGTAACAGGGTGCACATACTCTCGCCATCTCCGGCCCATCGTAGAAGCGGTTAAATCCCCCAAAAGAATCAGAAAGGTAAATATGCAGGTCCATGGGGATATCTATTGCCTTGCGTATGGAGGCAAGCTGAGGAAGGGATAAATCCCCGAGGGGATTGAAAGTGTTCGCTCCCAGCATCTGCAGGAGCTTGCCCCCCGCAGCCGAGGCGTGACCAGCAAAAATGCTTACTTTGAAGACCACGTCTTGAGGAATATCACCGTTCTTCTTGAGCTCATTGAGGAGCCACAAAAGGCCCTCATCTACCACAAGGAAACCCCTGAAACCGATCTCAATGCAACGCATTATGTCAGCCAAAACATAGCGGAGCTGGTCAGAGCCTCTATAACGTATGCCTGAAAGTGCTCCCTCGGGGGTTGCCAGCTGGCGCCCCACATCCCAGCCTGAGCGTGGTCCAGGAGTTATTATGACTTCCATTTTGGCTTCAGCGGCAAGGCGGGCGAAAGTCCGCAACTCTTCTTTATCCAGAAGGGTAGCGCCCATAACTGTGGATATCAGCCGATGTATCGGGATATTGCGCTTATGGGCTTCATCCACCAGCGCCTCCAGAACCTGAGGCCTCTCAACACCCGAGATTTCCATACGATACCAGGCTCCGTCGGGGAACCTCTTGGTACTGGTGGGCAAATCATAAGCATCCCTACCAGGTATGCCAACTTTTTCCATCATCTGGGCTATTTTGTCCATGTTCATGGCTTATACCTCCATGATAGGTTTAGTCCACAAAAATTGAAAAGTAAAGCTCCAGGACCAGGAGAGTTCCCACCAGAAGCATGGCAATGACTAAGGTCAAAGCTGTAAGAACTTTGAGGAAAGTTAAGGTGGAAAGCAGGAAGGCGGTAAAGAACCCTCTTCTGGCCGGAGGCCAAAGGCCTTTTCTCCTTTGCAGGGAAGGGAAACGCTCGCCAATGAAAAAGTAGACGGGGGTAACTGTGGAGAAAATAGCCATGAAGAAAAAGAAGAGGAAAAGCTGAAAGGAAAAGGGGGTGGGCCAGTACAAATTAACCAGAAGGGCCAGGGAAAACCAGCTAATAACAGCAACGAGGGCAGAAAGCAAAGGCATCTCGTCTAACCTCTGGAAGCAAAGTAAGCCAGGGCAAGCCTCAAGCGCTCTTCTACCTGGGTGATTTCCCTGGGAACTGATTGGACAGCCCGCTGCGCTTCCACAAGGCTATAGCCCAGGGATGTCAGAGCAGCAATAACCTCTTCATCGGCTTTGGTTATAACCGAGGGCACAGGCGCCGGGATTTCAACCTTGATTTTGTCCTTGAGATGGAAGATTATGCTCTTAGCGGTCTTAGGTCCGATGCCCGGGACTCTTGTTAAGACTCCTTCCTGTTCAAGGGCGATGGCTTCCCTGAGAGCAGCCGGTGAAAGGTAGGAGAGGAGAGCCAAGGCCACCTTAGGCCCAACCCCTGGAGTAGTCATCAGCAGCTCAAAGAAATCCCGCTCCTCTTCGGTAGCAAAGCCAAAGAGAGAAAGTTCGTCTTCCTTGAAGAAAAGGGTGGTGAAGAGCGTAATGGAATCGCCAGGCTGCAAATTTTCATCAATCAGATAGGAAGGGACTAAAATCTTGAAACTTATATCCCCAACTCTGACCACCACAAAATTTTTGCCCGTTTTCTCCACCACTCCCCGTATGCTGGAGATCATGCTTACCTCACACCAGAGCTAACAATTTTCGGTAGTGCAGGTGGCATATAGCCACAGCTATGGCATCAGCCACATCGTCAGGTTTGGGGGGAGATGATAGGCCTAAGAGGAAGCAGATCATTTTCTGAACCTGTTGTTTATCGGCCCGGCCGTAACCGGTGAGAGCTTCTTTAACCTGGAGTGGGGTATATTCATGCAGAGGAATTTTAGCCTGGGCTACAGCCAGCATAACCACGCCTCTTGCTTGCCCTACCGCTATAGCCGTTCGGACGTTTTTCCCGAAGAAAAGCTCTTCCACAGCTACTGCATCTGGCTGGAGCCTTTCCAGAAGGGCCGAGAAGTCCTGGTAAAGGATCCTGAGCCTTTCAGGTAAAGACAAGGATGAAGGGGTAGTTATGCTCCCCATTTCTACCAGAACGAGGGAGCCATTCCCTTCCACAAGGCCGTAGCCCGTCAGGGCCAGCCCGGGATCAATCCCAAGCACTCTCACGCTGCCTGTCCTGCCACGAATTTATCTACCATCTCCACCGTGAGCTCAAGGTTGCTGTAAACCTGGGTTACATCTTCAAGCTCTTCAAGGGCTTCTATAAGGTGCATGTTCTGGAAAGTGCCTTTTTCATCCAGAGTCACTTTATTTTTCGGAATCATGGAAATCTGCGCCGTTTCCACCTTCAATCCCCGTTTTTCCAGAGCCTCTTTGACCCACTGGAAGTCTTCCACTTTAGTGTAGATTTCCACCACTTCATCTCCAATCTGGACATCATCGGCCCCCGCATCTATAGCCAGCATTGCTATTTCTTCAGGGTCCATCTCATTGGTAGAAACCGTTATATAGCCTTTGGGTTCAAAAAGCCAGGATACGCACCCGCTCTCCCCGAGGTTCCCCCCATGTCTGGTGAAAATTCGGCGAACTTCTGCTACTGCTCTGTTCCGGTTATCCGTTAAGACATGAACCATCATGGCTACACCCTGGGGGCCGTAGCCTTCCAGTATGAATTCTTCAAGGGTATAACCCTTTTCCAGCCCCGCACCCCTCCTTATAGCCCTTTCAATGTTTTCTTTGGGCATATTGGCCTTCTTGGCCCTTTCAATAGCCAGGCGCAGTTTGAAGTTAGATTCGGGGTCTGGGCCTCCCTCACGAGCAGCTATCTCTATCTCCCTTCCCAACTTGGTGAAAAGCTGGCCCCTTTTGGCGTCCTGAACTGCCTTGCGATATTTTATGTTAGCCCACTTAGAGTGACCAGACATTCCTTCCCTCCTTTTAGAAGCCTTTCTCGCTTAAATTATAGCCTTGGAAGGATAAAAAGGCAATCCCGTTAGATGCTGTCCGAATCCCTCGAACTTTTCACTTTAACTCCGCAATTTTTGCGCAAGAAAAGAAATGGGGTTATAATACCTACAGGTTTAAGGAGGGGAGGCATGGCGAGTGTAACTTTTGAACATGTTACTAAACGTTTCGGGAAAGTTGTAGCTGTGCGGGACCTGACGCTCCACATTGAGGATAAAGAGTTTCTGGTCTTTGTTGGGCCATCGGGCTGTGGTAAATCCACTATCCTCAGGCTTATTGCCGGCCTGGAGGAGCCTACCGAAGGCAAAATCTACATAGGCGATCGTCTGGTCAATAATGTTCCCCCCAAAGATAGAGATGTGGCTATGGTCTTCCAGAGCTATGCCCTTTACCCTCACATGAATGTTTTTGACAATATGGCCTTTGGCTTGAAGCTTCGCAAGTTACCAAAGCAAGAGATCGAGCGCCGGGTGAGGGAAGCTGCCAGGATTTTGGAGATAGAAGATTTGCTCCACCGTAAACCCAGGGAGTTATCGGGTGGGCAGCGGCAACGAGTAGCCCTTGGCAGGGCTATCGTGCGGGAGCCCAAGGTCTTCCTCTTGGATGAGCCTTTATCCAACCTGGATGCCAAGCTCAGGGTTCAGACCCGAGCCGAGCTTATAAAATTGCATCAGCGCCTCCAGACCACTTTCATCTACGTGACCCACGACCAGATGGAGGCCATGACCATGGGTACCCGCATAGCCGTTCTCAGAGATGGGGTCCTTCAGCAGGTAGATACACCTCAGAAGCTTTACAGAGAACCTGCTAACCTCTTCGTGGCAGGCTTTATCGGCAGCCCTTCTATGAACTTCTTTGAAGCGGTAGTGGTGGAAGAAGATGGCAAGCTCGCGGTGGACACCGGGAGTTTCCGCGTCCCCATACCTGATTCCAAAAGGGAAAAAGCCCTCCCTCTCAAGGGCAGAAAGGTAATTTTCGGAATAAGGCCCGAGCACATTTACGCACCGCCCTATGTCCCTCCCGGCATAAGTCCGGCCTTTGTCAGGTCTGAAGTTGATATCATTGAGCTTATGGGGAACGAAATTTTCCTTTACCTCTTGAATGGAAAGAACCGTTTCCTTGCCCGGGTTGACCCCAGAGTTCAGGCAAGGCCGGGAGATATAATTGAAGTGGTCATGGATATGGAAAATATGCACCTCTTTGATGCTGTTACAGAACAGGCCCTGTTACATTGAGCAAAAAAGCCTTGCTCCCCTTGCGATCGGCAGGAGCAGGGTTTAAATTTTCCCAAAGGAGGTATAAACCATGAAAAAGTATGCATGGACGATGATTGCTGGCCTTACATTGTTGGCTCTGGTGCTGGGTGCTTGCGCCCCTAAACCCACACCCACGC
>CAZZMI010000088.1:0-4842 GCA_964655275.1 uncultured Anaerolineae bacterium | reverse complement strand
AGGCTTTATCAAAAAGGGGGCAAACTGCCAGCATTAGTAATTAGCCCCCGAGTGGGACCCAGAACCCTGGCAAACCCCAAGCCCACGGGGGCGGGAAAAACAAAGGATGCAAAGGACATGACACCTCCAAAAGTGACCTTATAGTCCGATCGCAAAGCTCAGAACAATGAAAATAACAGCCATTAAGGCCAAAATCGCGGCTCTAAAAGAATTAAAGAAGGGGTCTGAACGGAAGGCGGGAACAAGAGGCCTTAAAAGCTTCAACCCCCCGGCCATAATCCCGAGCCTGCCACCCAGAACCAAAAGACTTTCTCTTCCCCCAAGATGAGCCAGAGCCAGAGCTGTAGCCGAAAAGCCTGGTGTAAGAGGTAAACCAGCAACGCCAAGAAGACCACCCAGAAGGAGGAAAACCGCAGGGGTTACAGAGCGCCCCCCTTTTATAAAGCTTTCCACCCCCCAGGAGCCCGCTCCGAAGGCCAATAGGTTCAATCCCGCCAGACCAGAATAAATGAAAGCGGCTTCAAGCCCTGCCCTGATGACAAGGATCAAAATTATCCCGGCCTCAAAAGTAGCAAAGTAAGCACATATTTCTCCCCAACCTTCAGCCACCAGGGCACGAAAGGCCCCCCAAACGATTGATATAAACCCCAACCAGGTAAGAGCCATCCGAAGAGCCTCATAGGATAACATCACACTTTCCCTGCCCAGCCAGAAAAGCACAATTGCCCTGAAGCCTGTAACCAGAAGCAGTGCCCCGAAAGATGCCACCCTCTTCATCGCGCTCCGAACCCATAGATGTAATGGGAAAACCCCTAAAAGGGAGACCAGCACCAGTGGAAATCTCCATTCTTCTGGAGCATTAAAAGTAAGAAAAGGCACCATAGCCAAGAGGAGAAAAACCGAAATCCCTGCGAAGTCCGGAGCAAGCTCCTCCCATAAAGCCGGGACCATTAAAAGCAAAGAGGAGCTTATAAAGAAAGCCCCCAGAGGGGAATGGCCCCAGAACAGCGAGGCATTCGCCAGCCCTAAGCTCAGCACTGCCCAAAAAGAAATCAGAGGGGAAACCTCCACAAACCAACCCAGAAGGAAAGCCAGGGCGAAAAATGCCCATATCCATAACCCTTCCCCACCTTCCAAAAGGGCCATCGCCGAGCTCGCCACAGAAGCGATCAGGAAACCAAACCGTCGCAGAGGCGGCAGGTAAATAAGGGCAGCTACAGCAAAAGGTATAAAAAGAGTTAATGGCCCCTTCATCCACCCCTCGCCTTTTCGTAAGCTACAAGGAAAGAAGCTGCCATAGCTACAATGAGATGGGCAAACCAGATTGCAGGCTTGAGGGTAAATCCTGCCAACTCAAGACCATTGAGGAAAGTCAAAACCCCAGCTGCCCTCTGGAGGGCCGAACCGGGGGATAGAGTCCCGAGTAAACCCATGATGATGACCCAGAACACCACAAGCCTTTCCTCTGGAACCAGGGAAAAAAGGGTATACCGGCTGACAGCTATAAAAGCCAGGAGGCCCCCTCCGGCACCCAGCATCAAACGCAGCAGCCACCAGCTTCCCTTTTTCTGTGAAACGCCCGAACCAACAAGAGGGCGAAGCCAGCTCGCCCCCCAGCGGGACAAATAGAAAAACAGGCATACCATAGCCCCAAGAGCCATCCTGGTAGCTATTAGCCAATTTCCGGGCAAGGGAGGAGCCTTGTAAAAAGCCATCAGGATATACTGGGCCAGAAGGGAAAACAAGATAGCGGCTTCTGACTCAGTTATCACAAGGTATAGGGAGGCGCTCATGAGCCCGAATCCTTCGGGGAAAAGTTCGCGCCATAAGAACTTCTGAAAAGCCTCTTCCGAACCCAACCTAAGCCCCCGGAGTAAAACCAGAATTGCCAACCCTACCCAGAGCCACCCACCTTCCCCCTCAATGAACTCGCTGGCCCCCCGAAGCCATCTCACTACCGTCTGGAGGAAAACCGGGACCTTATTCCATACCTTTTCAAAGCGCTCCTTTAAAACCGCTACAACAAAGGCCAGCACCATGAGGCCTGCACCCCAGAATTTGAACAAAACCAGGAAAATGGTAAAACCCCATAGAGATTGAGGAAAACCATCCTTCCTAGTTAATGCAAAACCGCTTCCCAGAGCAAGCCACAAACCGATAAGCCAGGCCCAACATCCCCCTGGGAAGTCCATATTCCTGAGAAGGTAAAAAGACATAATGATGGGCAGGAAACTAAAGCTTCTGGATCTAAGAGTGGAACAAGGCCAGGGGAAAAACCCAGCCCTGGCAGAAGCGGAGATAAAAAGCAATAAAGGGGACCCTGCCCGCACCCACCCTATGAAGGCTAAGATTCCAGCCCCCTGGGAAAACAAATGCCCCGGCAAGCTTTTAATATCCCCCCAGCCCATAAGGAGGGACAGATCCGCCAGGAACCATGCGCTTAAAAGGTCCACCGGGGCTGATGAGAAAAAGAAAAGGACAAAGGAACCGGCCAAAGTAAGCGTCTGGAAATTAAAATCCTCTCTTTTACGCAAAAGGATCGCCAGAGATGCCAAAGTTGCCAGAGCCTGGATAAAATCGCCCGCAATGGCTATAAGCATAACGGAAAGGAGGGCGAAGAAGACAGCTACTATGTATAAATGGGTTCTCCGCTCGCTTTTTTTTAAGAGATAAAACAGCAAGGCCAGGAGGAAGAACCCCCCGGCCATTGCCCTGGCAAATGGATAAGCCATGATTTACTTTCCCGCCAGACCTAATTCTGAGGCTATCCCTTTCATAGCTTCCAGGACTATTGCGATATGCTCATCCAGGGGAACGCCCAGCTCTTGAGCACCCCGCTCAATATCCTCCCTCTTTACTCCTGCAGCAAAAGACTTCTCCTTCCACTTCTTTTTTACGGACTCCACCGTTACGTCCAGAATGCTTTTGGTGGGACGGACCAGAGCTACTGCCACGATAAGGCCGGTAAGCTCATCTACTGCAAAAAGGGCCTTTTCCATCAAGCTTTCCCTTTTAACCCCGGTGTGATCGGCGTGAGCTAAAACGGCCTTTATTATATCATCAGGCCAGCCCCTCTCCTTCAGAATTTTAGCGCCTGCAAAAGGATGCTCTTCCAGGGTTGGATGCTGCTCGTAATCAAAATCGTGGATTAGCCCTACTATACCCCATTTCTCTTCGTCTTCTCCGAATTTGCGGGCATAAGCCCTCATAGCAGCTTCAACAGCCAGGGCATGCTTTATGAGGTTAGGGTTCTTAGTGAACTCCGTAAGAAGATCCCAGGCATCCTGGCGTTTCATTATTTAACCTCCTCTATAGCCTTTAGGATTTCTGCGGGGGTTATCATAGAACCATCTACTTTGTTAACCCTCCGGACCTTCCGTTTCCCCACCACTCTTTCCACTTCCAGAGCCAGCTGGCCCATGTTCATCTCCGGGACAATGACTCTTACCGCACTGCGAGCAGCCCTCTCCACCACCTCTTCCGGAAAAGGCCATATGGTCATAAGCTTGAGGAAGCCAATTTTATACCGGCGAGCTTTAGCTATTTTAAAAGCCTGGCGCGCTGCTCGCGCCGTAGCACCATAAGCTATTAGCAGTATCCTGGGATTTGCGCCCTCTTCCTGATACAGGGTTATATCAGCCTTATTAGATTCAATCTTTCGGAAGACCCTCTCAATCCAGCTCCTTATTTCATCGGGCCGCAGCGTTGGGAACCCCGAGCGATCGTGGTGAAGGCCCGTTATGTTGTACCGGTAGCCCATGCCGAAAGGGACCATAGGAGGCACATCCCCAAGCTCTTCATCATATGGGTAATACCACTCCGGGGGCATGGAAGCCTGTACCCGGTCAATCACCTCCGGAGGCTTAGCCGGGGGATACTCCAGAGGTTCCCTCATGTGCCCTACCACCTCGTCCATGAGAAGGATAACAGGTGTTCGGTACTTTTCAGAGAAATTGAAAGCCTTAATGGTCAATTCAAAGGCTTCCTTTACCGAAGAAGGGCACAGGACTATGATGGGGTGATCGCCGTGGGTTCCCCAGCGGGCTTGCATTACATCCCCCTGGGCAGGGCTAGTGGGCTGGCCTGTGCTCGGCCCAAGCCTCTGGACGTTAACGATAACACAGGGTATTTCGGCCATAGCAGCGTAGCCGATATGCTCCTGCATGAGGGAAAACCCTGGCCCTGAAGTGGCTGTCATCGCTTTAACCCCGCCTACAGAAGCCCCGAGGACAGCCCCCAGGCTTGCGATTTCGTCTTCCATCTGGATGAATTTTCCCCCAACTTTGGGAAGTTCCCGGGCAAGAACGTGGGCAATTTCAGAAGAAGGAGTTATAGGGTAACCGGCGTAAAAACGGCATCCGGCCATGATGGCCCCATAGGCCACGGCTTCATTTCCCTGCATTAACCTAAGCATCTTTGGTTTCCTCCGGGAGTTCTGTGACCACTATAGCGAAATCTGGACAATGCCATTCACACCATTTACAGGCTACACAATCCTGCGGGCGAGCCACCACCGGCCGGCCTTCCCCATTCAGATCAAAGACTTTAGTGGGACAGAAAGCTACACAGAGGCCACATCCTTTGCACCAATTATCAAAAACAGTTACAGAGCCCTTTTTTCTTTTTTCCGCCATTTCCCCTCCCGGCTGTGGGAAAATTTTAACCAGAGGATAGCTGTTAGTCAAATTTTTGGGTTGTACAGACACTCTCGGGGCTATATTTGTTCCCACCCCCGTGGGCCCAGGGTTTGCCATGGTTTTGGGTCCCACTCGGGGGCAGGTTGCCGATGCCGGCGGTTTGCCCCCTTTTTTGAAGAAAGCCTGGGGGGACACCCCCCAATTC
>CAZZMI010000087.1:0-6348 GCA_964655275.1 uncultured Anaerolineae bacterium | reverse complement strand
GCCCCCTTCCCGGGGGGAGTGGGGGGTGTCCCCCCAGGTTTTTCAAAGGTGGGCAAATGGCCAGCGTTAACAATCAGCCTACGAGTGGGACCAAAAACCCCGGCAAACCCTCAGCCCACGGGGGTGGGAAAAATGGGAACAAGGGGTTCGAGGGGTGTACCCTCAGAAACTTCAAGCGAGCGACAAAGAAGATAGGAGCCTCGCAACCCAACTGCGCATTGGTTTAAGACGGAAGTTCTGTTATAATACCTCAACAAGGAGGCAATTATGGGGTATACACCTGAGATGCGTGAATCCATAAAGAAAGTTGAAGCTACAAGGCCTTACCGCCTTCACAATGACTACCCTCCTATGAGCCCTCAGGAAAAAGAGGAAATTCTGCGCAAGTTCCACCCCGATTACATTGAAGACCAGATGCGCCCCATCCGGGTAGGAGTTAGCAAGGGGCAACGCATGCCCCTTGAGCTGGCAGATGTCATGGAAGGGAAACCTCGCATTGACCCCGATAAATTTGATTTGTCCAGAATTGATTATGAGACAGATGTGCTGGTTATAGGGGGAGGGGGAGCGGGAGCTGCTGCTGCCCTTATGGCTCAGGAGCATGGAGCAAAGGTCCTCCTTGCTACCAAGCTTCGCTTTGGCGATGCCAATACCATGATGGCTCAGGGAGGAATCCAAGCCGCCGATAAACCCAATGATTCACCTGCTATCCATTACCTGGATGTGGTGGGAGGAGGCCACTTCGTCAACATCCCCGAACTTGTGGAAGCCCTGGTGATGGATGCACCTTTTGTTATAAAATGGCTTGAAGACCTGGGAATGATGTTTGATAAAGAGCCAGATGGCACAATGCGGACCCAGCACGGTGGAGGGACTTCTCGCAAGAGGATGCATTCAGCCAGAGACTACTCCGGCGCCGAAATCATGCGCACTTTAAGGGATGAGGTGCGCAACCGCTACCAGGATATAACGGTTCTGGAATTCTCCCCCGCCATAGAGCTGATCTTGGACGAAAATGGCCAATGTGCCGGCGCTATCCTCATGAACCTGGAAACCGGAGAGCATCTGGTAGTCAAGGCTAAGTGCACAGTCCTGGCCACTGGTGGAAGCGGTCGTCTCCATTACCAGGGTTTCCCTACCACTAACCATTATGGTGCCACCGCCGATGGTTTGGTAATCGGCTATCGGGCTGGTGTCCCTCTGATTTTCTTAGACACGATGCAATATCACCCAACCGGTGCCGCTTATCCTGAGCAGCTCGTCGGGTTGCTGGTGACGGAAAAAGTCCGGGGTCTGGGAGCACAGGTCCTGAACGTGGATGGAGAGCAATTTGTTTTCCCCAGGGAACCAAGGGATGTAGAGTCAGCAGCGATCATAAGAGAGTGCGTGGAAAGGAAGAAGGGGGTAATAACTCCAAGCGGGATGTGCGGTGTCTGGCTTGATTCCCCCATGATTGATATCCTCCATGGCCCTGGGACCATCCAGAGGGAATTGCCGGCCATGGTGCGCCAGTTCAAGCGCTTTGGGATTGATATAACCAAAGAACCCATCCTGGTTTACCCAACCCTCCACTACCAGAACGGTGGCCTCCAGTACAATCCCGATGGCTCCACGGTTGTGCCGAACCTCTTTGCAGCAGGGGAAGTTACAGGTGGAGTGCATGGCCGCAACAGGCTGATGGGCAATTCCCTGCTGGATGTCCTGGTCTTTGGAAGGAGGGCAGGTACTTCGGCTGCTCTCCGAAGCAAGGAGGTGAAGCTCGGCCGGCTCACACTGGACCATGTAAGGCAATGGATTAGGGAACTTAAGGAAGCGGGGATTGAACCCAAAGTAGAATCACCCATTCTCCTTCCTGATTACACTCGTAAGGTGAGATAGATGCATGAATTAGGGGTAACACAAGGCATTTTGAGCCTTGTATTGGAAGAGGCGGAGAAAATAGGAGCAAAGCGCATACTGGCAATAGATGTCGTCATCGGGGAGCTGAGCAGTTATGTTGATGATTCAGTCCAGTTTTATTTTGACATACTTAGCCGGGGGACCATAGCGGAAGGAGCCAGGCTTGTATTCCATAGGCGGAAGGGTCAAGCCCTCTGCCTGAGCTGCGGGCATCAGTTTGAAGCTGGTCTCCCTCTACCTGAAGGGTGCCCAAATTGTGGAAGCCCTTACCTGCAGGTAAAAGGTGGAAGAGAATTCTACGTGGAAAGCTTTGAAGCCGAATAGCAGTAGTTGAGGAGAACCTGGTAATGGAGAGCAAAGTCATAACAATAACTTCCGGGAAAGGGGGGGTTGGTAAAACTACTATTACCGCCAACTTAGCTACAGCCTTAGCCATGGCCGGCCATCAAGTCGCCGCTGTTGATGCCGATATCGGCCTGAGGAACCTGGATGTGATGTTGGGCCTTGAAAACCGCATCGTTTACGACCTGGTGGATGTGGCTGAAGGTAGATGCCGGTTGCGACAGGCCTTGATCCGCGATAAGAGGCTCAGCAACCTCTTCCTTTTGCCGGCAGCGCAGACCAGGGACAAAACAGCCATACAGCCTGCGGACATGGTAAAAATATGCGAAGAGCTTAAGGCGGATTTCTCCTTTATTTTGGTGGACTCGCCAGCGGGCATAGAGCACGGGTTCCGGACGGCCCTCGCCCCCGCCGATGAGGTCATAGTGGTTACAACCCCGGAGGTGGCGGCTGTCCGGGATGCCGATAGAGTCATAGGCCTTGTGGAAGCCGCAGGAAAAGAATCCGTAAAGCTGGCGATAAACCGGGTCAAACCCGAAATGGTGGAGCGTGGGGATATGTTATCAGTGGAAGATGTGCTGGAGATCCTGGCCATACCCCTCATAGGAGTGATCCCGGAAGACCCGGAAGTTATAGTTGCCACCAATAAAGGCGTTCCTGTAGTCCTGAACACCTCATCCTTTTCGGGGCAGGCTATAAAGGACATGGCCCGCCGGCTTATGGGTGAGGAAGTTCCCTTTCCTTCCTTAAAGGAATCCAAAAGCTTTTTGAACACCCTGGGCCGATGGTTCCGTCGCAAGTAAAGGGGGAAAGATGAGGCTTTTCAAAATCGGTGGGTCGGAAGGCAGCCGGAATATAGCCAAAGAACGCCTCAAATTGATGCTCATCCAGGACCGGATTGAGGTATCCCCAGGTTTTATGGAAGAACTGCGCGAAGCCGTCCTCTCTTCAGTGGGAAAATACCTGGATGTGGATAGGGAAAAGGCACAGCTGAGCCTGGAACTTGGAGAGAAACTCGGTCAGCTTGTAGCTACTATCCCGGTAAAAAGGGTCAAGCGGAAAGCCGAACATGATTAAATGGCGCGATTTTGATCTCTGGCTTTTCATCGCCACTCTCCTTCTGATGTTCACAGGCTTTGCGATGGTTTACAGCGCCACCAAAGGGGTAGGAGGGCTGGAAAGGCTTTATGTCCAGCAGATGATTTACGGAGCCATCGGTCTTGGTATTATGTTTGTCCTGGCGGTAGTGGATTACAGCTTATTGGAGCATTTCAGTTGGCCTTTTTACATTATTGCCCTTACCCTTTTAGTAGCCGTGCTATTCAAGGGTAAAAGCCTCTACGGTGCCCAGCGCTGGCTTGAATTAGGGCCTATCACATTCCAGCCTTCAGAACCGGCCAAAATATTGATTACAATAGCTCTGGCAGCTTATTTCTCCAGGTTAGGGGAAAAAGTTAAATTGTTCCGTTACATTCTCCTCTCAATGGCCATGGTAGCAATTCCTGCTTCGCTCGTTTACCTTCAGCCTGACCTGGGAACAGCTATCGTCCTGGTGGTCATATGGCTTGCCCTGGCCTGGCAAGGGGGGGTGAAGCTTTCACACCTGGGTATCCTGGGCCTTGTGGGTTTGCTCCTATCTCCCCTTATTTGGTTCTCCCTTAAGGATTACATGCG
Organism: uncultured Anaerolineae bacterium; assembly: GCA_964655275.1. Classification (GTDB taxonomy): domain Bacteria; phylum Chloroflexota; class Anaerolineae; order SpSt-600; family SpSt-600; genus SpSt-600. Next base: position 2,433 of record CAZZMI010000087.1, on the reverse strand, counting down.
TAAGCGCATCCTAATTTTCCTCAATCCAAACCTGGATCCGGGGGCCAATTACAACCTTCAGCAGGCCCTCATAGGTCTCGGTTCCGGAGGCCTTTTCGGCAAAGGATTTGCGCGAGGAAGCCAGAGCCAGCTCCAGTTCCTAAGGGTTCGCCACACCGACTTCATTTTCTCCGTAATAGGGGAGGAGCTGGGTTTCGCTGGAGCGGTTCTGGTGTTAAGCCTGCTCTTTGTGGTTATATGGCGATTCTTCCTTATTGCCTCCAGGGCGAAGGATAAATTTGGGGCCCTTATCGCTACAGGAGTGGGAGCAATGCTCCTGTTCCAGGTAATGGTGAACGTAGGGATGAACCTGGGACTTATGCCTGTTACCGGGATACCACTGCCTTTCATAAGCTCAGGGGGAAGCGCTTTGTTAACCTTTCTTGCGGCGGAAGGTCTAGTTCAGAGCATATCAATGCGAAGGAAAAAACTTGACTTTGTCCCGTAATAAATTAGCCCAGGGCAAGGCCTTATGAAATGTCCGGTATGTGGTGAGGAAATAGAAATAAAAGCTACCAACTGTCCCCACTGTGGCAACCCCTTGCCTTGGCCGAAAATACGCTATTGTCCTCGTTGTGGAACAAGGGTTTCGCACCATGCCAGAGATTGTTTTATGTGCGGGGCTTCCCTTGATGGCCGCTCATATTCCATCCCGTGGCCGGATCTGGCGGTAGTTATCCTGATCGCCGCGTTAGTAGGAACATGGTTCCTGCGACCTTTTTCTAAGCCGTTGCCACTGTCCAGAGGCACTTCAACTGCCTCACCCAGTCCCGCATCCATCCCCACCCCAACTCCAACTTTTACTCCTTACCCAACTCCCTTCATCCAGGCTTTGCCCACCCCTACCCCTACACCAGTTTACATAATCCACATAGTTCAACCCAACGAAAGCCTGCTGGCCATTGCCGCTCGCTACGGCACGACCGTGGAGGCCATTGTCAAAGCCAACAACCTCCAGAGCCCTGACCTGATCTGGGAAGGGGAAAAGCTGATTATACCCGTAACACCAACCCCCTCCATTCCTGAAGCCTTAACTCAACCCATCACTTACACCGTCCAGAGGGGGCAGAGCTTGATAGATATAGCTGTGATGTTCAGAGTTCCGATAAAGGCCCTGATGGAGGCCAACAAAATCCCTGAACCACGGGTTTTGAGGGAAGGGGAAACGTTGATAATCCCTTCCATTACCCCTTCCCCGACACCACCTTTACCTGTAGGGGGAGGCGAGGAGGAACCTGAATATCCTGAGCCTATACTTTTAGCCCCGGCAGAAGGGGCTGTTTACAAAGGCCCGGAGGCTAAAATTGTTTTGAGCTGGACCAGCCTTCATACCCTTGAGGAAGATGAATGGTTCGTGGTCAGAGTGAAGTATCGGGACAGGAACAGCCAGGACTGGAGTGGGGAAGAAAATTACTGGACTCAGGCCACAAGCTTTCTATTACCCTCTCGTATGGCTCCCCCTGCGGAAGCTTCTCCACGGCTTTTCCGCTGGGATGTGACCATTGTCCGGAAATATACTACCCCTGAAGGTCATACGGAGATGATAGCCGTTAGCCCTATAAGCCAGCCGAGGGAGTTTTACTGGTATTAATCCTTGTCCAGGATTATGGTTACCGGACCATCGTTGTGGATTTCCACCAGCATCATGGCGCCAAAGATTCCGCTTTGGACCGGAACGCCTTCCTCTTTAAGAGCTTGTATGAATTTCTCAATCAAAGGAGCGGCCTCATCTGGGGGAGCAGCTTCGGAAAAACTGGGCCTGAACCCTCTCCGTATATCGCCGTAAAGGGTGAACTGGGATACCACCAGGGCTTCACCTCCTATGTCGAGAAGGGAGAGGTTAAACTTACCGGCCTCATCGGGGAAAACTCTGAGGTTAGCGATTTTATGAGCCATCCAGCGAGCATGCTCTTCGGTATCGCCTCTTTTCACAGCAATCAGGACCACAAAACCTTTCCCGATAGCCCCGACGATTTCCCCGTTGACCTGAACCGAGGCTTTTCGGACTCTCTGGACTACTGCTCGCATTTTCCCTCCCCGAATTATTCTTCACAAGTGCCTTGCGTTGGGCGATATTATAGCACGATTTACCCCCCTCCCAAAAACCCTTTTAAACAAATGCTCAAACCTATTAAAAGCATAAGGTCAGAGAAGGGACTTTGCCATCACCCGTTTCAAAGGGAGCAAATTGCCAGCCATCGCAATTGGCCAACGAGTGGGACCAAAAACCAAAGCAAACTTTATGCCTATGGAGGTGAGGAAATGGGGGTGGATGGGACGTCCCCCAGAATTTTTCAAAAGGGGGCAACCCGCCAGCATTAGCACTTTGCCCACGAGTGGGACCTAAAACCATAGCAAACCCAAAGCCCACGAGGGTGGGGAAATATGGGGGGT
>CAZZMI010000086.1:0-6491 GCA_964655275.1 uncultured Anaerolineae bacterium | reverse complement strand
TACTCCAACGGCTACATTCACCCCTTCACCAACCCCAACCTCTACCTTTACCCCCACTCCCACTTTAACCCCAACCTTCACTCCAACTTCAACTCCCACTTTTACTCCCACTCCCTCGCCTACACCAACACCGACCCCCACACGAAAGCCTACTCCGAAGCCCACTCCGACGAACACTCCAAAGCCTTCTGGTCAGGCCACTCCATTGCCCGCAAACAAAGGTTGCTACCTCATTCAGAACTTCATGGGAGTTGAACTAACGTTCACTTTTACTCGTCTGGGAGACCAGTGGAACGATACGTTTAAAGTTCCTGCCGGAAGCGAATACATATATTGCCTTGACCCTGGTCGCTATACTTACACAATAGACGCTCCCCCTCCCTGGGCCTCAGTCAATGGTGAGCTTACGGTAAACCCTGGAGATCGCTATCGCTGGCCAGTAGCCGGTAAACACTGATTTCCGGAGCAGCCTGCCCTCTAAAAAATTCAAGGCCCGGCACAGCGAAATCTTACCCTCCATTGGGTAAGATGCCGGTATATTTTGCTTTCTCGCCAAATTGAGGCCAAGCCTTTTGTGTTTAACCCCGATGTGATATAATATCACCGGCTTAACTTCATAAAAGGTGAGGTAGCTATGGGGAAGAAACCTGCCTGGTTCAAAGGGATTATCCCGGCTCTGGTAACGCCTTTTAAGAAAGACGGTTCTCTGGACGAAGAAGCCTACCGGGAGCTTATCCGCTTCCTGTTGCCCCATGTTGATGGTTTCCTGGCTGCCGGAACCACTGGGGAATTCGTTTACCTCACGCCGGAGGAAAGGAAAAGGGTAATTGAGATAACGGTGGAAGAGGCCGGGGGAAAAGTGCCTGTGATTGCGGGCACAGGAGCCCCTTCCACCAGAGAATCTCTGGAACTGACTCGCTTCGCCAAAGAGGTGGGAGCCGATGCAGCCCTGGTGGTTACCCCCTATTACCTTAAACCCACTTACAACGAAATTTACGACCATTACCGGGCTGTGAACAAAATTGGCATACCTATTATCCTCTACAACATACCCCAGTGCGCCGGAACGCACCATGAGTGGTGGACTGCCGAAGGTTCTCTTCTGGACCTGGAAAACGTTATCGGGATAAAGGACTCATCCGGCGATATCCCCTTCCTTATGGCCCTGATTGAGAAGGTATGGGGCGAGGTGGGGATATTTACCGGCCACGATGAGACGGTGGTTGCAGCTCTGGCGGCCGGAGCTGATGGGGCTATCCTGGCTTCGGCCAACCTTATACCTGATATATGGCAGAAGATTTACAAAGCCGTTAAGGCAGGAGACCTGGATACCGCCAGGGAATGGCAGAGGAAAATCCAGAAGATAATCCGCATCGTGGTGAGGCAGGGATCCACCCAGGCAGTAAAAGAAGGTCTCAAAATGATGGGGCTAAATGTGGGAGATTCCCGCCTTCCCATGATGCCCGCGGACGCTTTCCGGCGGGAGGATCAGGAAGAGATGAGGTTTGAACTGGAAGCCCTGGGCAAGATCCCTCGCCGGGAAGTGGAGTACCACCTGGGCAATGAAACTGTGAAGGCCTCTTTTCCTGTAGATTATCATGTTGATAAAAGGGCCTTTGATTTGACCTTTGCTATAGGTGAGGGGTTCTCAGGGCCTCCCTTCCACGAGATCGCCCACATAGACCTGGTGATGGGGCTCAAGGATGGCCCCGTGGGTAGAGCAGCCGAGCGAGCTCTCAAAGAAGAACGTCCCGGCCATGAACTGGCCATAATCCGGGAACGCCCTATGGTAATCCTGGTTCCAACTGTAACCGTTCGCACTGCCCGGCAGCGCCATCAAATATATGAAGTAGCTGCCAGGGGGATAAACAAAGCCATTGACTGGATGATCAACGATGGGACTTTGCCCGAAGCTCTCTTGGATAAAATCATAATGATAGTTAACGCCTTTGTCCATCCCTCTGCAGCTATAGAGAAGCGTATTGAGTTCAACAATTTCAAAGCAATGCGGGCAGCCATACGCAAGGCTATTGAGGGACGTCCTGTGCTGGAAGAGATCCTGAACGAGAAAGACTCTGCCCGCCATCCTTTCAGATATGCGCCTTAAGGTTCGCAAAGCAAAAAGTGAAGATGCGTTAGAAGCCTGGAAGCTCATTACGCAGCTTCAAGATTTTCTGGGGCTGGAGATTACACCCTTTGAAATAAGGTCGCTGGTTCTTCACAGTTTGAAGCTTTTGTCGCTGAAGAAGAGGGGAAAATAAAAGGCCTGGCCACGGTCTGGTTCAGAGAAAGTCTATCTCATGGGGGTCGGGTTGCCCTGATAGACGAATTCATAGTAGCTGAAGGGGAAAGAGGCAGAGGTATAGGAACACGCCTTCTGGAGCATGTGGTGAACGAATGTTTCCGGGAAGGATGTATTGAGGTAGAGATTACTACGGAGGAAGAGAACTTCGTTGCCAGGGAATTCTACCGGAAGCTCGGTTTTTACAAGGTTGGGATCCTTTTAGAAAGGGAAAGAGAAGGGGGTGTGGGCTATGAAGAAAGTTGAAATCCCTCTTTCTCAAGCTTTGAGGCTCATAAATGCTGGGGGGGTAGTGCTGGTGACCTCCCGGTATAAGGACAGGGAAAATGTGATGAGTGCCTCCTGGGTTACCCCTCTGAGCTTTTCCCCACCCTTAGTGGGAGTGGCCATACATCCTGCCCGCTTCACTCACGACCTTATTAAGAAGAGCGAACAATTTGCCCTTAACATACCAAACATTTCTCTTCTCAAAGCAGTAGAAATATGCGGGACTTATTCCGGCCGCGACACGGACAAGTTCGCCAAGGCCCATATAACTCCGGTTGATGCCCTGGAGATTGATGTGCCTCTCGTGGAAGAGTGCATAGGGCATATAGAATGCGTGCTTACGGATGCCTTCACCACCGGTGATCATACCCTGTTTGTGGGTCAAGTGGTGGCAGCTACGGTGGTAGAGGAAGCTTTTGACAGGGTCTGGAAGCTGGAGGATGAGGAGCTAAAGCCGCTGCACCACCTTGGAGGAGATTTCTACGCCGTTTTAGCTAAGCTCATCCCTGCTTCGCAAGTAGAGCAGGAAGAGGAATAAACAAACCCTGCAGGGCTTTCCTCTGGATGGAGTGAAAATATGCCGGTTATTCCGTGGGAGAAATTGGAGAGATTACTCAGCCAGGTCACAAAACCGGCCCGTTACGTAGGGGGAGAAGTTAACAGCATTGTCAAAGATTGGGCTAAAGCCCGGGTTAAAATTGCCCTGGCTTACCCCGATGTTTACGAAATCGGTATGTCCAACCTGGGCCTAATAATCCTCTACGACTTGATAAATAGCCGGGAAGATTTCATAGCCGAGCGAGTATATGCCCCCTGGCCCGATATGGAAAAGCTCATGCGTCAAGAAAGTATCCCCCTTTTCAGCCTGGAAACACGTCATACCCTGAGGGATTTTGACTTTGTAGGCTTTAGCTTGCAATACGAGCTTACTTACGCTAATGTGCTGAACATGCTGGATTTAGCTGGCATACCCATTATGTCCTTCCAGAGGGGCGAAGAAGATCCCCTGGTGATAGCAGGAGGGCCCTCTGCATTTAACCCCGAACCTTTGGCTCCTTTTGTTGATTTCTTCGTTATCGGGGATGGTGAGGAAGTTATCCTGGAAATATTTGAGGCCTACGCAAACTGGAGACAGAGCGGAAAAAGCAGGAGAGAATTCCTGCGCAGGGTCATTTCCGTAGAAGGGGTTTATGTCCCGGCTTTTTACCGCACCATTTACAATCCTGATGGAACCTTCGGAGGAGTGGAACCACTTCTCCCGGAAGTGCCCCCGAAGGTGCGAAAGCGCATTATCCCAACCCTCACTCCGATACCCAGTAGGCCTGTTTTACCTCATGCAGAAGCTGTCCATGACCGGGGGAATGTTGAACTTATGAGGGGGTGCGGTCAGGGGTGTCGCTTTTGCCAGGCCGGGATAATCTACAGACCTGTGCGAGAGAGGCCTCTTGAAGAGATTCTGGAATCCATAGAGGAACTGCTGCAGAACACTGGCTACGAAGAGATAGCTCTCGTTTCCCTTTCCAGTGCTGATTACTCCCGGATTGAAGAGCTTCTGGAAGCCCTGGAAGATAAACAATATCCGTGGCCTCTGTCCATCTCCTTGCCATCCCTCAGGGTTGATTCTTTCTCGGTATCCCTGGCCGAAAAGCTGGAAAAACACGGGAGAACAGGCCTCACCTTCGCCCCCGAAGCGGGTACCCAGCGTTTGCGTGATGTCATAAACAAAAAAGTGACTGAAGAGGATATCCTGGAGGTGGCAGAGGCTGCTTATTCCCGGGGCTGGCATCGCCTTAAGTTTTATTTCATGATTGGCCTGCCAACCGAAACCATGGAAGACGTGGCAGAGATAGGCCGATTGGCCCATCAGGTCCTGGAAATTGGCCGCAAACATTGTGGAGGGCGTGCTGAGTTAGCCGTAAGCGTTGCTACCTTTATACCCAAGCCTCATACTCCCTTCCAGTGGTTACCTATGAGCGGGCAAGAGGAAATTGAAGAAAAACACAGGCTTTTGCGCAGACTTTTCAGGCGTAAAGGACTTTTCCTTAGCTTCACCGATTACCATGCGTCTCTTCTGGAAGCAGTTTTGGGTCGGGGGGATAGGAGGATAGGCGAAGTTATATACAGGGCATGGAAGAAAGGGGCCAAGTTTGATGCGTGGGGAGAATTCTTCCGCTGGGATTTGTGGGAAGAAGCCTTCAGAGAAGCTGGATTAACCCCCTCCTTCTACGCTCATCGCTCTCGTCCCAGAGAAGAAATCTTCCCCTGGGACCACATTGATGTGGGGGTTGAAAAGAGCTTTCTATGGGAGGAATACCAGAGGGCTCTGAGGGGTGAAACCACGCCGGACTGCCGCAGGGAATGCTACGGTTGTGGCATAAGAAAGGCTTTCAGAATTAAAGAGCCCGTTTTAGCCAGCGTCACCACACCTTAAAAGAATCCCTGCACCAGGGAGGAACATCTCCGTTTCAGAGGTGGGAAAAGGCCGCAAGCGCCGTTTGCTTTTCTCTTTGTTTTGTGCTAAAATAAAAGTAGCCCTGCTGTGTGCGTGATGCGAAAAGGGGGTTCGAGCCAACACCCGACCCTGGGGAGCTTCCGCAGGAGGGGATGCGATAGCCCAAAGGGTGAGGCAGTAACCGACGGGGAGCTCCCAAAGTAAGTTTGGAGGGTCGAACCAGTTCGCACACGGCACAGCGGGGATTTTTATTAAGAGGGCTAAAAGTGGAAGTAGCCAGAGAGGGGGAACTGGTTCTCCTGGTTAGTCAAAAGGGAAAGCGTTTCATTGTTAGGCTTTCCTCGGGTAAGCGCTTTGAAACCCAGTTTGGTTTCATAAGGCATGAGGATTTAATTGGTAAACCCTTCGGTTGCGAGGTTCAATCCCACCTGGGGCATAAATTCTTACTCCTGGAGCCATCCACCTTTGACCTCATCCAGTCCATCCCCCGCATAACCCAGATAATTTACCCCAAAGATGCTGGTTACATAATCCTTAAGCTGAACCTGTTGCCCGGGAAAAGGGTGGTTGAAGCAGGGACCGGAAGCGGAGCCCTTACAATGGTCCTGGCCAGAGCTGTTATGCCTTCGGGGCGGGTTTATTCGTATGAGGTAAGGCCTGAAATGATCAGGCTCGCACGACACACCCTTGAATTGGCCGGAGTTCTGGATTTCGTTGAGCTTAAAGAGAGGGATATTGCCCAGGGGTTTGATGAAAAGGATGCCGATGCTCTTTTTCTGGACCTCCGCACGCCCTGGGAATACCTGGCACAGGCCAGGGATGCTCTCAAACCGGGGGGATTTTTCGGGGCACTGGTCCCTACTGCCAATCAGGTTATAAGCCTTCTGGAAGGATTGGAGAACCATGGTTTTGTGGATGTGGAAGTAGAGGAGTTATTCTTGCGTTCTTACAGGGCTGTTTACGAGAGGCTTCGCCCTGATGACCGGATGGTAGCCCACACGGGTTACCTTATCTTTGCCCGAAAGGGCGAAGGGGTGGGGAAAGAGTGGTTTTCTTTCCGGCGAGGCCGGGCTTGGCGCTTCCAAAAAGAGGAAGATTTAAACAGTTAAAAGGCTTATAGCCTTACCCGCCCTCGTGGACTGAGGGTTTGCTGTGGTTTTGGGTCCCACTCGCTGGCAGGTTGCCGGTGCTGGCGGTTTGCTCCCTTTGAGAAAGCCTGGGGGGGCACCCCCCAGTTCCCCCCGGCAGGGGCAAGTGCCCCCTGCACCCTCATTTTCTCCCACCCTCGTGGGCTTGGGGTTCGCCGGGGTTTTGGTCCCACTCGTGGGCTAATTGCTAATGCTGGCAGTTTGCCCCCTTTTTGATAAAGCCTTGGGGGGACACCCCCCAATCCCCCCGGCAGGGGGCAAGTGCCCCCTGCACCCCCTTTTCCCCGCCCTCGTGGGCTTGGGGTTCGCCATGGTTTTGGGT
>CAZZMI010000085.1:0-6815 GCA_964655275.1 uncultured Anaerolineae bacterium | reverse complement strand
TCTCCTGCGGTTCACAAGGGAGCTTATAGTCCCCTTGCCTGCAAAATCTCATCCTGTGGAATATTCTTCTATAGGATGAGAAACTATTATCAAACACAAACCAGCAAATGCTAAGCTAACGGGGGTAATCTTAAACATGAGGGCGCGGCCTGTGCTAAATTTCATCCTGAGGATACTCTTCCGTGTTTTCCTCCGGTGCAAAGTGGAAGGCTGGGAAAATTTCCCCAAAGAAGGGCGGGTTATTGTCATGATAAACCACATAAACTTTCTGGACCCGGTTCTGGTGGGAGGACTCGCCCCAAGGGAAATTAATATGATGGCCAAAAGGGAAGTTCTGGATTATCCTTTCCTGGGATTTTTCATCCGCCTCTATGGGGTGGTGCCAATTCGGAGGGGAGAAATTGACCGCAAAGCTCTCAAAGCTGCTCTGGAAGCCTTAGCCCGGGAAGAACCCCTCCTTATGGCCCCGGAAGGTACCAGAAGCCATCACGGCCGCCTTCAAAAAGCCAAGGATGGCATTGCCTACATCGCCCTTAAAACCGATGCCCCCATCCTTCCGGTCGCCATATGGGGTCAGGAAAAATTTTTCCAGAACATTAAAAAGCTCCGCCCTACCGAGGTCCATATCCGCATAGGCCGCCCGTTCAAATTCATCTATCCCGAAAGCCTCAAAAGGGGTGACCTCACTAAAATGACTACTGAAGCCATGTATGTTTTAGCTTCTTTGCTCCCCCCGGAATACAGGGGTGTTTATGCTAACCCTGAAAAGGTAAACTTCAATTACGTGAAGTTTTTGGATTGAAAGGCGAGGTAAGAGATGATCCATCCCCTTGAGCCCGAAGGGAACGATTTTAAGCCCCTTCTGTTTAACGTAACTTCCCGTGTGGATTACGAAGTAAATGGTGAAACACGGACTCTTTCCTTCCATACCCTTGAGGGGGAAGATGAGTTTATCATTGCCAGGCGAATCCTTTCCCGTGGGCCATTTACCGGAGTTAAGCTTGAAGTTTTCAATAAAAGCCAAAGCACGGTCTTAATAAAAAATCTTGTGGTCCTTGAAGTAAGCAGAGAGGGTTTGAAGCTGGAAGGCTCCGCTTCCTCCTGGCGTTTTTTCCAGAACGGATGGCAATCCTGGTCCCCTACCTTTGCCCGACTGGTGAGCGATGGCCTTTACGTTGACCCTGCTACCGATTCCTACCGGAGGATGCATCAACCCCACTTTGACCTGGCAGGTGCTAAAAAGCTGAGAAGCGAATGGTTTTCTGTGGTTGCCCCGCCTGCAGGTTTATCCCTCTTTCTCGGTTTCATAACTTCAGCCCGACAGCTCGCAGAAATATCCCTGGAGCTCACCGATCATAAAGAGGTCTCCCGACTTGCAGCTTCTTGCTACGGTGATGGTTTTCCGCTTTCCCCCGGAGAAAAGTTGCTCTCGGAGGAACTGGTCCTTGCTTGCGGCGATGAGCCATGCGAGCTTGCCGAGGCTTATGCCTCCCTCTGGGGTGAAAGGATGCAGGCCAGGAGGTCCTCTCCTTTCACTGGATGGTGCACATGGTATTATTTTTACGGCGAAAACACTGAAGAAGACGTCCTCAAATGCCTCCAAAAAGCAAGGGAGCTGGCACTTCCTTTAGAATTCATCATCATAGACGACGGTTACCAGCGGGCCATCGGGGATTGGTTAGAAGTTAACAGGGACAAATTTCCTTTGGGGATGAAATTCCTGGCTGAGGAAATAAAGAAAGCAGGGTTCCGTCCGGCTCTCTGGGTTGCGCCATTCGCTGCGGGGGAAAATTCTCATCTCTTCGCTGAACACCCTGATTGGATCTTGAGAGACGAAAAGGGTGAACCCGTGCTGGCATGGGAGCACTGGGGAGTCCACTGCTATAGCCTGGACCTTTCCATCCCGGAAGTCCGGAACTGGCTCAAAGGCCTTTTTGCCACATTGCACAGGGATTGGGGTTACGAATTTTTCAAGCTGGATTTCCTCTTCGCCGGAGCGATGCCTGGAAAGAGGCATAACCCGTGCATGACAAGAGCTGAAGCTCTCCGGGAAGGTCTCAGAGCTATAAGGGAAAGTGTTGGGGATAAGGTTTACCTCCTCGGATGTGGTGCCCCCCTTGGGCCTTCCATCGGTATCGTGGATGCAATGCGGATTGGGCCGGACGTTCACCCCGATTGGGCACCTTTCTGGCGGGACCTCTCCTCTGCGTCGGTTGAAAATTCAATACGCAATGTCATGACCCGTTACTTTTTCCATCGCCGCCTTTGGGCCAATGATCCCGACTGCGTCCTCATACGCACGCGCGACGACCAGTCAAACCTCGTCTTAAATGAAGTCCGATCCCTGGTGAGCATCGTGGGATTGAGCGGCGGGGCTGTAGTGAACAGCGATAACCTCCCTTCCCTGAGGGAAGGGAGGCTCAAATACCTATGGCGTATACTCCCCCCTTACCCTGAAGGAGCCAGAACCGTGGACCTTTTCGTGCGGGAACAGCCTTCCATCATGGTTATGAAAATAGAAAAGCCATGGGGCGATTGGTGGGTTGCGGGGGTCATTAACTGGAACAATCGGACCGTTACCACCCATCTGACTCTGGAAGAGCTGGGGATACCTCCAGGACGTTATCACCTCTACAGTTACTGGCGTGGGCGTTACCTTGGCGTAACCGATGGCCCCATTATCCTGAGAAGGCACCAGCCCCACGAGACAGTTCTCCTCGCCATAAGGCCTTACATTAACGAACCCCAGCTCCTTTCCTCCACCTTCCACATAACCCAGGGAGGAGTAGAAATCCAGGACTTTAAGCGTATATTTGTGGGCAAGGAGCTGAGGCTGTGGTTTGGTTTGAAGAAGCCCGGGATACAGTTCGGAAAACTTATCTTCGTGCTTCCAGAGGGATGGAAGGAGAACTGGGCTCGGGTCAATGACCGTAAGCAAGCCCTCATCAGGATGGGAAAAGAGCTGGTGTGGCTTGGCTTCACCCTGGAAGGGGAAGCAACGGTGGAAGTAAGCTTCTTATACGGAGGCTGATATGCGGATTCTGATCACAGGGGCAGCGGGGTTCATAGGCTCTCATCTCTGCGACAGGTTCTTGAAAGAAGGGCATGAAGTCATTGCCATGGATAACTTCATCACGGGCACACCTGACAACATCGCCCACCTTTTCGGAAATGACCGCTTTCTCTTCATAAAGCACGATGTAACCAACTTTATATACGTCCCTGGGCCTGTTGATGCAGTTCTGCACTTTGCATCCCCGGCCAGCCCTGTGGATTATATGAGGTATCCCATTCAAACTTTGAAAGTAGGGGCTCTTGGCACCCATAAAGCCCTGGGGCTTGCTAAAGCCAAGGGAGCGCGCTTCCTCCTGGCCTCCACTTCCGAGGTCTATGGCGATCCCCTTGTTCACCCCCAACCTGAAAGCTACTGGGGAAACGTAAACCCCATTGGCCCACGAGGAGTATATGACGAGGCCAAGCGCTTTGCCGAAGCCCTGACCATGGCTTACCACCGTTATCATGGCCTGGAAACGCGTATAGCCAGGATTTTCAACACCTACGGGCCCAGAATGCGCCTTGATGATGGGAGGGTAATCCCGAACTTCATAGGCCAGGCTTTGCGGGGCGAACCTTTAACAGTTTATGGAGATGGGCAACAGACCCGCAGCTTCTGCTATATAGATGACATGGTAGAAGGAATATATCGCCTCCTCTTTTCCGATGAAGTGGAGCCGGTCAATCTGGGGAACCCTCAGGAGATGCGCATAATAGACCTGGCTCACATGATTAACGAGATGGTGGGCAACAAGGCAGGAATAGAATTTAAACCATCTCCCCCGGATGACCCTAAACTTCGCCGGCCGGATATAACCAAAGCCAGGAAAATCCTGGGATGGGAACCAAAAGTTTCTCTGGAGGAGGGGCTGCGAATTACCATTGATTGGTTCAAAAGCAAGCTGAGTAAAACGAGCGGGACCCTGAGGATGCAAGGGGTGGAGAAATGCGGAGGTCCAGGGGGTTAAGGCTTCCCGGTAAGAAGTTTTTTGGGGAAACCATGGGTTACCTCATTTATTTTCTGTTCCGCCTGGCAAAGGTATTGTGTGATCTGTTACCGCCACGAATAACCTACAAGGCAGCCCTTCTCATAGGTGATATCCTTTACTTGCTGAGCTTTAGAGTTAGAAACAACCTTTTGGACAACATTGTGCACGTTACAGGCAAGAAAGATGGGAAAATCGTCCGGAAGATCTTCCGCCACCTTGCCCTTAACCATGTAGACCTTTTCATAACACCACGCCTTTCACCCGAAAGCCTGGAAAAGAGGCTGGAGATAGAGGGCTTTGAATACGTTCTGGAAGCCTTCAGCAAAGGGAAAGGGGTAATCCTGGCCTCAATCCACATGGGCTGTCCGGATTTTGTAGGTCAAATCCTGGCTTTCAAAGGTTTCCCGGTGCTCATCCCGGCAGAGGTCATAAAACCTCCGGCCCTCTTCCGCTTCATGACCAGGCTCAGGTCATCCCATGGTCTTCGCCTTATTCCTGTCAATGGACCAATGCTGGAGCTGGTAAGAGCTCTGCATCGGGGAGAAGCTGTGGCCCTGGCTCTGGATAGAGATGCTTCCGAAAGCGGGGTCAAAGTTAAATTCTTTGGCAAACCTGCTCGCCTGCCTGATGGAGCTGTCCGCCTGGCTTACCGTACCGGAGCCCCAATAATCATGGCTTTCTGCATAAGGAAGCCAGATAACTCCTTCAAAGTCTGGGTTGAACCACCTTTCTACGTTGCTGGAGAAGGCCCGAAGGGAGAAATCATAGCCAGGGCTCAAGAGAGGATAATCGCTACAATGGAAAGATACATAAAAGCTTACCCCGAACAATGGGTCCTTTCCGTCCCTTTGTGGAGGGAAGAAGATGAAGATAGCCATGGTCTCCCCCTATGATTTTTCCGTTCCGGGAGGTGTAGTTAAGCATATTTATTACCTGGACAAATACCTTCGGGAAATGGGGCACCAGGTAAAAATAATTGCACCTTGCTCCCGGGAAGATACCCCCCTCCCGGAGCACCTCATCAAAGCGTCAAGCCTCGTTATAGGGGTACCATCGGCAGGGTCAGTGGCCAGGGTTTCTATTTCCCCTCTGGTTTACAGGAAAGCTAAAAAAATCCTGGAGGAGGAAAATTTTGATATCGTCCACATCCATGAACCTTTGACCCCAATTCTTCCCATCGCTGTCCTAAGGCATTCCAGAGCCGTCAATATAGGCACTTTTCATGCTTATAGGCCCGACCCCCACCCCGTCTTAGAATATTCCGATGTCCTTCTCCGGCGATTGGCCAATAAGTTGGATGGGAGGATTGCGGTTTCCAGGGCAGCCAGGGATTACATAAGCCGTTATTTTCCCGGGGATTACCGCATAATCCCCAACGGAGTGGATCTGGAATTATTCAGAGCCAAAGCAAAACCTGTTGAGCGCTTCTGCGATGGCCGATTGAACATTCTTTTTGTGGGAAGGCTTGAGAAACGCAAAGGCTTTGGGGTGCTTCTGGAGGCCTTCGGGCATGTCCAGAGAGAGGTCCCCGGTGTCAGGCTTCTGGTTGTAGGAGCTTTTAACGATGATGATAAAAAGCCCTTCATAGAATTCATCCGCAAGAACCGGATTTACGGTGTTCGCTTTATCGGTCACGTGCCCGAAGATGAACTTCCCAGGTATTATCACACTTGCGATGTTTTCTGTGCGCCTTCACTGGGTTATGAGAGCTTTGGGATGGTCTTGATTGAAGCCATGGCAGCGGGGAAACCTGTGGTGGCTTCGGCTATACCCGGTTACACGGAAGTGGTAAAAAGCGGGGCAGAAGGGCTATTGGTTCCACCTGGCGATCCCCAAGCTCTGGCCAGGGCTATAATTCACCTGCTCCAGAACCCACAACTGAGGATTACCATGGGAGAGATGGGCAAAAGAAAAGCCTCTCGCTATTCCTGGCGTCAGATAGCTTCAGAGGTGCTTGAGTATTATAAGGAGGCGGCGGAACGCAGCGGTAAACGATTATCTTAAAAGCCAGAGGTTCAGGGAAATGCTGGGAGAACTCCTCAGGAAAAAAACTCGTATTTTTGTAGAAAGAATAGCCAGGCTCGTAGGGGCTTTAGGGTTCAGCCCCAATATGCTTACAATTTTGGGGTTCCTTTTGACCTTTCCGGTAGCTTTATTTCTTGCCTCCGGAAGGTGGCTGTTAGCTGGAATCCTCCTGGCTCTGGCGAGCCTTTTTGACGTGATAGATGGCGCTGTAGCCAGGGTCATGGGCAAAGTAAGCCGTTTCGGAGCGTTCCTGGATTCAACCCTGGACCGTTTCAGCGAAGCTGTAATTTACTTGGGCCTTACAATTTATTACCTCAAAAGCCAGGATTTTACATCAAGCCTCCTATGCTACTTGACCTTAATCGGTTCCTTCATGGTCAGCTACACAAGAGCAAGGGCAGAGGGTGTTGGGGTTGAATGCCGTGAAGGTCTTTTCACCCGTTTTGAGAGGATGTTAGCGTTAATCCTTGGTCTTTTAATCGGGAAGCCTGAATGGGCTTTGTGGTTCCTGGCCCTGTTCTCAAACCTTACTGCCTTTCAGAGGATCTACCTGGTCTGGAAAGCCCTTAAAGGGAAAGACGGGAACTGGGGGGTATACCCCAGGCTTTTCAAGAGGGGGTCCATGGAGCATGGCCCCCTGGCAAGGGGTTTGGGGGATGAAACTGCCATCCTTAGCGATAGGCCCACGAGTGGGGCTAAAAACCATGGCAAACCCCAAGCCCACGAGGGTGGGGGAAAATAGGGGGT
>CAZZMI010000084.1:0-6905 GCA_964655275.1 uncultured Anaerolineae bacterium | reverse complement strand
ACATTTACAGGTGGCTGGATATAATGAAAGAGGGGGTGTACATATTAATGCGCAAGGGAAAGGGAGTTCTTTTCATCTTACTGGGTTTCACACTCGGTATTATCCTCGCCTGGCTTCTCTGGCCTCCTCGCGTTATTATCTCTTGGGAGACGGCAAGCGAGGTAGATACTTTGGGGTTTTTCCTTTACCGCGCTGAGTTCCCGGATGGCCCCTTTGTCCAGATAAACGAAACCCCTTTGCTTGCCACCGGTGATCCTCTGGTTGGCTCTTCTTACAGCTATGAAGATAGGCAAGTTGCCTGGGGTAAGGTTTACTTTTATCAACTTGAGGAACTTGAACGCAGCGGCAACCGCAACCGGTACCCAATGGTAGTAAAAGGGCAAGCTGGTGTCGGTTGGGCCGGGGCTTTGGCTATTGGAGCACTCACGGGAGCTTTGGCCTGGAGTTTAACCCTGTGGGGCAAAGCGAACCATCCGTAAGGTGGGTTCTGGATATAGGAAGGGTTTCTCTTACCCTTGAAGGGCCGGCTTGCTGGTTGGAACCCTTCAAGCAAGCCTGGAAGCATTGGTCCGGCGGTTCCTCTGAATGGGTTGTTCTCCTGGAGGAGGACGAAACCCTTCCTTCGCCTCAAACCCCTCTCTTCACTGCTACACTGCACTTCCGAGATGGTCACTGCTTTTTGGAAAGCCCAGGCTTTATCGGGAAAATCGTTCCGGATGAAAAGTGGGCTGTTTTGAGAGCACATCCCAGGGCTTCCTTGGGCGACATCGCCTATTTTATCCGTACGGCTTTTGCCTTCCGGGCCTTTGAAATGGGGGCAATGCTCTTTCATGCAGCGGGATTAGTGCATAAAGGTCAGGCTTTCGTTTTCTTTGGCCCTTCGGGGAGCGGCAAAACTACGTTGGCCTGCCTATCGGAAGGGAGAGAAATCCTGAGCGATGACCTTTTGCTTTTGCGCTGCTCCCATCAAAGAAATTGGGAGGTGCATGCTACCCCCTTCAGTCTCTGCCAAACGACAACTTTCTCGGCACCCTTGCGTGCCCTCCTGCGGTTGGTTAAAGCAGAGGAGGATCGGTTGATACCTTTATCCCCCGGGGTGGCTCTGGGAGAGCTCGTAGCTTCTTCCCCGGTAATTAACGCTGACCCTCTGAGGTTGCCGGAACTTTTTGCTCGCTGGGAAGAAATACTCGGCTCAGTGCCAGCTTTTGCCTTGTTTTTCCGCAAAAGCAATGCTTTCTGGGAGGTTATAGATGCTGAGCTTGGATGAAAAATTGAGTCCTGCCCCTGGCATCCTGTCCCATCAAAGCGGAGATGAGCTCGTAGTAGTTTTGCCTGAGCAAGGGCGTTTCCTTGTGTTAAACAAAACAGGCTCCCAGGTCTTCCAGATGATGGATGGTAGCCGGTCTTTGAGGGAAATAGCAGCCGTGCTCAGTGAGCAATATGGCATACCGGTTGAGCAAGCGCAGCGGGATGTGCTGGCTCTGGCCTCCAAGCTCTTGGAGCGGGCTGTAATAATTCGTGAGGAAGTACAAGATGGGCTCCCGTAGAATTTTGCTCTTGGCCCTAATTCCAGCTATAGCTGGTTTTTTAATCCTGACCCTGAACATTGCCCTTGCCCAGGGTGGTGGCGTTCCCGATCCTGCCAGCATTGTCATAAGTGAGGTAATGTACAATGCAGTGACCGAGACTGCCGCCTATGGCTATGGCGAGTGGCTGGAAATTTACAATAAAGGGGCTGTAACTGTTGATCTGGCTGGATGGATGATCAGAGATAACACAGCGACCGACACTATAACTTATTCCATGTGTCCGAATAACTCTTGCGAGCTCCCTCCAGGAGGGTGCTGGCTCATTGCCTGGAACCAGACATACCTTCAAGCAGAATTCAATTTCTATACATCACCTCTAAGCCCAACCGTTGACCCCTCCCGCACCATTTTCTTAGGGGACGAGATAGGCAATGGCCTGAGCAATAGCAGTGATTACGTTGTCTTGAAAACCCCTCAAGGTGAAAATGTGGATTGCGTTTCGTGGAATTCTCAACCCCTTACCATTTGCGGAGCCTTAAACTATGTCAACGGAGGAAATGGGAAAGACACAAATTTATACCGAGCTTCTGAGGGTCAGTCCATTGCTAACATTGAGGGGGAATGGTATTACCACCAGAGTAACGCCTCCCCCTATAATTGTATCAATACGGCAGTTGGAGGTAACCCAACGGCGATAACCATCTTGGGTTTTTCCGTAAAGAGCTATGTTTCCTTCCCAGTGCTTGCTTTGTGTGGATTAATCACCGCTTTGATTGCCGGGCTTAAGAAAGGCGTAGCAAAGCGGTGGTTAGAAACTTATAAATAAGGAGGACAAGATGGGAACTAAGATGCGCTTTCTGACAATTTTCTTTGCACTGTTGGCTGCCCTCCTCTTAATAATAGCCATAGCCTACGCCTCCCCAGGTGTAGCCCTCGAAAAGTACCCCCGAAATGTGACTTCCTTTGTCCCTGCTAATGACGATACTGTGGGCAGGCCTTCCTATCGTCAAGGAGTGACAAACACATCAAATGCTCCCTTCGCTGTTATCTTGAAGGTTGTGGGTCATAAAAATCAACAAGGCTATTTCTGGCTCACGGATAACCAGAGTGGTAACACAGTCCAGACCTACAATCGCTTTGTTTCTGGTGCCGATAAAGACCTCCCGCCCCAATTTTGGCTGGATGAGTCAGACAGTCGTCCTACGGAGTTGGCACCAGTCAACATCACGGCTGATGTCTTTTACCTTATGGTTATAGGCCGTATTACTGGCACCGTCAGTGGTCCAACTATCGATTATACTGTTAACTACGAAATTGGTTCCTCTTCAGGCTCCCTCTCTTTTGCTTCTAACTTAATAACAAGCTGCGTGGATTGGTACCTGAATTGGAATGATACTGACCCAGAGAGCGGCGATCCAGCCTCCGGCGCCGATTTCGTAGAACTGCTGGATAACAACCTTAATTCGTTTACCACTGCTCCTGTAGATGCAGAAGGCTACTTTGAAGTAATGTTGCCCGACGGTGCAAATGGCCAAACCTGGTCCGCTGAAGCCCGCACCGAGTCATTAAGTCCTGTAAGGTCATGGGTCACTACAATTTCATCGAATTCCGGCATCTGCAATGAACTCATCAATGCTGGCACCGGTGGGCCAACGAAAGTGGAATTGGTGAAATTAAAAGCCAGGGTTGTCCCTCATCCTCTGGCCATCATGGCAGTAATGGTTCTTGTGTTGGTTCCGGTAGCCCTGCTCCTGGCTTATCGGAGTAATCGCGGCCCTTAATTAAATTGAAATTGAGGAGGTGGCATCATGTTTCCCGATTATGAAACCCCCGATATAATTTACGAAGGTGAGCTGGAGGTTCAGGCTGGCAGCCCGGCGGGAATAAAGTATCCCTTCCCCTGGGATTGGTAAAGTTTTCGGCTATGAATTGCTGGCGAGCACCCCCCTGGTGGAAACTGCTATTAAGCTTAACCGGGGCGGGGGTGGTGGTGTTTTTCATAGTCTGGATGGTCTCGGCATCGCCACCTCCGCCTTTTGACCCCTTTTTTGTTCCCATGGAGCCAGGGCCACTGCCTTTAACCCCCGCCTCTCTTCGCCCTTTCAATATCGGAGAACCTCACCCCCTCCGTTATCTCCCATGCCCTTCGTGGCGTATCCCTATAACTACCGATGGCCTTTACCGCATCCCCTTTACTGCCCTGGCTTCGGCTGGAGTGCCAACCGATAACCTTTCCAGCCTTCACCTCCTCTGGCGAGGAGAAGAAGTGGCCCTGGAAGAAGAACCCGGTGGAATGGGCCTCATTTTCTATGGGCAAAAGTTCCATGGCTCTGTGCAGGATGAGAAGTATACTGATGAAAACGTTTACTGGTTGGTGGTGAGCCCCACAGCCGGCATACGAATGGGAACTCGCTCTGTTGGGCTAAATGCCTCCGCTGAGCCCGTTGCGTGGTATACCACTACCGCCCATTTTGAACAAAACACATACTATTGGGCCCGTTGGTCTAACCAGCCTGGTACCGATGATACGTGGTTCTGGGACTACGTAACCACTGATAAACCCCTCACCCGCACTTATCCCATTACTTTAACTGCCGTGGTTACAGGGGAATATAACGCATACCTTGCAGTGGAACTGGCTGGTCGCTCTGAGAAGTCCCATCGCATTGGTTTTGCTCTCAACGGCGCAGATGTTGGAGAGACCACAAATCAGGGGAGAATCGGATGGACAGCAATGATTTCATTCCCTTCCTCTCTGTTGCAGGAAGGGCCAAACCTGTTGGCCATGAAGGTGTTCACCGACGGCGGTGCCCAACAACTATACCTCAATTGGATAGAGATAACTTATAGGCGCCAACCTCAGGCCGAAAGTGACGCCCTCCAGATGGTTTCGCCTATCTCCGGCACCATCGCTATTACCGCTACAGGTTTTTCTACCTCTGCCATCCGCCTCTACGACATTACCAATCCACTGCGGCCTGTCCGCTTAGAAGATGCAGTTGCCATCTCATCTGGCCCTTACTGGATGCTAAGCTTCGTGGACAATGCCCCGAGTGGGACGACTTACCTGGCTTTAGCGGAAACGGCAATTCAAGAAGTGAGATCCTTAACCCCATACTGTCCTCCAGAGGACCTCCTTTTTCCTCCCAATGGTGCCGACGAAATCATCATTGCACCTACGCACTTCATTACCGCCATACGCCCACTGGCCGAGCACCGCCAGGCCCAAGGGCTAAGAGTGAAAGTAGTGGCCGTTGAAGACCTTTACAACCTCTTCAATGATGGAATTTTCCACCCTGAGGCCATCCGTTCTTTTGTTGCCCATGCTTACAATAATTGGCCTGGCCGTCCTCCTTCCATGCTCCTTCTTGTGGGAGATGGCCACTTTAACTTCAAAGGTTACAACCCTGGAACCTACGGCCAGCCGACTCCTATTTGGATTCCCCCATACTTAGAATTTGCCGATCCTTGGCAAGGGGAAGTGCCAGTGGACAGCCGCTTCGGAGATGTGGATGGCGATGGCTTTCCAGAGTTGGCGGTGGGGAGGATACCCGCTGGCTCAATGGAAGAAGTGGAAGGAGCGGTAGCGAAAATACTTTCTTACGAAGAGCAATCCAAATCCGATTCAGATTGGCAAACTCGCATGCTTTTTGTCGCCGATAATGTCCCGGATAAGGCAGGGGATTTTAGAGCCATCGCTCAAGACCTGGCCCAAATGGCCCCAACTGGAACAGAAACTCGCACTCTTTTCATGAACGATTACTGTGGGGAACCAACTAATTCCCCAACTTCCTGCCCCTCGGCGACCCTGGCCTTGACCACAACCTGGAGTCAAGGCGCTTCCCTGCTCACATATGTAGGCCACGCAGCAGTAAATCGCTGGGCCCATGAACCCCTTATACTCAACACTCAATTAAACACTCTAACCGGAACTTTTGGGCTCCCTTTCTTACTATCACTGGATTGCTGGGACGGCTACTGGATGTTCCCACCCAGGTATCCTAACTTTGCTGATACCCGCTCCATTGGCGAATGGGCCACCACTGTGCTGACAGACCGGGGGGCTATTGCTGTTTTCGGGCCAGCTGGGTTAGGGGAAGTAGGTGCCGAAAAGGTGATCGCCCAGGAAATGTTCAAGGCTATGTTTCAGGAGGGGAATTTCCAACTTGGATCCCTCACTCAAGTGGGAAGGCGGGCTTTACCTGATTCCCACCTGGCCCGTATCTACACCCTCTTAGGGGACCCTGCCCTATGGCTCCCCTGGTGGGAAAATTTGAGCATTACCCCTGCAGTGGTTACGGTGACCGTAGGCAGTACCCACTCTTTGAATGCGCTCTTTACCGTCACTGGTACTACTCGCTTTAATCAAACTTTTGTGGTAACACCAACTTGGACAGTAGGAGCAGGAACCTTGGACGGCTGGGGGGTCTACACTGCGCCGTATGTAAACGGCTCAGTCCCTATTACGGCTCATTTGGGTCCATTCTATGCCGAGGCTATAATTAGGGTGGTTTTAGGGGAGCATCGCGTCTACCTACCAATGGTGATGAAAAACTATTAACAGCTCCCGTTACAAACAATAGCGGTGTAAGCGATGCAATGGGGGAATCCACTTTTGGAGAGCGTTTGGGATCTCATTGAAGATAGAAAAGGTATAGGCTTGTTGAAAGTGCGGGTGCGAGGGAAAAGCATGGCCCCCTACCTGCGCCCCAACGATGTAGTAATAATTGAACCGGTAAGTCCGGATGAACTCCGCCCCGGCGATATAGTGCTATTTCGGAGCGAAAGAGGGGTTTTGCTTCACCGCTTCCTGGGTTATACCCCGCAGGGGTGGTTGCTCACCCAAGGGGATGCTTGTATTTCCCCCGATCCACCATGGCCTCCTGAAGCTTTATTGGGGAAAGCAGTAGGCATAGAACGCAACGGCCAAGTCCGAAGTATACCTTGCCATTCTTTCCGGCTAAAGCTGAGGGAAATTTTTCGCAAAGGGGCTCTCTGGGTTAACTATTTCCTGCGGCTTTTATTTGCCCTTGCAATTATAAAAGCCTTCATGGTTTTGCCGATGCATGCAGCTGTAACTTTAGTTTCTTTTACAGCCTCTCCAGAAGGGCAAACTATAGTGGTAAAGTGGGAGACTGCCAGTGAGGTCAACATGCTGGGTTTTTACCTCTGGCGCTCCACTGAGGAAGGGGGAATCTACTCCCCTATTTCCGACCTTATCCCGGCAGAAGGGGACATTGTCGGTGCTACTTACCAGTTCATTGACACCGCTGTAGAGCCGGGTCAGACCTATTTCTACAAACTTGAAGCAGTAGAAACCACAGGAGCTTCACAATTTTACGGTCCTGTTTCAGCAACTGTACCCGCATTTACCCC
>CAZZMI010000083.1:0-6940 GCA_964655275.1 uncultured Anaerolineae bacterium | reverse complement strand
CCTCCGTCAGGCCTTTGGTGGCCTTCAGTTCGGCGATGACTTTCCCGTCCACGACGAAATCCGCCACGTACTCGCCCACCACCTGGCCCTTGTAGGTGACTTCATACGGGATACCGCGCAAGTGCGGTTCGTGCGCCAGGGCCGCCTCATAAACGGCTTCCAGGAAGGTGTACCTCCATTGCTGCGCCGATGACAGCCCGCGTCAAATCTCCGTTTAACAGTTCCGTCAGGCGAAGCTATTCGGATACCGGGGCGGGATGTAGTAGAGGTCCAGCAGCCGGGCCCGATCCAGGACATCCGGGGGAACTTCCAGGCTTTCCCCGATCAGTTTCAATATCTCGGCCAAGGAATGGCCCTAGAGCGCCATGCCTTTCGCCAGCCTCAACGCCTTAATGACTTTCTCGGCCGCATGCTCCAGGGTGAAGCAGGCCCATTCATAATACCCGTACCGGATGTCAATCAAAGCCCGCTCGTAATCCCGCTTCCCCTGTTCGTACCAGTCTCTCCAGCGATTCATGATAGCGTCCTGTCATTCGCCCATCAGCCCGAAATCTGGATCACTCCTTGTTCTGATAAAACTGTAGAATTCGTTGGCCCACCGAACATTGAGGCAATCCTGAGGCGGAATAGCCTATTGCTCGCCCGGAAAAACATATCTATTCCACCCACTAATGCCGGCCATCAGCCAGAAAAGATGCGCATTAACGCTGGGAGGGGTACGGGGAGGGAAATCACACGCAGGCTCCGCCATTTCGTTCACCGAACTGGGTGAACGAAAAAACTTTTTAACAAATTAAACCTGGCCTTTACAGAGGGGAAAAATCACACGCAGGCTCCGCCCTTCCATTCACCTTCTTTGGTGAATGGAAAAGCTTTTTGTTATATATTATAACAACCATGAAGCCATTGTCAAACGCAGTCCCCGAAGGGGTAAAGGCCTGGAGCCAGCCTTATTCCGAGGAAGGGGAAAATTGATTTGCTACACTATCCCTTTCAGTGGTATACTTCGGAAGGAAGATAAGCTATGGAAAGGTTGCAAAGGTTGCTGCTGCGCTCTCAGAACCCCAGGGCCAGCTGGATCATAGCTGGCCTTTTCCTGCTGGTTTCTCTGTGTGGTGGAGCTTACATCTCCTTCCTTTCCCCATTAATCGCCTGGGGTCTGACTATAGCTATTATTGGCACTGTTCTTACCCTGAAAGATATACGCTGGGGTTTTCTCGCACTTGTGGCTATCATTTACCTTTTGCCCTTCGGTGTCCTGCCCCTACGGCTGGGGTTTTACCCTACCTTCCTGGATGCGGCTCTCCTTCTCATTTTTACAGCTTGGCTCACAGGGGCCGCTTTGAGGAAAAGCCCCGTTGAAGGCTCACCCCTTGGTCCTTTTATTGTCATCTTTATACTCCTGGCATGTGCCTCCTTTGTGGCAGGCCTCGCCCACGCTGAGCTCACCGCCACAGTCCTCAGGCACTTCGTGGAAATAATCCTCGCTATTGCCCTGTTCTTTGCGGTTGTAAACACCCTCAGGGAGAAAAGCAAGCTAAAGCAAGCCGTAATAGCCATAGGAACTTTCGCCCTCCTTGAAGCTATTATCGCTATAACCCTCTACTTCCTCCCCTCTTATACCACCGTCCGACTCCTCTCAGCCCTGGGAAGGGTGGGCTATCCGACAGGGTGGGGTGTGCTGCGTTATGTGGAAAACAATCCGGAACTGCCCCTGCGGGCCGTAGGCACATCAATTGATCCCAATGTCCTGGGCGGGTCATTGATCATAGCTATAGCTATCCTTACCCCCCAGCTTTTTGCTCAAAAGCCTTTCCTCCCACGCTATCTCGTTCTGCCCGCCCTTGGGATCCTCTGGTTCTGCCTTTACCTTACTTACTCCCGAAGCGCTCTCATCGGACTTGTAGCTGCTCTGCTAATCCTTGGCCTTCTCCGATACAGAGCCATATTTGCCCTGGTAGCCATAGCAGCTATATTCCTTCTGCTCCTCCCACAGGCTCAGCCTTACCTTGAGAGGCTTCAGGCTGGCCTTGCCGGGAAAGACCTGGCCACAAGGATGCGTTTCGGTGAGTACAAGGATGCTCTTATCCTGATCTCCCGCTATCCCTGGTTTGGGGTGGGATTCTCAGGCACACCCGACATTGACATTTACATCGGCGTTTCCAGCCTTTATCTACTTATGGCTGAATATATGGGAATACCAGGCGTTGCCGTCTTCTTAGCCATCGTGGGGAGGTTTTTCTCCCTTTTCCTGGAGAAATGGAAAACAGTGGCTTCGGACCCCGAAATGGAGGCAATTTTGTTGGGGCTTGTGGGAGCCATAGGAGGAGCACTTGTGGGAGGAATCTTTGACCATTACTTCTTCAACCTGGACTTCCCCCATTCTGTAAGCCTTTTCTGGTTCCTGGTAGGTCTTGCCGTAGCGACCCTGGAACTGAAATGATACTGGTAAGCGCATGCCTTGCCGGAATACCATGCCGATACGATGGAAGCAGCTCACCGGACCCCGAAATTCAAGAGTTAGTAGCAAGGGGTATTGCTATCCCCATATGCCCTGAAGTAGCGGGAGGGCTTGCCACCCCCAGACCGCCCGCCGAAATCTCCGGAGGAGATGGTTTGGACGTTCTGGAAGGGAGAGCGAGGGTGATGAGCCAGGATGGAACTGATGTTACTGAATCCTTCCTGCAAGGTGCCTTCAAAGCCCTTTCGCTGGCCCAGAAGCTGGGAGTGAAAAGGGCCATTCTCAAAGCTCACAGTCCATCATGCAGTGTAAAATTCATTCATGATGGCTCCTTCACCGGAGTTCTCAGGAAAGGGATGGGGGTAACGGCTGCCCTCCTCCAGAAGGAAGGCATTGAACTGGAGGAAAGATGAGCCTTGAATTTGATCCCGAAAGCCAGCAAAAAGCCAGGGAATACGCCAGAAAACGTTACATGCTCTTTGCTCTGGACCTGGTCCAGGGCGCATTGGTCCTGGCCTTGCTCATTTTTGGCGGATTGTCTGCTGCCTTGAAGGAATTTTTGGAGAAATTTGCACCGGAAAGAGGAATGCTGGTAGCCCTTTATTTCCTCACCTTCTACGCCCTTTACTGGCTCACAGGCCTCCCCCTGGCCTATGCAGGGTTCGTCCTGCAGCATCAATATGGCCTTTCCACCCAATCCCTGAAAAGCTGGTTTTCGGATCAACTCAAAGCTTCAGCTCTGGCGGTGATCCTCGGACTCCTTGCTACCGAACTCCTCTACTTCCTTTTAGCCCGATCCCCTAATCTGTGGTGGCTATGGGCCTGGGTGGCTTTCACCTTCTTTACCGTGATCCTGGCCAACCTTTTCCCCGTAATTATCCTCCCACTTTTCATCCCCTTCCGCCCTCTGGAGGACGAAGAACTTAAATCCAGGCTTTTGCGCCTGGCAGAAAAGGCCAGGACAAAGGTCAGGGGCATATTCACCCTGGAACTTTCGGCCAAGACCAGGGCGGGAAATGCTGCCTTGGTGGGGTGGGGGAACACCCGCCGCATCCTGCTGGGTGATACCCTCCTCAGGGATTACTCCCCCGATGAGATTGAGACGATTTTGGCTCACGAGCTTGCCCACCATGTCCACCACGACATAGCCCTGGGCATAGCTTTTCAATCCCTCCTCAATTTCCTCCTTTTCTGGGGCACAGGTAAAATTTTCCCACCTCTTGCCCGGCTTCTCGGGTACGGAAGCCCCCAGGATATTGTGGCCTTTCCAGTCTTAGCCGGGATCATGGGCTTCCTTCTCTTCCTCTCCACTCCCGTAACCGCTGCCTACTCCCGCTGGAGGGAATCACTGGCCGATGAATATTCCCTGAAAGTTGCCGAAAATCCTGAAGCTTTTGCCTCGGCAATGGTAAAGCTGGCAGGCCAGAACCTGGCCGAAGCTTTCCCCCCTCGCTGGGCTGAAATCCTCTTTTACTCCCATCCCCCTGTCGGTAAAAGGGTTCTCAAAGCTAAAAATTGGATTAAGGAGGGAAAATGCGCATCGCAATAGGTTCGGACCATGCCGGCTTTAATCTCAAGCAAGAGGTGCTTAATTTCCTTCAGGAGCTTGGGCATCAGGTTTATGATGCAGGGACCTACTCCACCGAATCCGCCGATTATCCTGATTTCGCTGGGAGCGTGGGCCAGATGGTCGCTAAGGGCGAGGCCGATTTCGGAATCCTCATCTGTGGGACAGGCGTGGGGATGAGCATAGCGGCCAATAAGGTGAAGGGGATAAGGGCTGCAGCATGCTATGACCCCTTTACTGCCCGAATGGCCCGGGAGCATAACGATGCCAATGTCCTTTGCCTGGGGGCATGGGTGATAGGAAAAGGTATTGCCCTTGAAATCGTCCGCACTTTCCTGAACACAGAATTTTCAGGAGCTGAAAGGCATCGCCGACGCATATCCAAAATCATGGCTCTGGAGGAAAAACAGTGCTCATCGGGATAGATGCCAGCAGGGCTGTTTCCCCCTCTCCTACCGGGACGGAAAACTATTCCCGTTTCCTGATAAAGCATTTGGCCAGGCTTCGCCGTAATACCCTGCGCCTCTACTTCAATTCCCCACCCCCTCAGGAATTTTATGTTGAGCTTCTCGGATTTTCCAGCCTGGAATTCAGGGTAATCCCTTTCCCTCGCCTCTGGACCCATTTCCGCCTTTCCCTGGAAATGGCCATCGATCCCCCTGATGTCCTGTTTGTCCCGGCCCATGTTATACCCTTGATCCATCCTGAAACCACAGTGGTCACCATCCACGACCTTGGCTTCAAGTATTACCCGAAAGCTCACCCATTGCTCCAGAGGCTCTACCTTGACCTTTCAACCCGTTACAATGCCAGGGTAGCTTCAGTGGTAATTGCCGATTCCAGAGCAACGTGCAAGGACCTGGTGAACTTCTACCGAATACCCCCGGAAAAGATCCGGGTAGTTTACCCCGGCCTTGACCCGGCTGTCAAGCCTGTTAAGGATAGGAGGCGCATAAATAAAGTTAAGGAACGCTACGGGATTGAGGGAGATTATTTCCTCTTTGTTGGAACTATCCAGCCCCGCAAGAACCTCAAGCGACTGGCAGAAGCTTTTTTCCTGTTTCGCCAGGAGACCTCAGCTCCGGTGAAGCTGGTATTAGCCGGTAAACCTGGCTGGCTATACCGGGAAGCAATCCCTCCGCTGCACCAAGACATCATCCTGACCGGTTACGTGCCCCGGGTGGACCTTATGGCTCTTATAAGCGGGGCCAAGCTTTTCGCCTTCCCCTCCCTGTATGAAGGATTTGGCTTTCCGGTGCTGGAAGCGATGGCCTGTGGAGTACCGGTAATGTGCTCCAAAACCTCCTCCCTGCCGGAGTTAGCGGAAGGCGTCGGTTTTCTGGTAGACCCGCTGGATGTGGAAGAAATGGCCAGGGTTATGGAAAGGGTGTGGAGGGAAGGGGTGCCGGAGGAAATCGTGGAAAAAGGCAGGGAAAGGGCTGCGAGCTTTTCCTGGGAAAATTGTGCCCGGGCCGTAATGCAAATCCTGGAGGGGGTGTGAAATCAAGGGGTGGAATAATAAAGTCAGTAGAACCTGGAGGGCTGGCTCACAAGCTTGGGCTTAAGCCCGGGGATCGCCTTCTAACCGTTAACGGCCACCGTCTGAGGGATGTTATTGATTTCAATTTCTACAGTGCGGAAGAAGAGCTGGAAATAGCCGGTGAGAGGGAGGGGAAGTCCTTCGTCATCCGGGCCATCAGGAGCTATGGGGAAGAATGGGGCCTGGAGTTTGAAGAGCCAGTTTTTGATGGGATAAGGAGGTGCTTAAACCAATGCGATTTTTGCTTCATTCACCAGCTTCCCCGTGGCCTCCGGCCAAGCCTTTATGTAAAAGACGACGATTACCGCTATTCCTTCCTCTTCGGCAATTTCATAACCCTCACAAACTTAACGGAGGAAGATTGGGAGCGCCTGGCCGAACAACGCCTCAGCCCCCTTTACGTCTCCGTCCACAGCACTGATTTAAATTTGCGACGGAAGCTTCTTGGCAACCCCTCCGCCCCTGATATCCTTGAGCAGATCCGGCGCCTCGGCGAATTGGGGATCACCGTGCATGCCCAGATTGTCCTTATCCCCGAAAGAAACGATGGCCCCCACCTTGAACGCACCATCAACGACCTTTACAGCCTTTATCCCGTCGTTCAATCCATAGCCGTAGTTCCGGTAGGGGTTACTAAATTCTGCCCTCCGGGGATCAGGCCGTATACACGCCCTGAAGCGGAAAAAGTGGTTTCCATGGTTCTGAGCTATCAAAAGCGCTTTCGCCGCCTTCTTAAAAAAGGCCTGGTTTACCTATCAGATGAATGGTATTTCATGACAGGGCTTACCTTTCCACCGGCAAGGGAATATGATGGCTTCCCTCAGGCGGAAAACGGGGTTGGCCTCTCCAGAATTTTCCTGGAGGAGTGGGAAAAACGCAAGGGTTCGCTTCCCCGTCTGGGGCTCAAAGGAATAGCTGCATGCGGTATAATGCCTTTCCCACTGGTAAAGCAGGTAGCCGAAGAATTCAATAGCCTTACTGGCTCCCAAATTGAAGTAGTAGCAATTGAGAACAGCCTTTTTGGCCCCACCGTAACTGTTTCAGGCCTCTTGGCTGGCAGAGATGTAGTGGAAGCCCTGCGGGGGCGAATTAAGGACGGTCTGGTGTTGATCCCCAGAATCATGCTGGACGTCAGGGGACAATTTACGCTGGATGACCTGACGCTGGAGAACATAAAAAAGGGGCTAGGGGCCGAAGTTTTAGCTATTTCCCATTTCCACGATTTGGCACTCCTTTAGCCTGCCGCCTCAAATATGGCCCCGTAGAAACCGCTCCTGCCCTAAAGCAATGACCACCCGGACCGCATCGGGGAAAACCGGAAGACCGGGTAAGCTTTACCCCCTGTAGGAGCAACTGGGGGAGGGCGGGGAAA
>CAZZMI010000082.1:0-6945 GCA_964655275.1 uncultured Anaerolineae bacterium | reverse complement strand
GGCAACCTGCCAGCGAGTGGGACCCAAAACCGTGGCAAACCCTTAGCCCACGAGGGTGGGTAAAAATGGGGGTGCAGGGGGCTTTTGCCCCCCGGCAGGGGCTGCTTTTCCTTGACACTGGCTATATTGCAGGGTATAATGGGACAGTGCCCTACTTATACTCTTCTGCCAGAAGGAGGCCAAAATGTATGAAATTCTGGAAAAACACGACCACTCCCCGGTAACCAAAGAATTCAAGGTCCATGCGCCAAGAATTGCCTCCAAGGCTAAAGCCGGTCAGTTTGTAATAGTAGTGCCATGGGAGAAAGGCGAAAGGGTACCACTGACCATAGCTGATTTCAGCAGAGAAGAAGGATGGATAACCCTCGTTTTCCTGGTGGTGGGCAAAAGCACAAAGTTCATGGCCGAAATGAACCCGGGAGACCGCCTATACGCAGTGGTTGGCCCCCTGGGCAGGCCCTCTGAAATTGAACATTATGGAACTGTAGTCTGCGTTGGCGGTGGGCTCGGAATTGCACCCATCTATCCAATAGCTCGCGAGCTCCGGAGAGTCGGAAATTACGTTATTTCCATCATAGGAGCGCGCACCAGAGAACTCTTATTCTGGGAAGATAAAATCCGCTCCGTTAGCGATGAACTCATCGTTTGCACTGATGATGGCTCTTACGGCCGACAGGGTGTAGTCACTGTGCCCCTTAAGGAAATGCTGGAAAGCGGCCGTAAAGTGGATGTGGTGTGGGCTATTGGCCCGGCCATAATGATGAAATTCTGTTCCCTGACCACCAAGCCCTTCGGAGTTAAAACTATTGTCAGCCTTAACCCAATAATGGTTGATGGCACAGGGATGTGCGGGGCTTGCAGGGTTGAAGTAGATGGTCAAACCCGTTTCGCCTGTGTGGACGGGCCAGAGTTTGACGGCCACAAAGTAGATTGGGATCTCCTTATGGCTCGCCAGAGGTTATATTGCGAGCAGGAAAAGCTCGCCCTGGAACTCTTTGAAAAGAAGGGAGCAGGATGTTAAAACCCGAAAAAATCACTTTACCCAACGGAATCCGATTGCTGGTTACGCCCCTACCCAACACCATGGCTGTCAGTATAGTTTTCATGGTGGGGGTAGGCTCCCGCTACGAAAGCGACCCTGAAGGGGGTGCCTCCCACTTTATTGAACACGTTGTTTTTAAGGGAACCAGCAAATGGCCTACAGCTAAGGACATAGCCTCTGTAGTTGAAGGAGTTGGGGGAATTATCAATGGTAGCACATCTCAGGAAATCACCTCCTACTGGGTCAAATTGCCCAGGGATCACTGGAGAACGGGTTTTGAACTCCTGAGCGATTTGCTTCTGAACCCGCTTTTACGGGAAGAAGATGTGGAAAAAGAAAGGTCAGTCATACTGGAAGAACTGCGTGGGATGAAGGACTCACCCGAAGATTGGGTCTTCGTAATGGCGGCGAGCCTCCTTTGGCCCAACCACCCATTAGGCAGGGAAATTATAGGAACCAGGGAAAGCCTCCAAAGTCTTTCCAGAGAAAAACTGCTGGAATTCAGATCCACCCACTATGTTCCTTCAAAGGCAGTGATCAGCCTTGCAGGAGCTGTAAGTTTTGAAGAAGCCGTGGAAACAGCTCACCATTGCCTTTCAAACTGGGCTGGAGATTCTTCTCCAAACTTTATGCCAGCCCCTCCTCCTTCCGATAACCCAGCACAAGCATACGAAAGCCGTCGGGTGGAACAAACCCATCTTGTTCTGACCTGGTATGGCCTCCCGTTAACGAGTCCCGATCGTTATGCCCTTTCAGTCATGAATGCCCTGTTGGGAGAGGGCATGAGCTCCCGGCTCTTCACCGAAATAAGGGAAAAAAGAGGACTTGCTTACAACATAAGCTCTTACATTGAATTTTTCACCGACTCAGGAGCTGTTGGAATAGCAGCTGGTGTATCTCCTAACCGCCTTGATGAAACCCTGCAGGCCATAATAGAACAACTTTCGTTATTGAAAACGCAGGAAGTGGATGGAGACGAGCTGGGCAAAGCCAAGGAGTTCGTAAAGGGCCGGCTTTTGCTTCAGCTTGAAGACTCCTTAAGTTTAGCTTTCTGGTATGGCCGGCAGGAACTTCTCCTCGGCCAGACCCTGACCCCATCGGAGGTGATCCAGGCCATTGATAGAGTAACGCCTCGGGATATAAAAAGGGTGGCTGAGGAGCTGATGAAAGCTTCGCGGATGAAGCTTGCGGTGATCGGGCCTTACCGCAGGGAAAAGCACTGGATAAAAGTGGTAGAAAACCTTGATGCGTAAAAAAAGAGTTTTAGTGGTTGATGATGAAATATCGGTGCGGAAGATATGCCAGCTTGTCCTTCAGGCGGACTTTGAAGTGGAAACCGCCGCAGATGGAATGGAGGCGGTGGCGAAGGCTCGGGAAAAGCCCTTTGACCTCATCATCACTGACATTAAGATGCCAGGAATTGATGGGATTGAGACTGCCAGACTAATCCGCGAGCTCTACCCCGATGTTCCCTGGATCATAATGACTGCATATGGTCAGCTGGACCTGGCCCTTAAAGCCATAAGGCTGGGAGTTAACGGTTTCCTCCTCAAGCCTTTCACCCTTGAGGAGCTGAAGGCCGTTGTTTCCCATGTAATGGAAACGGATCAGCTGAGAAAGGAAAGCCTCCGCATAAAAGCCCTCTTTCCCCTCTTTGAAATATCCAGAACCCTCCTCAGCACCCTGGAACCGGTAGAGCTTGAAAACAAACTCTTGCAAATTGCACAGGAAAGCCTTGCCGCTGATGGGGTCTGGATGTATGAAGTGGACTGGGATAAGCTCCTGGGGGAACCAGTTGACTCCTTAAGCCGCCTTTCCCCGGAACTCCAGTCCAGGCTAATGAAAGTTCTGGAAAAAAGCGATAGCGCACTTTTGTGGACTAAGGAAGGGCCTGCGGAGACAGCACTTCTCCTGGAAAAGGCAGGTTTATCTCAACTTTTAGCCGCGCCTCTCAAAGCTGGGGAGAGGCTCCTTGGCTTCCTTGCAGCCTTTAAATTCTCTACTTCCGCCCCTTTCCTGGTTTCCGATCAGGACTTCCTTACCATTCTGGCTAGCCAGGGAGCTGTAGCTCTGGAAAATGCTAAGCTTTTTGAGCAGATTCAGAGGGCTTTTGTGGAACTGCAGGAGTTAGAGAGGCTCAAAAGCAATTTTGTAACCCTTATTGTCCATGAGCTTCGTACCCCGCTTTCCCTTATCCTGGGCTATGCTTCGGTTCTGAGCGAAGAGCTTCAGGAAACACGCCTTAAAGAGTTTGCCGAAATCATAGTGCGCAATGCCCTGCGTCTGTCTTCCCTAATTGAAGACTTGCTGGACCTCAAACGGCTGGAAAAGAAGGCCACCTTCGTTCAAATGGAAAACATCTACCTTCCAGAGCTTGTGTACAAAGTCATTGAAAACTATGAACCTTTGGCAAGAGATAAAAACCTTGAACTTTCTGTTGACATACCTCCTGAAGCCCAAAGGGTTCAGGCCGATCCCGCAAAGCTGGAGGTGGTCCTGAGCAATCTAATATCCAATGCTATCAAGTTTACCCCTTCCGGCGGGAAAATAATGGTAGGGGCAAAACTTGAAGACAAACCTTACATATTTGTGAAAGATACGGGCATTGGGATCCCTCCCGAGGAAAAGGAGAAGATCTTCATGAGCTTCTATCAGGTGGGAGAACCGCTTAGCACGGGGCAGAAAGGTCTTGGTTTGGGCCTTTATATTGCGAAAGAACTGGTGAGCATGTGGGGCGGACGGATATGGGTTGAAAGCGAAGTGGGCAAAGGTAGCACCTTCTGGTTTACCCTGCCTGCTTTGCAGGAGGATAAAAATGACCGCTAAACGCCTCCAGAGCACCCGTCTCCTTACCAGGCTAATGGAAAGACACTATCTCAAAATACGCTACCTCCGCTTTTTGCGGCCTTTAGCCTGGGTTACAAGCGGAGCTCCAGTGGAAATTTTAAGGGCTATGGGAATTGAAGTCGCTTACCCCGAAAATTATGGAGCTCTTTGCGGAGCCCGGGGGGTCGGGACCACTTTAAGCGAAGCTGCTGAAGCGCAAGGTTATGCTCCTGAACTCTGTTCCTACGCCAAGATTAACCTGGGGAGCATTTTCAATCCCGCTCCAGCTCCAATGCATGGCTTACCAAAACCTGACCTGTTGATCGTGTGCAATAACATTTGCGGGACTGTGGTCAAATGGTTTGAGGCCCTTGCTCACCGCTACAAGATCCCCATATTCATCCTTGATACCCCTTTTCTCCACGATGGCCCTGAACCTCACATCATAAGCTACGTTAAAAGTCAGCTTGAAGAAATGATTGAGTTTCTTGAACGCCACACCCGTCGCCGTTTAAACTACAAACGTTTCTGGGAAGTACTGGAGCTCTCTAATGAATGCGTCCATCTCTGGGGGGAAATAAGAAGATTATGCAAGGTTCGCCCCTCCCCCCTTAATGCCCCTGATCTTTTCGTTAACATGGCTGCAATTGTAGTGCTCAGGGGAACCAGAGAAGCTGTTGAATATTACAGGGCTCTTAAGGCCGAAGTTCAGGGAAGGGTTGAGCGAGGCGAAGGGGCAATACCTGAGGAACGTTACCGCCTTCTGTGGGACAACATAGCTCTGTGGAACCGCCTGTACCGCTTTTATTCTTATTTTGCCAGGAAAGGATGCTGCTTCGTGGTGGATACATACACGGGCGCGTGGGATAACCCTGTTGAAAGGGGAGAACCATTAGAAGCCTTGGCCAAGGCCTATACCTCAGTCCTCCTGAACCGGAGTCTATCTTTCCGGGCTCGCCAGATGATAGACCTTATCCGGGAATATCAGGTTGATGGCTTTGTGATGCACTCTAACCGCTCCTGCAAGCCTTATTCCCTCGGTCAATATGACATAAAGCGTATCGTCACTGCTGAAACAGGGATCCCTGGTCTTATAATTGACGCTGACATGTGCGACTCACGTTATTACTCAGAGGAGCAAATCCGCAACCGGATAGATGCCTTCATAGAGCAGCTTGGAGGTGGAAATAGAGCTTGATAGGACATGAGTGGGCTCTGAGGCTTCTGGAAACTGCCATAAAACGCGGGGATATTTCACATTCTTACCTCCTAACCGGACCCAGGGGGATCGGGAAGAGAACTCTGGCCCGGGAAATAGCTAAAGCTTTATGTTGCAGGAGAAGTTTACCCCCTTGCGGCAATTGCCAGGATTGCAAGGATATTGCTCAAAGCCGCCATCCCGATGTCAAAATCCTTGAGCCTGAGAACGGTTCCATTAAGATTGAGCAAATCAGGGAAATGCAAAAAGAAGCTTTTCTGAGCCCGCACCGTTCCTCCTACAGGATTTTCATCATCGCTGATATGGAGAAGGCCACGCCTGAAGCAGCCAACTCCCTCCTAAAGACCCTTGAGGAGCCACCACCCCACTCTATTTTTATCCTGACAGCTCTTTCGGCCGACCTCCTTTTGCCTACTATTGTGTCCAGATGCCAGGTTCTGAACCTCAGGCCTTTACCTGAAAACCTTATTCGTGAGCATCTGGAAAAAGAATGGGGAGTGGAAGGTCCCAGGGCTTTCCTCTTAGCCCGCCTCTCGGAGGGGTGCATGGGGAAAGCTCTCGCTTTCCTTCAGGATGAAAAGGCTTTTCAATCCCGAATTGAAGATCTTGAGGCACTGTTCTCGCTCCTTAAAAGCAACACGGTGGCGAGACTTGAATGGTCTGAAGGGGTTGAAAAAGATGCAGAAAGGGTTCAGGAGATGGTGCAGAGATGGATTGTAGCCTTCAGGGATATGCTTTTATTGCTTGAAGGGGCACAAGAATTGGTGATAAATTTGGATTTTAAAGATAAACTGATGGCTGCAGCAACAAGATTGGGAAAAGGGAAAATCAGCCAGGCTCTGAAGGACCTGCGATTTATATTGGAGGCCTTGAGCCGAAATGCTAACCTGCGCATTGCTTTGGATGTCCTGGTGCTGAAATTGCCCGGAATAGCTCAGGAGGTATGATAGAAATGCCGTTGGTGGTGGGGGTACGCTTCAGGGAAGGATTCAAAGTATATAATTTTGATGCCACGGGTTTTGAGGACTTGAGCACCGAGGATTATGTTGTGGTTGAAACAGCTCAGGGCCAGACGATAGGGAAAGTGGTAATACCTCCGCGGGAAATCCCGGAGGAGGATATAGAACTTCCTTTAAAGGGAATAATACGCAAGGCAACACCATGGGACCTGGTCAGGATGGACTTTTATAGGCGCCAGGAAGGGGAATCTCTTGAGAAAGCAAGAGAACTGGCCCGAAAGCTTGAGCTGGAAATCAAGCTGGTGAGAGCGGAGTATGATTTTGAGGGTACCAAGCTTAATCTATATTTCACCTCGGAAGGGAAACCCAACCTTAAGGAATTTACCCAGCTTCTTGAAGGGGAACTGGGGGTCAAAGTGGAACTTCACCACATAGGGGTGCGTGACGAGGCCAAATTCCTGGGAGGGATCGGGCCATGCGGTCGTATCCTGTGCTGTGCTTCCTTCCTTACAGAATTCGCTTCCATAACGATTAAAATGGCTAAAATTCAGGATTTAGCTATAAACCCGGCAGCTATTTCCGGACTATGCAACCGGCTGCTTTGTTGTCTGCGTTATGAATACGAAACCTACAAAGAATTTAAGGAACGCTTGCCTAAAGTGGGGCAAAAAATTAAAACCCCGCAAGGGGAAGGCAAAATAACGGCAATAAATGTGATAAAAGAAACAATAACCGTACAACTGGAAGATGAAACCATCGTTGAAATACCTGTTTCACAGGTAGAGGTTTTAAAGAGTTAGTAATCAGAGTGGGCCAAAAAGCCGGCAAAATGAGGACAATAAAAGTTAAGCGTGCGTATAAAACGGAATTAGCCCCAAACAGTTTCCAGCGTTCAGCTT
>CAZZMI010000081.1:0-7194 GCA_964655275.1 uncultured Anaerolineae bacterium | reverse complement strand
CTATCGTCCCCACATTCACATGCGGTTTGGTCCTCACAAACTTGGGCTTGGACATCTCAATCCCTCCCTTTACAAATTATGGAGCCCACGACCGGATTTGAACCGGTGACCTACGCCTTACCAAGGCGTTGCTCTGCCGGCTGAGCTACGTGGGCTCGTTTGTATCATATTATACATAGCACCAATTCCTTTGTCAAATTTCACTGAGGGGCTTGGAAAATTAAGGGTGGGAAAGGGCTATGTTCTCTTGACCCAAGATGAAAGGTGGTTTATATTTAACCAAATTCGGCGGGAGGGAAAGGCTATGGGGACTCTGGAGGAAGTTATCTCCAGAATTGGCCCTCTTTCAGAAGAGGCGATGTTTTCCGCACAGATGCGCCAAAATCTATTGACTAAACCTCAGGGTAGCCTGGGCCGGCTGGAGGAACTTTCCATCCAAATAGCCGGAATTACTGGCAACCCGCGGCCTGTTATTCGCCACAAGGCTGTTATAGTGGTGGCGGCGGACCACGGAGTGGCGGAGGAAGGGGTAAGTGCATACCCACAAGAGGTTACAGCACAGATGGTGTATAATTTCTTGCGCGGCGGGGCTGCTATAAATGTCCTGGCCAGACATACAGGGGCACGGGTAGTGGTGGTAGATGCCGGTGTCGCTGTTGATCTGGAACCCCATCCAGCTTTAAAGGTCCGCAAAATAGGTTATGGCACAGCCAATATCGCTCGCGGTCCAGCTATGAAGCGTGAGGAAGCTCTTCAGGCTTTGAAGGTCGGCATCACACTGGTTAAAGAAGAGTTAGAGCAAGGGCTGGACATTGTTGTGCCAGGAGATATGGGCATTGCCAATACTACTTCGGCAGCCGCCATCGCTTCTGCCATTACAGGACTCCCACCAGCAGTAGTCACCGGCCGGGGCACTGGCGTGGATGATGAAACGCTGGCTCGCAAGATAGCTATTGTAGAGCAGGCGCTAAGGGTAAACAAGCCCGACCCCAAGGATGGCGTGGACGTTCTGGCAAAAGTTGGAGGGTTTGAAATAGGAGTAATCGCGGGCATAATACTGGGAGCAGCTGCTCATCGTATTCCCGTGGTACTGGATGGTTTCATCTGCACTGCCGGAGCCCTTATCGCAGCGACCATAGCCCCTATGGTTAAATATTATTGCATTGCCGGGCATAACTCTGCAGAGCGGGGGCACCATGCTATGCTGGAATACCTGGGGTTAAAGCCTTTACTGGACTTAAATATGCGCCTGGGCGAAGGAACGGGGGCAGTCCTCGCCATGAACTTAGTGGAGGCTGCATGCAAAATACTTAATGAAATGGCTACTTTCGCCGAAGCCGGAGTTTCAGGGCGAACCAGATAACTTTCCAGAGGGCTGCCAATGTTCCGCTCGCTTATCGCTGCCTTCTATTTTTTAACCCGCCTACCATTGCCAAAACGAGAAATCCGGCTGGAAGAAGTAGGGCGAGCTGCCTGGGCGTTCCCATTAGTTGGGATATTGATAGGTCTATCGCTTTGGGGCTCAAACTGGCTCCTGAATTTCCTTTTCCCACCCGCTTTGAGAGCCGCCCTCGTCCTTGTCCTCTGGATAGCAATAACTGGTGCCCTTCACTTAGATGGTTTGGCTGACTGTTGCGATGCTCTCCTTGCGGCCAAACCACCGGAAGTGCGGCTCGAAATCTTACGGGATACCCATGTGGGCGCTTTCGGAGCAGCCGGAATAGTGTTGCTTTTAATTGTCAAATTCGCTTCTCTGAGCACTTGCCTGAGTACCGGCGCGTGGATTGCATTGCTATTAGCTCCATCGCTTGGACGATGGGCAATGGTTTATGCAATAGTTTGCTATCCTGCTGCTCGAGCTGAGGGGATGGGTAAGAAAATAAAAGAAGCAAATAATTGGCAAGCTTTAGTTGGGGCCACCCTCTCGGTTTTACCCCTTTTTCTTTTAAATCCCAAAATAGTTCTGCTTTCTTTTGCCCTGACCTGGATTTTCGTGCTCCTTTTTGCTTTCTGGGTCATGAGGCGCATCCCCGGCTTTACCGGTGATGTCTATGGGGCGCTCTGCGAGCTGGTAGAGGCCCTGGTATTGCTGGCAATTGCTGCCTGGAGTGGGTGATGAATTTTCGCCTGGGCTCAACTTCTTACGTTTATCCAGCGGATATCATTACAAACGTCCGGCGGCTTGCGGGGCTTGTCAAAGATGTTGAACTGATACTTTTTGAAGTGGACGATTTCAGCAATCTGCCTGATGCCAGAACAGTGGCTGAGCTGCAGAAAATCGCCAGCGATTATGGTTTAAGTTATACCGTTCACCTGCCTTTAGATCTGCGCTCAGGAGAAATAGATAAGGCCCGTCGTGTTATCCAAAGCACCCTTTACCTGAAGCCATGGGCTTATATACTCCATCTCAATCCTGATGAGGCCGGAAGCCAAGCCCAGTGGGAGGAGGGATGGATAAAGGCTCTTGAAAAGCTGGCGGATGAGACCGGGGAGCCAGAAGCTTTAGCTCTGGAAAAC
This sequence comes from uncultured Anaerolineae bacterium, assembly GCA_964655275.1. Lineage (GTDB taxonomy): Bacteria > Chloroflexota > Anaerolineae > SpSt-600 > SpSt-600 > SpSt-600. The sequence continues at coordinate 4,677 of CAZZMI010000081.1, read as the reverse complement.
CTTGAAAATTGCCCTATAGAACGCCTTGCACCCATATTGGAGCGGGTACCAGCAAGTTTATGTTTTGATGTTGGGCATTTATGGCTGACTGGTGAGGACCCTCTCCCAGCCTTGAAGATTTACCTCAAACGAACACGTGTCTTTCACCTGCATGGGGTAGCTCAGCGAGACCACTTTCCTTTGACCTATGCCCCTTTAAGCTCCCTCAAAGCTGTTTTGAAAGAGCTGCTGGTGCAGGATTATCGGGGGGTTGTCACCCTTGAGGTCTTTTCGGTGGAAGATTTCTTTTCTTCCCGGGAAATTGTGCTATCCATTATGGAGGAGATAAAGCGTTGGGAAGCAAAGTGATCTTTATCTTAGGGGGCGCAAGGAGTGGGAAAAGTTCCTATGCCCAGCGACTGGCAGAAGGAACAGGCCAACCAGTCATTTTTGTGGCAACAGCAACAGCTGGAGATGAAGAGATGGCCGAGCGCATCGCTCGCCACAAAGCTTCGCGTCCACCGCACTGGCGGACTCTGGAAGTTTCCAGGGACATCGGGAAGGCTCTAAGGGAAGCTATTGGGGATGCGAAGGTGGTGCTAATAGATTGCCTGACGTTACTGGTCTCCAATCTTATGATGGAAGAAGGCGAAACCGTCAAAGCGGATTACCTGGAGGCCCGAGCGATAAAGGAACTGGAGGCTATTCTGGAACTTTGCACATCAAGGGAGGCTACGCTGATCATCGTATCCAACGAGGTGGGGATGGGATTGGTCCCTCCGTACCCGATAGGCCGGATTTTCAGGGATGTATTGGGGAGAGTCAACCAGTGGCTGGCAGCAAGGGCCGATAAGGTAGTGCTAATGGTGGCAGGGATCCCGCTTGAGATCAAAGGGTAAGGTGCTGCCGCTTCCTGGATAGCCGGAGAAGGTTTCATTCTCCTTTGCGGAAAACCAGTTTATCCCCTTCTACATCAACTATTATCTGGTCGCCTTCCATGAATTTGCCTTCCAGAATGGCCTGGGCCAGGGGGTCCAGGAGATAGCGCTGGATAGCCCTCTTAAGGGGTCTGGCTCCAAATACAGGGTCGTAACCTTTCTCCGCTAGGAAGCGGCGTGCTCCTTCGGTAAGGATTATATCCATCTTGCGCTGGGCCATAAGCTCTTTGATCCGGCGCATCTGGATGTCCACAATCTGGTACAGGTGCTCCAGAGTTAGAGCATGGAAGATGATGATCTCATCAATTCGGTTCAGGAATTCCGGTCGGAAGTGCCGATCCAGCTCTTTGAGGACCTTATCCCGTGCCGCTTCGGGGCCTAACTCTTTGATCCAGTGGCTACCGATATTAGAGGTCATGATGACCACGGTGTTGCGGAAGTCCACGGTGTGCCCCTGGCCATCAGTAAGGCGACCGTCGTCCAGGAGTTGGAGCAGAAGGTTGAAGACTTCGGGGTGAGCCTTTTCAATTTCGTCAAAGAGGATGACGCTATAAGGTCTGCGGCGCACAGCCTCAGTAAGCTGTCCTCCCTCTTCGTAGCCCACATAGCCCGGGGGGGCACCTATAAGCCTGGCAACGGTGTGCTTCTCCTGGTATTCGCTCATGTCAATCCTGATCATGGCATTCTCGTCATCAAAGAGGAATTCGGCCAGGGCGCGAGCAAGTTCGGTCTTACCTACTCCCGTAGGCCCCAGGAAAAGGAAGCTACCAATAGGCCTGTTAGGGTCTTTCAAGCCAGCGCGGGCGCGCCGGACAGCATTGGCTACGGCCCGCACAGCTTCTTCTTGCCCAACAACCCTTTGATGAAGCCTCTCTTCCATCTTGAGAAGCTTCTCCAATTCGCCTTCCATGAGCCTGGCTACAGGTATCCCGGTCCAGCGGGATACAACTTCAGCGATGTCTTCCTCATCCACTTCCTCTTTGAGGAGGCGTTGATCTTTCTGGATTTCAGCCAGGTGCTGTTCTTTCTCTTTAAGTTCCTTCTCCAGCTGAATAAGTTCGCCGTAGCGGAGGCGGGCGGCTGTTTCCAGATCGGCCCGGCGCTCGGCCTGCTCAATTTCAAACTTTACCTTTTCTATGCGTTCTTTAAGTTCCCTTATAGCCTGAATGGCTTCTTTCTCCCGCTGCCACTGAGCGCGGAGGGCAGAGGCTTTTTCTTTCAGGTTGGCCAGCTCTTCCTCCAGCTTCTCAAGGCGCTTGCGGGAAGCTTCATCCGTTTCCTTAAGGAGGGCCTGTCGTTCAATTTCAAGTTGCATTATGCGGCGTTCTACTTCATCCAGTTCAGCAGGCATGCTATCAATTTCCATACGAAGCTTGGCGGCTGCTTCGTCAATAAGGTCTATGGCTTTATCGGGCAGGAAACGCTCAGTTATATAACGGTGGGATAGGACAGCCGCTGCTACTAAAGCGCTGTCCTTTATCCTTACGCCATGGTGGACTTCGTATCGCTCCTTCAAGCCTCTAAGGATGGAGATGGTTTCTTCTACGGTTGGTTCATCAACGTATACGGGCTGGAAGCGGCGTTCAAGAGCTGCATCTTTTTCAATGTATTTACGGTATTCATCCAGGGTTGTGGCGCCTATGCAGTGAAGTTCACCTCTGGCCAGCATGGGTTTGAGGAGGTTGGCTGCATCCATCGGGGCACCTTCGGCCCTGCCAGCCCCCACCACAGTGTGGATTTCGTCAATAAAGAGGATAATGCGTCCGTTGGATTCTGCTATTTCCTTGAGGACAGCCTTCAGACGCTCTTCAAACTCACCGCGGTACTTAGCTCCAGCCAGTAGAGCTCCCATGTCCAGCTGAACCACCCTTTTATCTTTAAGGGTTTCGGGGACATCGCCCCGGGCAATGCGCTGGGCAAGCCCTTCTACTATAGCTGTTTTACCAACCCCCGGATCGCCTACTAAGACGGGGTTATTTTTGGTGCGGCGGGATAGAATGTGGATTACACGACGTATTTCTTCATCCCTACCTATGACGGGGTCCAGTTTCCCCTGTCTGGCCAAAGCCGTAAGGTCGCGGCCATACTTTTCCAGAGCCTGATAAGTTTCCTCAGGCGTTGGGGTGGTAACTCTCTGGGTCCCCCTTATAGCTGCCAGGGCTCTCAGGATGGAATCCCTCGTTATTCCGTACAAAGCCAGGAGGTCAGCCACTCTGCCGGCAACCTTGTCCGTTAAAGCCAGGAGAAGGTGTTCAGTGGAAATATATTCATCGCGCATAGACTGAGCTTCCTTCTGCGCCAGGAGCAGGACCTGATGCAGGGGCTGAGAAATTCCTATCTGAGCGGAAGGGCCGTAGATTTTGGGCCTCCGTTTCAATTCTTCCTCTAACCTGAAAGCTATGTCCTCCGGAGATTGACCTAATTTCCTGACAATCTCCGGTGCTATCCCTCTATCCTGACGGAGAAGGGCGTACAAAAGGTGTTCCGGGTCCACCTGGCTGTGGTGGTATTCAATGGCTAAGTCTTGGGCGTTCAGGATAGCTTCCTGAGCCTTTTCAGTAAATTTTTCCAGCCTCATCCTCCTCCCCTCCTACCGCAGCTTTCGCTCGTAAACCTAACATTTCCCACGCCAAAAGCATGGGTGTTTCCGCCTTTCAAAGGATAGCCATTGCTGATTAGAGGAGCGATAGAGGAACGTTAGAAAGCCGTTAGAATACAACTTTCCCGGTTATCACCAGGAACAGGCAGCCCAGAATGAGGACGTTAAGGAACAATAGCACGGATAAAACCAGGAGCTTACCCGCACTGAGGTTGCGCATGAAATCCATAAACAACCCTCCTTTTTGCAACCTCGGAGGGCGGGGCCTTTGGTAACCCCGCCCTTCTTTACTTAATTGTAAAGCTCATACCTCCTGTCCGGCCAAAGACGTGGGGGAAATACATCTCATAGGCTACAGCCGGAAGGACTTTGAACTCTCCAGACAATCCAGCTCTTATAAGGTAAGTGTATTCGTAAGTGCCAGCGCTGAGGTAGGTAGCAAACAAAACAAGTTTCTCATCCCGCTTATCAGCATGGGAAGGATACCACCACCATATTGGTTCGGAGGCCTTCTTTAAAGTTTCCCCTTCCTGATAGAGAACTGAAACCGTTTTCAGGCTTGTATCCACTATCTCTGCGCCGGCTGGGATCGGGTCTTCCACCACAAGATGGGTTAAGTAACGGGGGGCTACGATGGTCAAATTGACCTTTATAAGTTGTCCGACCTCGGCTTTGGTAATGGAAGGGCAGATTTCTTTCTTGCATGATGGGTCAGTGTAGCGGCGCTGAATCACAATGCCCCGGTTAAGCTCTTCAACCCTGTCTACCGGGACGAAGTAACGGAGGAAGGCAGTATAGTAAAGGCGACCGGTGCCTTCTTTCTTTATAAGCAAGCTGTTGAAACCCTCGGTTTTTAGCTGACCAGCTGGAAATTCTTTCTCCAAAGCTTGTCTGATTTTCTCCGGGGTGATTTCTCCTGAAGCTACCTCCTGGCCATTGAGGGTCAATAGGTAGTGGTAGGAGGCTCTGAGCTCCCCTGTAGCCTTCATGTAATCGGTGAGGGCCATGATGGCCCATGCGCTCTCATAAGTGGAAGCCCAGCGATCCTCTTTCCGGGCAGCCATGAGCCAGCGGACCACGTTGGGAAGCAATGGGTGGGAGGGCCTTATTCGGGAGAAGGCTGAAAGGATTATGGAGGTGGAGCGGGAGTTTGTGTTCATA
>CAZZMI010000080.1:0-7208 GCA_964655275.1 uncultured Anaerolineae bacterium | reverse complement strand
CTGTTCCGCCTCCTCCTTATGAGCCTATAAACTGGGGGGTGCGAACAAACTGTGCCTGGCGTGGGGTCCATGGGACAATATGGGGGGCTCATGGTTTGCCCTTAGCTGGCATCTACGTTAAAATTTGGGACGAAGCCGGGCATTCTGTTATGGCAGGCCCTACCGATGCCGATGGCATTTATTCCATTTATATCCCTTATTCGGCCCTGGCTGATGGAAGGTGGTGGCTTCAGGTTATAGAAAACGGTCAGCCAGCTTCCGCCCCCTGGGGAGTTTACGTGGGCGGAGGGTGCATAAACGGCACCCATGAAGTTAAAGCCGACTGGCGCAGAAGATATTAAGGGGCTTAATATGGCTAAAAGGCTCTTTTTGATAATCACCGGTTCTGTGTTTTTAATAGTTGCCTTCTTCTTGACAAAAGCCTCCCTTGCCCAAACCCCTGAGCCAACCCCAAGGCCGACTCCAACCCCTCAACCTGGGATATTTATAACATCCATTAACCCGAAGGAAGGGCCCGCGGGAACTTTGGTCACAGTAAGCGGGGAAACCTACTACATCCCTGCCGGAAGGACGATAACCATAAAATGGGATACAAGCGTGGTGACCACTACCACAACCACCGCCTCTGGGCTTTTCAGCGCATCCTTCACCGTACCCATTACTGCTACCCCGGGTATTTACACCATCCGGGCCGAGGTTACTGTAAACTCTACCACTTATTATGACACCGATACCTTTACGGTATTGGCCCCAACTCCAACCCCAACTCCTACCGTAACTCCAACACCCACTATAACTCCGACTCCTTTGCCGACCAATACTCCTACTCCAACGCCCACCCTGCGGCCAGTAACTCCTATACCATGGCCTACAACCCCAACACCGACGCGTCCTCCTTCTCCTCCAACTCCTACATTCACCCCTGCTCCTTTACCCCCTGGCACTACTACTTACCCCACTCCTTTGCCAACTTATACTCCAACTTTTACTCCTGTTCCCGGCGCCCAATCCCCTACCCCTGTTCCCAGGACTCCTTCACCTACCCCTGTTTCCCCTGTACCGACACCTACTTCAACCCCGACATCTCTTGCTACTACCGGATGGACCGGCTTTTTCTTCGTGATGGGGGGAATATTGCTTGCTTTGTTAGTGATAACTGCTCGCTGGCTTAGGGGAAGATTCGCATAGCATTACCTATCCTGGAGAAGGGGTATGAGGGAGAAATTAATAACCATAGCTTTCACAGTGGGCTTTATTTTTGCACTGGGTTTGATAGCGGGAATCAGCGAAGGTGGAGGACCTCGTCCTACCCCCACACCTGCTTTTAGGGATGAAGGGATCTCACCTCAAGGTGGATGGCCTGATCTCGTTGTAAGCTCAATAAGTGTAATACCTGTCACTCCCACTGTGGGCTCTAAGGCCATAATCCAGGTAATTATAACCAACTTGGGAGGCGATGTCCCTTCAGGTAACAATTTCTACGTGGACCTCTACATTGACCCTCCTCATCCTCCTACACCCTCAGAGCCTGGGATTTCCGCTACTGTTCCAGCCGAAACCTGTGGTATTGAGGTTAACAGCATACCCTGGCCTGTGCAGTGGTATCAGGTCAAAGCAGGAAAAAGCTGCGTCCTGACAGCTGAATGGATTTTTACCGATACGAAAAGTTATGAATTATGGGCGCAAGTGGATACAGACAACAGGGTGAGCGAAAGCAATGAGTTTAACAACATAAGCCAGCGTTATATAGTGTTCGTTGACACAAACCGGCACATTGTCCACACAAGCCATGAAGATTTTATGAAAGGATTGGCCAATTCGCTGGTGGTCTGGAGTATAAAGGATGAAAACGTGAACCCTTCAAAGCCCCCCTACGTTTTAGGCGATGGAATAGATGCTACCCTATCCCTTGGTTTATTCCGCGAACCACCCCTTTACAGCCAGCCGCCTTTTGTAAATGGGGCCATAAGCCCCACCATTGTAGATTACAATGCCATAAATCCTGATATCCAGATGAACATACGCGGCACAGGCATCTACACCGACTACGACGCCATGAATGCTTCTGTGGCAGCACCTCGCATGCCTGCAGAAGAATTTGTCATAACCAAAACTAACTTTGCAGTAGTGGTCTGGGAAGACGGTCGCAATGGCCCGGTTTACAATAGAGATATTTACCTGCGCTGGACCTGGGATGCGGGAGCTCACTGGAGCAATGAAATAAAAGTGAACGACGATTCCCTTGCGGAGTGTGGAGGTTCTGGGACTATCCAAGCAAATCAACTTTCGCCCTCGGTGGCCGTAAGCAAGAATGGGATCGTGATAGTTGCCTGGGCTGATAACCGCTGCGGAGATTATGATATATTTGTCCAGCAATATCAAATTGACTTCAATGCCCCTTCATTAAACCCTGTAGGCCCGAACAAACGCATTATCGCCGCTGCAGCCGATCAGAAATATCCGGACCTTACCGTAGACGAGGAAGGAATTTTCTACTTGGTTTGGGAAGATCACCGTTACGGTAACCCCGACATTTTCTTTACCAGGTCCATAACTTCCACCGGCATCTTGCTCTGGAAGCCTGAAAGCAAGGTAAGCGATCCGTGGGGGCCAACTTCCCAGGAAAAACCTGCAGTAGAGGTGCTCAAAACCGAAGTGATTTCAGAAATTCAAGTCATTGACTGTATCCCGGGGACTCCGCCTCAGGCTGAAATCGCAGTTATAACTAAAATCCTCTGGGTTGTAACCGTGGCCTGGGAAGATGACCGGAACAATCCTTCCCAAAATGTGCATGACATCTACATGGCTTTTTCCACCGACAGAGGCGATACTTTCAGTGTAGATCAGAGAGTAGATGACGACCTAAGCGGTGCCGAGCAAAGGGATGTTGATATAGCAATATCCCAGGGCTACAAAGTGGTTGAAATCGTGGTTGAGACCTATTGTGGATCAGCCGTCGTCCGGTTGCTTGCTCCGGTAGCAGACATCCATGTAGTTTGGCAAGACTTCCGCAATGGTCTCTCTAACCCTGATATTTACTATGCCCTCGTTCATTATGAACCAACCCCCGAAGACCCCACCGTTTACAAATTGACCTTTGAGCCTAATGAAAAGGTAAACTGGGGTGATGACTTGGGGTGGCTCAGAGGGGAGAAGGCCTGGCAGGGTGAGCCAACCATTGCTGCCCGCCCTGCCTGCCCCGAAGAAGGGGATTATTATTACGATGTCTACATAGCCTGGGCTGATAGCAGGAATTACGATGAGCTCAACACCGATATTTTCATGGCTATGAAAACCACTTGCCCTGTTCCTCCCTGGCAAGATTGGAACAGGGGCAACGGCTGGATTAATTGGAACGTTAACAGTGGAGCCAGAATGCGAGAAGCTAACCTGCCCATCTACTCCCGTTACCCCCCTGATAATCCCCCCCACACAAGGCAGCAACGTCCTGCCATAGCCGTTGCCACCCTCAATCCATGGCCAATATCGCCTTGGGGCAGGATATACCTGGTATGGGATGATAACCGGAAAGGCGGCAAGGTAGGTTTGTGGCGGGAGAACAGGGATGTATTCTTTGCCACTTCCTCTCTTGGATTTGTAGACTATTTACCCGGTTATACCTCCTCTGGCACCTATGTCTCACCCATTATAGATGCAGGCGAAGTGGTGACCTGGTATATAATTTCCTGGAAAGCCCTGTTGCCGGAATACTCTTACATGACCGTGCAAACTCGCGTTGGCAATGACCTTACAGCTTTTGAAGGGGATAAAAACTGGGTACCCTGGGATTTCCCTTGCGCTTCAATCCCGGTGTGCCTTCCAAGTCGTCCGTGCGGTGAGCCTATTGCCGGAGCTTGTAATCGCATATGCCCCTATCCTCCCAGCCCGGATGACTGTGAAGGCAGGGAATCCGGTGCACCTTTACAGGGCTACAAAGGGCCCGGTGAACATATAAGGTTATTGGGGATAACAGCCGAGGGCCAGAAGCTTTACAGCGTGGAAAATCAGGCCAAAATTGCCGCAAGCGATGGCTCCCTTTTCCCCAGGGCCAGATATATACAGTATAAAATCAACTTCTGGACCCGGCACTGGTCCGAAACTCCTTTCCTGCAAGAAATAGTCCTTCATTACCAGGCTCCATACAGGGTTTACCTGCCGCTTATCCTCAAAAATTACCCGTGAAGGAGGATTAATGCCGAAGATCGCCATAAGTGGGAAGGGGGGAGTGGGCAAAAGTACGCTGGCAGCTTTGCTGGCTCACATTTATGCCCGCAGAGGTTTTAAGGTCATCGCTGTAGATGCTGACCCCGATGGGAATCTTGCCGCTGCTCTCGGTTTCCCGCAGGACCTTGTGGCTAAGCTCACCCCTATAGCCAAAATGGAAGAGCTAATTGAAGAGCGCACTGGCGCTAAGCCTGGTTCCTTCGGCCTTTTCTTCAAGATGAACCCACAGGTTGATGATATTCCCGACAGGTTCTCTGTAGAGCACGGTGGGATTAAACTTCTGGTCATGGGGACTATTGAGAAAGGGGGCTCAGGATGCGTATGCCCGGAAAGCGTCCTTCTCAAGAACCTTGTAGCCCATCTCCTGCTTCAGCGCCGAGAAGTCCTTATAATGGATATGGAAGCGGGGGTTGAACACCTGGGCCGGGCTACGGCTAAAGCTGTTGATGCTTTCATCATCGTAGTGGAACCAGGCCTCCGCAGCTTACAAACTGCCCATGCTGTCCAGAAACTCGCTGCTGACATTGGCGTGGAAAGGGTTTTCGTGGTTGGAAACAAAATCCGGGGGGAAGAGGACAAGGAATTCCTCAGGGCCAACCTCCCGGGTTTCCAATTCCTTGGCTTTCTGTCTTACAGTCCCTTAGCCCTGGAAGCCGACAAACTTGGAAAGCCTGTATTTGAGTTAGACGCTAACTTGGTTCGGGAGGCGGAGGAAATCGTGAAGAACCTGGAGGAAATCCTCCATGCCGGTTAGGCTTAAACTTAAAACCATACCCCCCATCCCTGAAGACCCCCTCCTCCAGGCAAACCTCCTATCGGAAACTATCGGAGGAGGGACTAACGCCATCGCTGCCCTCTCAAATGGACGCCTATCAGCAAGCATCTCACCCTGGGGTGAGATAACTCATTTGCGGTGGCCGTCACTCTCTTGCTGCGATCACCTTCGCTATTTCACAGCTTATAAGGTTTTCAGCTTGCTGGACCTTATAAGCTTGCTCCACGAAGAAACCGCTCGCCCTTATGAAGTCCGCTGGGGAGAAGAGGCTCCCTCTGAAGAATGGAAGCTCTACGGCAGACCACTGGAGCCTTACCCCGAGCTTGGCTCAAGGGCTGGTATCCTTACCCCGGGAGCCAGTAAGCCTTTGTGGCTCAATGACCCGGTCTGGACCTCCCAGCGTCGCTATTCCAGCGAAGACTCTGCTGCCCTTATCACCACCCTCTCAGGCCCCGCCGAGTTAGAAATAACCGATTGGATCGACCCCGAATGGGATTTATTAGTGAGGGTGCATAAAGTTAAGGGGGCAAGCCGATTCTTTTACCATTCCACTTTTGCCCCTGCTTTGAAGCCAAAGAGGGGCCTCTTCGCTTCTCCAGATCCAAAGGACGCAGGATTTGGTGCTGTTTACTGGGCTGACGAAGGAATTGTAATCCATTTCAACCCTCGCCGGAAAATATGGGCAACAGGGGAATGGAGCCCGAGAAAGCTTGACAGCTTTTACCCCGAAGGAGGGGTTTTCTTAGCCTGGGGCTTTGACCGTATCCCTTCTTCTTTCCAAATTGGGGCTGATAGAGCTGGTAGGAAAGTGCCCCCAAGCGCTCCCCTGGGGGGTAGGCTTGATGCCGAAGATGGGCTCCTTCAGGAAAACCCTGCTTTTCAGGGCCCGGTTGATGCAGCTCTCGCTATGGATCTTCCCGATTTACATGGCACCGTCGTGGTTTTCATCGCTGTAAGTGATACCGCCACAGGAGCTGTTTCCCTCATACGCCGGGCTCGCGAGCTTGGGGTTGAAGCCTTAATCCAGAGGGTGGATAGGGCCTGGAAAGATATAGGGAAAAGGGTTTTCCTCCCACCACAGGAAAAGGATCAAACCATTCTCAAAGTCGCTAAGCGTTCTGTCCTTTCCCTCATTATGGGGCAGGATACGGGGTCGGGGGCGATTGTGGCCTCTCTCTCACGCCAGCCCGCTTACCATTTTGACTTCCCCAGGGATAGCGCTTTCTTTGACCTGGGCCTGGATGCAGCAGGTTTTTCGGAGAGGGTGGACCAGCACCTGGATTTCCTCATGAAAGTGCAGATGCGAGGGAAGTGTGCCTTCGGGTGGATGTGGCTGGTAAACCTCAAATGGCCTTTCTACCACCCTGAGGGTCACTTCAAAGCCAACTATTCTGCAGATGGTTCGCCCGGTTCAATGCCTCATCCTTTTGAGATAGACTCAACGGGTTTAACTATCTGGAACCTGTGGCGCCATGAGCTTTTCGTCCCGGATGGAGGAAAAGAAAGTTATCGCCTGAAAGCCTGGGAGGCCATTGAAAGAGGGGCCGAAGCTTTAATGGATTACGTGGACCTTAGAGCTGGTTGGCTTCGCCCAGCCTTTGAGGACGATTCCTCAAGGCCATCGGCCACTTTCCATGGAGCGAGCTCAACCCTTACCGCTCTCATGGCCGCAGCTGATGCCGCTTACCGATGGGTTAGGGAAGAAAGGAAAGCGGAGCGATGGGAAAGGGCGGCTTCGGCCTTGAGGCAGAGCATGCTCAAAAAACTGGAAGGCAAAATCTCCAGGGAGATTTTAGGATGGCGTGGCCTTCACTGGGCCTTTTGGCCTGCCCCTTTGTTCAAGCCCGGCGATTCCCGATGCCTTCCTCTGGTGGAAATCCTGGTGAAAGAGATAACCGAGAAGGTGGAAGGCAAAAGGCCCGGCTTCTCATACTTAGCTGAACAGCTTTTCGCCCTGGCTCTTGCCCCCATCAGAACCCATGAACACGAAGCCTTAATCCGCAGGGGGCTTGAATTTCTGGCTTACAAAGTAGCAACCCCAGGCACCCATCACTTTGGGGAAATTGTGCTGAAAAAAGGGGAATTCTATCAGAACCGCACCGCCATACCGCACCTTTGGAACGGCATCCTCTTCTACCTGACCCTTTTAGCCCTCCACCGCCCCGAGGCTTTCCACCGCCAGCGCCCTCCTTATCCTCCTGGGGATTAA
>CAZZMI010000079.1:0-7431 GCA_964655275.1 uncultured Anaerolineae bacterium | reverse complement strand
ACCAACACCAACGCCGGCCCCCGTAGAAAAAACCATAGTTATCGGTTTTACAGCTTCTCAAACCGGAAAATATAACGCTGAATCCAAAGAGCAAATCCAGGGCCTTAACCTCTGGGCTGAGCATCTAAGCGCCAAGGGGGGCATTAAACTCGGCAACATGATCATTAAGGTTCAATTCAAATTCTACGACGACGAAAGCACTAAAGAAAGGGTTCAGGAGCTTTACACCCGACTCATCACAGAAGACAAAGTGGATTACCTCATTAGCCCCTACAGCAGTGGTCTGGCAGCCGCTGCAGCCGTCCTCGCCGAACAGTATTCTAAAATCATGATCGTAACCGGCGCCGCTTCCGATGACATCTTTGCCAAGGGCTACAAATACGTTTACCAGATTTATACCCCGGCCAGCCGCTACCTCACCGGTGCTATTGATATGCTCAAAAAAGTTGACCCGACCGCCAAGAAAATCGCCTTCGTCTATGAGAAGGAAAAGTTCTCCACTGATGTGGTCAACTTCGCAAAGGAATACGCTGCTAAGGAAGGATTTGAAGTGGTTCTCTTTGAAGGCTATGAAACCGGAACCACTGACTTCGCCCCCTTCATTAACAAGATAATGGCCGTTGCGCCCGATGCTATCATGGGAGGTGGCCACTTCGCCGATGGCAGCACCTTCGCCAAACAGCTTTACGAGAAGAAAGTCCCTGCTAAACTTATCTCTATTCTGGTTGCCCCTGCTCTACCTGAATTCGCCGAAATCGGTGAAGCCGCATTCCAGATCACCGGCCCAAGCCAGTGGGAACCCCAGGCTCAGTATAGCGAGGAATCAGCCAAAAAGGCCGGCATACCCTGGTATGGACCGAGCGTGAAAGAATTCGTGGAAGCTTACAAAGCTAAGTACGGCTATGAACCCGGTTACCATGCCGCTGGAGGTTACGCTGCCGGACTTGTCTTCCAGAAAGCTATTGAAGACGCCGGAAGCCTTGAACCGGACAAAATTAAAGCTGCCCTGGAGAAAATGGACATCCTGACCTTCTACGGCCGGATTAAGTTTGACACCACCCAATTCTACGGAAAACAGATAGGGCACGAAATGGTTTACCTCCAGTGGCAGAAAGATGCAGCCGGGAAACTTGTGAAGCAGGTAGTGTGGCCTGAAGAAGGCCGCTCAGCACCTCTCATCTATCCTCGCACTTTGAAATAAAGGATTATCGGGGCCGGGGGGTAACTTTTCCCCTCGGCCCTTCTTTGTAGAATAACCTTGAGCGAGGTGAATTATGGGTGTGTTTTTCGCTTCCTTGGTGGATGGACTTATGTTAGGCTTCGTTTACGGTTTGGCCGCCATGGGTCTAAGTTTGATCTGGGGCGTCATGCAAGTAATAAACCTGGCCCATGGCCCCTTCATTGCTCTGGGAATGTTTTCCGTTTACTATCTGGGTGTTAAAGCTGGCCTTACTCCTTACGGCGCCCTTGTCTTCTCCTTCCTTTTCGGCCTAGCAGCAGGAATTATCACATATTTCATAGCGGTCCACAGGGTTCTGGACGCCCCCCACCTTTCCACTCTCCTGGCCACTTTCTCCGTTAACTTGATTATAATAGGGCTGGGAACGGTGATCTTCACCACCACGCCTCGAGCTGTTGATATAAAATTGCCATCAATATCCATTGGACCTGCTTTCATTCCAGCTACCAGGTTCATAGCTGCCTTCTTCGCCTTAGCCTTTGCTGCTGGCCTTTACTTTTTCCTCTACCGCACAAAACTGGGAAAGGCTGTCCGAGCAGTGGCCATGAACAGGGCAGCAGCTGAGCTTATGGGCATAAATACTATTCAGGTTCTGGCCATAAGCTTTGGACTGGGCACAATGCTGGCAATGGTAGCGGGCGGATTAATATCCACCCTTTTCCCTTTTACCATCCTTTCGGGAAGCGTATATGAACTCAAAAGCTTCGTAATATGCGTTCTGGGAGGGCTGGGCAACCCCGCTGGTGCCCTGCTGGGCGGGATAATCCTGGGCCTTCTGGAAGGAGGGACCTCTGCTTTCATCCCCGTAAGCTGGGTTCCGGTGATTGAATTCGCCTTGCTGGTCTTCATCCTTCTGGTAAGGCCCAGAGGCCTATTAGGAGGAAGTTAATATGGCGCGCTTTCGTTCCCTTTCCTTCTGGCTCTTAATGGCAGTTATGATAGCTTTAATTTTATGGCCTGTGGTTACTAAATCCCCTTATGCCAGAGAGCAGGTTTTCGTTCTCCTTATGTACCTTGCGCTGGCCTCAAGCCTCAATATAATCCTCGGTTACACAGGCTATGTGAGTTTCGGACACATCGTGTTTTTCGGAATAGGAGGCTATGTAGGCTTCTTCCTTATCCACCGCTACAACTGGCACATGATTCCGGCTATAATAGCCGGAGGTATAGCCGCAGCTCTGGTAGCATTCCTCTTAGGTTCAGCCATCCTGAGGCTGAGAGGAGCCTACTTTGCCATCGCTACCATAGGAGTTAACGAAGCAGTCAAAGCTCTGGTCAGAAACCTCTCTTTCCTGGGGGGATCCACAGGCATGTATTTTGACTTCAAGGTTTACAAACCCTATGGTGGACCAGGTAATGCCCTCTGGCTCTCTTACTACTCTTTAGCCGTGCTGGTTCTTATAATTCTGACAGTGAGTTACATAGTGCGCAACTCCAAGTTTGGCCTGGGGCTTATGAGCATAAGGGAAGATGAAGATGCAGCCACGGTCCTGGGAGTAGACTCAGCCAAATATAAAACCTGGGCCTTCACCCTCTCAGCCTTCTTCCCGGGAATTGTCGGGGCTATCTTCTTCTTCAAAAATGGGAACATTGAACCCGGAGATGCTTTCCGCCTCTTCCTTTCCATTGAATCCATTGTGATAATAATGCTGGGAGGATTTGGAACAGTCCTCGGACCAGTGGTAGGAGCAATCGTTTACGAAAGGCTGCGAGGATTATTGCTGGTTAACCCCCTCCTAAAAAACCTGCATCTGGCAATCTCAGGGGTGTTGCTACTGATTATAGTGCTGTTTGTCTCTGTGGGCATTGTAGGCTATTTGCGCCAGCGATTCCCACTTTTGAGGAGGTATTTGATATGATCCTTTCAGTAAGAGAGGTTCACAAATATTTCGGTGGCCTTGCCGCTCTGAACGGGGTTTCCTTTGATGTGGAAGAGGGAGAAATCCTGGGGATAATCGGCCCCAACGGCGCTGGCAAAACCACCTTGTTTAACGTAATAAACGGGGTTTATCCTCCTGAAAAAGGCAAAATCTTTTTCCAGGGCCGAGATATCACAGGACTTCACCCCCATTATATCGCCCGACTTGGGATTGCGAGAACCCACCAAATAGTGAAGCCTCTCAATGAGCTTACCGTTAAAGAAAATGCCATGGTGGGTGCTTGCTTTGGTTGTAAAAATTTGCCCCTCTCCGCCGCCGAAAAGAAGGCTGAAGAAGCTCTGGAATTTGTCGGCCTGGCACACAAAAAAGATGTGTTAGCCGGTAAACTTAACGTGCCAGAGAAAAAGAGGCTGGAGCTGGCCCGAGCCCTGGCTTCAGGCCCTAAAATACTCTTGCTGGATGAAGTTCTGGCAGGCCTTAACCCCACTGAAGTGGCAGCAATGCTGGAAGTAATCCGGGAAATCCGCAACAGAGGCATAACTATCCTGATGGTGGAACATAACATGCGGGCCATTACAGGGGTTTCAGACCGAATAATAGTTCTTGATTACGGTGTCAAGATAGCCGAAGGTACCCCTTCCGAAGTGTCCAATAACCCCAAAGTGATTGAAGCTTACCTCGGGGACCCATCTTTAGCTAAAAGGCTATTGGAGGGAACGTGATGGCTTTACTGGAGGTCAAAAACCTCTCATCAGGTTATGGAGAAGTGCAAATTTTGTGGGACCTTTCCTTCTCTGCAGAAAAAGGTAAGCTCACGACTATAATAGGCCCTAACGGGGCAGGTAAAACTACCCTCCTGCGCACCATTATGGGGTTAGTAAAGCCCTGGAAGGGATCTATCCTCCTTGATGGGGAGGATATAACGCATTTGCCCCCCCACAAAAAAGTTGAAAGAGGGCTCGTTCTCATCCCCGAAGGGCGCCAGATCTTTCCAGAAATGACGGTCCTGGAAAATCTGGAAATGGGAGCCTTTACCCCCAGAGCTTTCCGACATTATAAAGAAAACCTTGAGTGGGTCTTTGATCTCTTCCCCAGGTTAAAGGAGAGGATCAAGCAAAAAGCAGGAACCCTCTCGGGTGGGGAACAGCAGATGCTGGCCATAGCCAGAGGGATAATGAGCTCTCCAGAGATTTTAATGCTGGACGAGCCCTCTTTAGGCTTAGCCCCATACCTTGTCCTCTCCTTGTTTGATGTAATCCGCCGTCTTCGGAACGAGGGGATGACGATGATCCTTGTGGAACAAAACACTCAGCTTTCTTTAGCTATAAGCGATTACGCTTACGTGATCGCAAGTGGGCGGATTGAAATAGAAGGAGAGGCCCGCGAGGTAATGGGGGTAGAGAAGGTGAAAAAAGCATACCTGGGGATGTAGACTCTGAGAAGCCATTCCAATTTTTACAGGAAGCCGGAAACTTTAAGGCTCTATGAGGAAACTATCTCTTTCCCCTGCCGGAAGGCGGGAGAGATCCTGCCAGCGGTAGATCCCTACCTCTAATTTGTATTTGCCCTCAGGCACTTCCAAAAAGCGTTCGTCTCTGTAAGTGCGGCCGGGAACCCACGAAGAGGTTCCCATCTCAGTAAGCCAGAACGGGGGACCATCACTCTGGGCTATTTTTTGTCCCTCTTCATTCAGAACATGGACGAACACCGAGTAATCCTCCGGTATAGGGTTGAGAGCTTGCCAGTAAAGGGTTAAGTGTTTGGGTCTCCCCGGTCTCAAATCATAACCTTTAAGGGCTATTATCCCCCCAAAATTCACATTGACTGGGTTTTGAGGCGTAAATCCTCCCTCCCCTGAAAGTTCAAAAGGGCAGCGCTCAGGGGGAGCAAGCCGACAAAGGAAGCTTGAGCTGCGCTTGAAAGCCGCCACCTGCACCATTGTATCCCCATATAAAAGCACCAGGGGAGTATCGGCTTTAAAGTTGCTTACCCTCCATTTTTCTCCGGATGAAACCTCTACTGCAACCACAAAATATCGCCCTAAATCCCAGGGGATGGTATCAACCATCACAGTTTCCTTCGGCTTCCACAAAAAAGGAGGATACCAGAGGAGAGTCGGAAGAGGATGAAATGAGGTCCCGGCAAAAGGTACTCCCCGCCTGTCCATGAGGTAGACGTGGATCTGAAGTCCTTCGGGCAAAGGGCCAAGGGGTTCCCAGTAAGTCCGCACAAAAAGGAGTTTCCCCTCGCGATAGGGGATCAAGTCCAATCCTTTGAGCAGGAGCTTGCCTTCAAAACATACTTCAAAGGGATAGGAAGGTCGGGGATCTTTCACTTTAGCGAATTCAAAAAATTCGTCAGGCAGTTCCCTGCTGCCCTGGCCCTTCCGCAGAAGTATGTAGCCATGAGATGCTTTCACTATCCCGAAGCCTTCGCTCAGAAGCTCAAGGAATTTCCGGTGAAAGTCAGCAGGATGCATATCGGTGGTAGAAATTACATCCAGAAGGACATATTCAGCAGTTCCAGTAGAAGGGAGAGGATAAAGTTCAGCTCTACTGGTAAAATGTGGGTATAACCCTGTAGTGGTGGCAAGAGGGGCCTTCGCAGGGACGAGGGAGGCGAATTGGGAAAGTAAGCGATGGTGATGGGTTACTCTGGGGAAAGGAACATTCCAGGCTAAAGGGGAAAAGCCCCTCAGGAAATGCAAGCTAAAAGCAGAAAGGACCATCAAGCTCAACATTATCGGACGCAATTCTCTTCTGACCCTGGCCACCCCGAAGACGGCGGACAGGACCAGGAAGGGAAGGAAAATGGCAGAGTAGTGCTGTTCACCAGTATAGGTAGGGGGATAGTTGCTGAGGACATTGAGAAGAAAGAAGGGGGTGGATAGGAGCAGAACTTCAGGAGCGAGGAGGGAAAGAAAACCTGTATGGGCCAGTAGAAAAGCGCTATACCCTGGCCCACGAGATAAGAGCAAATTGAAAGCTTCCTTCACGCCCCTGAGATCCCTGTAGCGGGCGGTGTAGAGGTAATTTTCCCCAAAGGTTGCCCTGGCATAATGGGGTATGATAAAGGTGAAGGCGCAGAGAGCATAAAGCAAACTTAGGGCCATCAAGAAGGCTCCAGCCTTACGGGAGAGCCTTAAAAAGGCATATAACCCCAGGAGAAAAGCCAGATAGAACATGTCTTCGCGGGCCATCATGGTAAGGATGGCGAAGCTCAAGAAAGGGATTAGATGGCGGCGGAAGGCAAAATAACAGGCAAAGAGGAAAAGTGGCACGGCTAAAGGGGCTGTATGGAAGTCAGCCAGGTTAGCAGCCTGGAGAGCAGGGGAAAGAAGGTAAACAAGTGAAAAAGCCAGGGCAGCCAGGTCACTCTGGAGTTTGGCACGTGCTATAAGGAAAATAGGGATAGCTCCGGAGGCCAAAAGGAGGGTTTGTAGTATTAGAAGGGTTTCAGCCTTGTCCCATACGAGCAAAAAGGGGGCAAGCAGGAAGATTAAGGGCTCAAAGTGATAGGCAAGGGAAGAACCCCCAGTCTGTTTAAAGGGTCGGCCGTGGAGGGTAGACCAGACAGCCTGATGGTTTAACCCCAGATCAAGCATAGCAGTCTGGAAAGACCAGTGTCGGGCAAGGGAAAAACCGCCGATAAAAACGATGTAGAGGGAGAGCACAAGGGAGAGGATTATTAGTGGAAGGGACTTATTCATCAACCCCATCCTATCACTAAGGCAACAGCCACGGTTTTGGAATGAGCCAGGCTTATGTTCCATCCTTTTATTCCGAGCTCTATAGCCCTGGTCAGGGCTTTTCCTGAAAGCTTCAGAAAAGGTCTTCCAGCTTCATCCCGGAAGATTTCAATTTCTTTCCAGCTTACGGGCCCTATGCCCGTGCCGAGAGCTTTAGCCACAGCTTCCTTGGCAGCAAAGCGGGAAGCCAAACAGTGGATGTCTCCGCCGCATAATTTCAATTCGTTCGGAGTAAAGACTCTGCTTTTAAATTTTTCGCCCCAGCGTTGGCATGCTTTTTCCACCCTTTCAATTTCTACAAGGTCAATTCCCACTGAAGCTATTTGAACCTTACCGTTACACATCCCTTAAATCCCCAACAGTAGCAAAAGCCCGGGCTACTAAGTTTCCCCACCCTTGTGGGTTTGCTGTGGTTTTGGGTCCCACTCGTAGGCAATTTGCCCATGCTGGCTGTTCGCCCCTTTTTAAAAACTTTGGGGGCACATCCCCCACACCCCCTGGCAGGGGGCTTTTGCCCCCTGCACCCCCGATTTTCCCCACCCTCGTGGGCACAGGGTATGCCC
>CAZZMI010000078.1:0-7476 GCA_964655275.1 uncultured Anaerolineae bacterium | reverse complement strand
CCCCCCATTCCCCACTCGCAGGCTTATTGCCAGTGCTGGCGGTTTGCCCCCTTTTATCATCGGTGGCAAATTTGTGTCTTTTCGCAAATTGAGTAAAATAAATCCACGGCTTTGAGAGCCAAATCCCTCAATGAGGAGAAGAACTATGAGCAAAGAGGTTGCCATCGTAGGAGTAGGTTACGCTGGTTTCCGCCCCTTAACCCCGGATGTCTCCTACAAAGAGCTTATGTTTGAAGCCGCCACCAAAGCTTACGAGGAAGCAGGAATAAACCCCCGAAAGGATGTCCAAAGCTTCGTAACCGTTTCAGAGGATTTCAACGAAGGCACAAGCATCTTTGATGAATACGTCCCGGATCAGTTGGGTGGAGTCCTCAAGCCTGTTCACACCGTATGCGGGGATGGAATTCACGGCCTTGCCGCCGCTTTCCTTCAGATAAAGACAGGGCAATTTGATATCGTGGTGGTGGAATCGCATTCCAAAGCCTCTAACATCCTCTATCATTCCCACCTCCTGGCCTTTGCTATGGATCCTGTTTTCAATAGGCCCCTGGCTTTTCACCCCTATGCCATCGCCGGGATGGAGATGCGCCGTTACCTGGCTGAAACTGGCACAACTCATCATCAGTGCGCTATGGTGGTAGTTAAGAACCGCCGCAACGCTCTCCTTAACCCCCTGGCCTCTTATCCAGCAGTCCTTTCTCCAGAAGATGTGCTCGCTTCTGAGCCTATCGCTGAGCCCCTTACCTCTTTGGAGATAAGCCGCCATGCCGACGGAGCTATTGTAATGGTCTTGGCTTCAGGGGATGTAGCCAGAGCTTTGTCCGATAAGCCTATCTGGATAAGGGGCATAGGCTGGGCCAACGATACTTTCTGGCTTGAATCCCGCTCCTGGGCCAGGGCCGATTACGCCACAAAGGCTGCCAAAATGGCCTATGAAATGGCTGGGATCCGCAACCCTCGCCACCAGATAGACTTTGCCGAAATTGATGATACCTTCGCTTATAAAGAACTCCAGCACATGGAAGCTCTCGGCCTCTGTGCACCGGGAGAGGCCGGAATCCTCGTTGAAGAAGGTTATACCTCTCTTGATGGCGAGTTCCCTGTCAACCCCTCCGGTGGGAATCTCGGGATGGGCCACATGTTGGATGCCTCCGGCTTGGCAAGGGTTATGGAAGTTGTTTTCCAGCTCCGAGGTGAGGCCGGAAAACGCCAGATACCCAACGCTCAGGTAGGCCTTGCCTTTGGATGGCGTGGTGTTCCTACCACCAGCGGGGCCGTTGTGATCCTCAGCATATAAGGGGAGGGAAAAATGCCAAGGGTAGCCATCGTGGGTGCAGGAATGACCAAATTTGTCCGCAGGGCCTTAGAAACGGCCAAAGAGCTGGCTTGGGAAGCTGCCTCCATGGCCCTGGAATCCTGCGAAATGACCCTGGACGATATTGACTGCGTAGTTCTTGGTTCCGCCCCCGATGCCTTTGACGCTGTCCATATGAAATCCGAGTACCTCTCTGATGGAGCAGGAGCCTGGGGTAAACCTTACATTCGCTGCTACGTGGGTGGGGGAACAGGAGTCATGGCTGTGATCCAGGGCTGGTATCATGTGGCCTCCGGAGTCTTTGATACCTGCCTTGTGGTATGCGAGGAGAAGATGTCCTCCTGCATGCCCCACCCCCAGGGTGCTTTCCTCACCATATTTGACCACACCACTGAAAGGCCACTGGGCCCTAACCTGCTCTGGATTTTTGCCCTGGAAATGAATGCTTACATGACCCGCTATGGCCTCAGGAAGGAGGATATTGCTTATGTAACTGTCAAGAACCGGCGCAATGCTGCTGACCACCCATGTGCTCTCCTGGGCGACCCCAACATAACGGTGCAGGATGTGCTCAATTCTGAAGTCCTGGCTTGGCCGGTCCAGCGCTTGGACGTAAGCCCCATCTCCGATGGAGCTGTGGCGGTGGTCCTTGCTGCTGAACATGTGGCCCGTCGGGTGACCAATAAGCCTGTATGGATTGAGGGGGTGGGTTGGTGCCTGGATACAACCTACTGGACAAACCGCGATTTATCTTATCCTGTTTACGTGGAAGAAGCAGCCAGGATGGCTTATAAAATGGCGGGGATAAAGGAGCCCCGGAAGGAAATACACATAGTGGAGCCTTACGACCCCTTTGATTACAAAGAGCTTCACCACCTTGAAGGGCTCCTCCTGGCTGATAGGGGTAAAGCCCCCGAAGACGCTGCCAGGGGGCGGTTTGACCGTGATAAGGAGAGCGAGCCTGATTGGCTCCCCAGCTCCCCATCTGGTGGGCTTTTGGGAGTGGGCAACCCGATAGCCGCTGCTGGCCTTATGAAAGTAGCCGAAATCTTCTGGCAATTGAGGGGGGAAGCTGGCAAACGCCAGGTTCCTGGTAATCCAAAGCGCGGTCTCGCCCAGGCGTGGGGCGACCTCATGCAAGTAGCCACAGTGGTGATATTGGGCGTATGAAGCCGGCAATTCTGGTTCACGGAGGCGCCGCTAAGGTTTCCGAAGAAGTCTTAAGAGCCCGGGAGGAAGGCTGTCGCAGGGCAGCTTTGGCCGGATGGGAAATACTGGAGAAAGGCGGTTCAGCTCTGGATGCCGTTGAAGCGGCAGTGAGAGTTATGGAAGAGGATCCTATTTTCAATGCCGGTAGAGGTTCTGCCCTTACGATGGAAGGGCAAATAGAGATGGATGCGGCCATAATGGATGGCTCAACCCTTAAAGCAGGGGCTGTTGGGGCAGTGAGGAACATACTTCACCCTGTATCCCTGGCCCGATTGGTGATGGAAAAAACCCCCCACGTTTTAATCGTGGGGGAGGGAGCTCTGAGGCTCGCCAGATTATACGGCATGGAAGAGGTCCCCTTAGAAAGCCTCGTTACCGAAAGGCAGAGGCTTCAGTGGAAAAATGCTGGCCATTTTCCCTATGAGGGGGATACCGTTGGGGCCGTGGCTATAGACAAAAATGGCCATGTAGCAGCCGCCACATCAACTGGAGGCCTTATAGGTAAACTTCCTGGCCGCCTTGGGGATACTCCTCTCATAGGCTGTGGAACTTATGCCGATGACCTGGCAGGAGCAGCTTCGGCCACGGGCATAGGTGAAGCGATAATAAAGGTGGTGCTGGCCAAAACCGCATGCGACTTGATGAGACAAGGCCTCCACCCTCAGGAAGCAGCCCATAAAGCCATCCATATCCTCGAGGAAAGAACCGGAGGAAAAGGTGGAATAATCTTGGTAGATAGAGAAGGCCGGCTGGGCTGGGCCTTCAATAGTGAATGCATGCCTATTGCCTTTATGGAGGGTGACAGGTGAAAAATTTGTCTCAGGAACAGGTCTGGAAGTGGGTGGAAAATGCAATCTACATGGCTGTAGGTCTGCTGCTGGTGGCAACAGCGGCTACAGTCCTTTTCAATGCGGGGCAAAACTTCGTAATCTCCCTTGTGAAAGGGCTTCTGGCTAAAGAGGTCCTTCACATCCTGGATTCCCTCCTGCTGGTTTTAATGCTTGTGGAAATCCTCCACACAGTGGGGATCTCAGTTCGCCAGCATGAACTTACTTGCGAACCCTTCCTCATAATTGGCCTTATAGCTGCAGTGCGGCGCATATTAATCATCACAGCTGAACAATCCCGCCTCATCCTGGAAGGCAACCTTGAAATGTTCCGGGCCATCTTGCTTGAGCTTGCTGCTTTGTCCTTTATGATTTTCATAATTGTGCTATCCCTTTACCTGTTAAGGCGCCGCGGAGGCATTTCTTAACACCGAAAAGGAGGCTACCGATGACTGCAGTAAAGGAATTTCCGGGGATTTACGTCAAAGAGGAAGACTTTGAAGAGGGAAAGATCCTCTACACCATGTGGTATCCCAAGCTCCGCTATGCCTGGGATGCTGGCGTCGCCATAGGACGCTACCTGGCGGAGCTAAAAGAGGGGAGAATCATCGGGCGGAAGTGCCGGAAATGCCGCCGGATTATGGTCCCCCCCAGGATGTTCTGCGAACATTGCTTCCGCCCCACCGATGAATGGGTCTACCTTAAGGATACAGGCACTGTCCTTACCTTCTCCCTTTGCTATGTAACTTGGGATATGGTGCGAATAAAGGAGCCCCAGATCCCTGCTGTCATCCAGATTGACGGTGCTTCCAGAGGCATGGGGATAATGCACCTGCTTGGGGAAGTGGACCCACAGGAAGTAAGAGTGGGAATGCGGGTAAAAGCCGTTTGGAAACCCCCTGAGGAACGAACAGGGGCGATAACGGATATTCTTTACTTCAAACCCCTGGGAAAATAGCTTGGGAGGCTTGCCATGGCCGTAACGGAAAAGGTTGAAGGCATAAACAAGATAAAAGCTTGGGAAGGGGAAATCCCCCTTTATGCCCGCTACACCCTTGGCATTGCTGGTGAACGCTTCTTCCGGGAAATAAAAGACAATGCCAGAATAATGGGTACAAAATGCACCCGCTGCAACATACTCTACGTCCCAGCGCGCCTTTACTGCGAACGCTGTTTCTCCAAACTGGAAGACTGGATTGAAGTCCCTCCACAGGGCGAAGTCCATACTTTCACCATACTCCACCGCGACCTTGAGGATAACCCCCTGGAAAAGCCGTTGATTTTGGCCTTCGTAAAGCTTGAGGGGGCTGATGGTGGATTCGTGCACTACCTTGGCGAAGTGGAGCCCGATGAAGTTTACATAGGGATGAAAGTAAAAGCAGTCTTCAAGCCCGCCGAGGAACGTAAAGGGGAGATAACGGACATAAAGTATTTCAAGCCCATAGGAGGATAACATGCTGGAATTTGAGATTGTGGAAGAAGGGCAAGGTAAACTCATTCAGCCGCCGGATGTGGAAGCTTTCCGGGAATGGAACCGTCAGAAGCCTAAAGCCCTGGTGGATAAGCTCATGACTGAGCAGGAAGCCATAAGCCGCTTTGTCCACGATGGCGATTACCTGGCCACTGAACTTTATGGCACCGTCCGCTGTCCCATGTCCCTTACCAGGGAAATCATCCGGCAGGGGAAAAAAGACCTCCGGATAGCGGGGCAGGGGGTGCTGGAACTGGATTTGCTACTGGCAGCTGGCCTGGTCAAGCAGGTGGAAATAACCTACATAGGCCTTGAGGTGTACGGAGTATCCAATGCCCTGCGGCGAGCCGTGGAAAGTGGCCAGGTAGAAGTAGTATCCGATTGGTCCAACGGTGCCATAGCCTGGAGGTTCAAAGCCGCTGCTATGGGCGTTCCCTTCATTCCTGTCCGCTCCATGCTGGGCAGCGATACCCTCAAATCCAGCGCAGCCAAAGTGGTAAAATGCCCGTTCACTGGTCAGAAAGTGGCATTGCTCCCCGCTTTGATTGTGGACGTAGCTTTGATCCACGTCCACAGAGCTGACCGCTACGGCAATGCCCAGATTGAAGGGATAAGCGGATTTGCCTTTGAGCTGGCCCGCGCGGCCAAACGCCTCATAATAAGCGCGGAGGAAATAGTCCCTACTGAGGAAATCCGCCGCTATCCGGACCATACCATAATCCCCTATTTCCTGGTGGATGCTGTTGTCCATGCTCCTTTCGGTTCCCATCCGGGGGAGATGTGCTACATGTATGCCCGGGATGAAGAGCTTATAAAGGAGTGGGCAGAGCTTTCTCAGACTGAAGAGGGGGCCAGGGCTTACCTTGAAAAATACGTTTACAGCGTCAAAAACCACGAGGAATATTTGGAGAAAATCGGGTGGGAGAGACTGGAAAGGCTCAAGGAGAAAGCCGAGAAAAGGAGGTAAAGCCTTATGGCGAGCAGAAATTACAATCTTACCGAATTGATGATCTGCGTAGCTTCGCGCCTCATGCCCGATGCAACTACTGTTTTCATTGGCACTGGCATTCCAATGTTAGCGGCAGCTTTGGCACAAAAGCTCCATGCCCCGAACCTTATCCCCATATTTGAATTCGGCGGGATTGGTGCTACCCTGGAGGAATTGCCCCTTGCGGTGGGGGAATACAATACTTTCAGGAAAGCCCTCGCTGCTTCAGGAATATGCGATATCATGGAGACAGCAGCCAGGGGATTCATAGAATACGGTTTCCTCGGAGGAGCACAGATTGACCCTTATGGCAACGTGAACTCCACAGTCATAGGTGACTACCGCAGGCCGAAGGTGAGGTTGCCGGGGAGCGGTGGAGCCAACGATGTGGGTTCCCTCTGCTGGCGGACTATAATCATTATGCGGCACGACCGGCGTCGCTTTGTAGAAAAAGTGGACTTCATAACCACCCCGGGTTACCTGTGGGGTCCAGGGGCAAGAGAGGCGGTAGGGCTACCCAGGGGTTCAGGCCCATACCGCGTGGTCACAAACCTCGCCCTTCTGGGCTTTGATGAGGAAACAAAGAGGATGAAACTCTTAGCCACTCACCCTGGAATAACTGTGCAAGATGTAATAGAAAACACCGGCTTTGAGCTTATAATCCCCGATAAAGTGGAACAAACCGAACCGCCCACTGAAGAAGAACTCAGGGTCTTGCGGGAGGAAGTAGATCCTACTGGCCTTTACATCTCCAAAGGCTAAACCAATTTAGCCCGTAAGGGGGCTACTCTATTGTGTAACCGCGAATAAGTGCACAGGCTTTGAACCCGCGAAAGCTTTAGCTATCGGCTTGGCCTGAGGATTACCACTTGAACTGAAGTTAACTCCTTGAAACGCTGGGCGTCCTTCACAGAACCTACTATTTCCCCATAGTGCATAGGGATGGCTACTTGGGGTTTGATGGCATCGGCAGCCTTAGCTGCTTCATCGGCTGTCATCACATAAGTACCGCTCACCGGTAGAAGGGCTATATCTACCTTAAGGTTTTTCATCTCGGGGATGAAATCGGTATCGCCAGCGTGGTAAATCCGCTTCCCACCGAAGTTGACGATGAACCCCACGTGTCCTGCTTCTTTGGGGTGGAAAGGCTTGTCAAGGTTATAGGCTGGGACTGTCTCCACTTCAATGCCTTTCACCGTGATTTTATCCCATGGCTTTACTGTTTTAACTTCCCCCTTTAGCTTCTTGGCAGCGGCGGGTATCGTAACTATAACTGTATCGGCCTTCTGAATCTTGGCCACATCTTCTGGGGAACAGTGGTCATAGTGCTCATGTGTTATGAGGATTATGTCAGCTTTTGGGGGATTGGGGGGAAGCTTCCAGGGGTCAATGTAAATCGTCAACTCTCCTTCCAATCGGAAGGAATCATGGCCGAGCCAGTGAATGTTCTCTACCATAGCTTTCTCCTTGGTTAAGGGGTTTTCTATTCCACATTATAACCTCCCTCCCAAAGCAAGGCAAGGGCCTTTTGAAGCAAGAAAGGGGGTGGAGAGGGCGAAGCCCCATCCCCAGGGATGGGGGGTTTGAAAAGGGGGCAAACCGCCAACATCAGCAATTAGCCCACGAGTGGGACCAAAAACCTCGGCGAACCCTTAGCCCACGGGGG
>CAZZMI010000077.1:0-7668 GCA_964655275.1 uncultured Anaerolineae bacterium | reverse complement strand
GGATGGAGGCTTCACCCCACTCCACCCTCCACTTCCCACTCACAGGCTGATTGCTAATGTTTTTGGGGGAAAACTTGATCATTCTGGCTCTATTTCCCGTTCGTTGTAGAGTTTCCGCAGTTCCTCCAGGCTGAGGGATTTCATTTTCCTTATTTCTTCATCAAACTTGCCCTCCTGGATTTCACGGAGACGTTCCTCCAGGTGCTTAGATCTTGGGGCAAGGTATTTTCCGTAAAGGCGACGGCACAGGATGGCAATGTTGTACTGAGGTTCTTCAGCAGGACAACGAGCTGAACACAGCCCGCACATTATACAGTCAAAGGACAGATCGGCCACCCGGGCAATATCGCCCCGCATAGCTGCCGCCATATATGCCCGCACATCCAGCTCCTGGGGACAAGATTTGGTGCAGGTACCACATCCCAGGCAGCGCAATACCTGAGGATAAAGTTTGAAGATGGTCTCGGGCTCGGGCTTTATTTTGTTGATATCGTAAACGGCCTTTTCGGCGGGGAAAAAAGGTATCTGGGCTAAATACATTTCCGGTTGCACCACCGTCTGGCAGGCTAAGCCTACATATAATTTGGGGTCATTGGCAATGCGGTAAACGGTAGCACATGCTCCGCAAAATCCACCTCTGCACCCCACCCCGCGGATAAGTCTATAGCCAGCATATTCCATAGCTTTCATAATGGTAAGGCCGGCAGGAACCTCATACCGTTTGCCCATTATGTAGATGGGAACCATCTCCTCAGCCATGGGATATACCTCCTCAATGCCCTAATTCAACGAATTCATTTTCTTTAAAAGTTGCCACTGGTGGAGGCTCTTCAAGGCTATGGCCTGGCAGGTAATTGAAAAGAGCCTGTGCTCGTTCTCCAACGGCTGTGAAAAGCCTTCCCACATCAATGCCTGCCGGGCATGCTGTCGTACACATGCCACACCCCACGCATGAAGTGACCATGTGGTTCATTCGGGTCAGGTGAAAAAGGATTAAATCGGGGAGCATGGGCACAGCCCCTTTCCGCTCAGCCCAGGCCAGGTACTGTAAAGCAGTTCTCTCAAAGGTTTCGGTGCGAAAGACGCAATCGGGGCAATAGCAAATCGGGCAGTTTACCATGCAATTGTGGCAGCGTATGCAAGTGGCAAAGTAAGCCTTAACTCCTTCAATCCCCTGAACCTTGCTCCGAACTTCCGAAAGCACCTCTTCCCGCTTCGCCAACCTTTTCTCCCTGACCGATGCAATGACCTCCCGTCTTGATGGTAGCTCCTCTCCCTCTTCTAATTTTAGCTGGCTCAATATTTCCTCATTTCCCCCTACAACTACCATTTCGTAAGGATCCACCCCAAAAAGTCCGATGGCGATGTCTGGAGAGTATCCCCCATCCATTACGGGAGTGAAATGAATGCAAATTTCACATGCCTGGCGGAAGCGCAGGCCTTCGCGGGGGAGAACTTCGCCATTTTTAAACTGGCGCAGCAGCATTTCTTCAAGGACGTCCCCCCCGAAAGCGATATAATCTTTAAGTTCATAAGTGCCAGCGCAATCCATCCCCACCACCAGAATGCTCTGGGGGTCTATCTGGTGGAATTTGACCAGTTCCACGAAAGCCCTTTGCTCGCATGGGCGGAGGATGACCCCAATTTTGCCTGCTCCACCCCGTTTAGCGATGGTTGAGAGAGCTCTGGCAAGGTTTATGGACATAACCGGAGCAAAAGGGCGAGCCTCGTCCAGGAGAGCTTCATCCTTGACCAGAGCATAGGCTATGCCATTGCCTGCCCCGGAGATAGGCACCAACCAAGCTTTGACCACTTCCCGGCTCAGTAGAGTTTTGAGAAGCTTTACCACAAATTGCGTTGGGTTGCCCTCAGTATGGGCGAGTGCTTTCATCAGATTCTCTCCTCGGCAAGAGCTTAAAGGATTGCGCTTTTCAAGGGGCTTGGCCCCTTAGCTTTAAGGTAATCTACCATCTCCCTTACCGTATCCGCAAATCTCTGGCCCTCACTGGCGCTTATCCACCGGAGCCAGACCCTGTCCTCCTCCAAGCCCAGTTCTCTGAGGATCTCTTTGAGGAGAGCTACCCGACGACGGGCTTTGTAGTTGCCGTTCAGGTAATGGCAATCCCCCGGATGACATCCGGCTATCAGGATGCCATCAGCTCCCTCAAGGAAAGCTCTGAGGACATAAATCGGGTCCAGAGCACCCGTGCACATAAGCCTTATAATTCGGATATTGGGTGGGTACTGGATTCTGGAGGTGCCAGCCAGGTCGGCTCCGGCGTAAGCACACCAATTGCACAGGAATCCCACGATGCGTGGCTCAAATTCCATGAAGCCTCCTTAAATCTCCCTGATGTCTATAACTTCCAGGACCTGGCTGCGGATGGCGTTCAAGAGTTTGTCTTTATCCACATCCTCAACTTTGACCACAACAATGCGATTTGTGGGGTCTTCACCCTTGAAGGTGCCGAGGGCAATTATATTCCCCCCGAGTTCGGCTATGGTTCCAGTCAGGGAAGCCAGTACACCTTTAGCTTCGGGAACAAGCAAGGTGAGGCGCAAACCCTTCTCCCTGGCCCCCAAAAGCTCCAGGAAAACCTTGAAAATATCGGTCTCAGTGATAATTCCGACAAGCTGATCCCCCCTCATAACCGGCAGGGCCCCGATCTTATTGTCCACCATTATCCTGGCGGCTTCTTCAAGGGGTGTGAACTCAGTGACCGTTATGACATTGCGGGTCATAACATCCCCTACTGTGAGCTTCGCCAGGAGGTATTGAAGCTCATAAACGTTAAGGGCTTTAGCTGAGGAGGGAGAGGCGTATAGCAGATCCTTCTCGGCGACAATGCCCACCAGTTTACCGTTTTCGTCAAGGACCGGGAGGCGGCGTATTTTCTCCCTCCGCATTATCTGCAAGGCCTCGTGGATCGGAACATCTGGCCTTACAGTTATTGGGTGGCGGCTCATTCGGTCATGAACCAGCATTTAACACCTCCTTCTATCGGATATCCAGAACTTTTATTCCTTCCAGAGCGACGGCCTCTTCCAGTGCTTCCCGCGTTATGCCCGAGACCTTGATCGTCACGGTACGAGTGGTAAGATCTTCCCCCCAGAACTGGCCCAGGCTTACAATATTGCCACCCTTTGAGGCGATAGCTTTAGTTATGGAAGCCAGGACCCCCTTCTTCTCCGGGACAAGGAGGGTTATGCGGATCCCTTCCTCGCGGGCAGCCATCATCTCGGTGAAGACTTTGAAGAGGTCCGACTCCGTAATTATACCGACCAGTTCTCCATCGCGGGTTACAGGAAGCCCTCCGATTTTGTTGTCGGCCATGATGCGCGCGGCCTCCTCAAGGGGTGCATTCTCGTCTATGGTAATTACGGGGTGCTTCATTATCTCCCTGACCTTGAGTTTGGAAAGCATGTAATGCATTTCCTGTATGGAAAGGGTTGTAGCGGGAGAAGGCGAAGCATAGAGGAGATCGCGCTCGGTAACGATGCCCACAAGTTTCTTGCCCTCCATCACCGGTAAGCGGCGGATTTTGTTTTCCCGCATTATCCGGAGGGCCTCCTGAACGGAGGTGTCAGGAGTTATGGTTATAACAGGTTTGCTCATCCTCTCCTTTATAAGCATGGGCTTTACCTCCTTTTAACTTGCTAAGGCCGCATCCAATACGGCCATCAAAGCTCTTTTATCAAAAGCTCTCATCTGGGTAGCTCCGTTAGGGCAGACCATGGCACAAACACCACACCCGCGGCACAGGTCTTCCCTGACCCTGGCCACTCTGATTTCATAGTCCATAATTCTGGCTTTATATGGGCAGGCCAGGACGCATAGCTCGCAAGCACTACAGAGCCTCTCGTTGACGGTGGCAACGGTTTCAGGCAAGCCTCGCATCTGCCGGAGGTAAAGGGCGGCTTTGAAGGCTGCTCCCATCGCCTGCCCTATTACCTCATCCATGGAATGGGGTCCCTGGGCAAGCCCGCAAACGAAGATGCCCGGCTCCGAAAGCTCAAGAGGGCGTAACTTAACGTGCTCTTCTGCAAAGAAGCCGAATTCATCAAGTTTAACCCCTAATTTCTCTGCCACAGGGGCATTGTCGGCCGGTTCTATACCCATGCTGAGGACCAGGTAATCTACCTCCAGCTTTATCTCACCGGCGGTGGGCTCCCTTAAGCTTATAAGAAGCTTGTCCTCCCCGAGAGCCTTCACCTCCGGCCTGTTGTCCAAGGTATAAGGGATAAAGATGACCCCCTTCTCCCTGGCCCTGGTGTAAAACTCCTCGTAGGGGCCGAAAGTGACAACGTCGCGGTAGAAGATGTAGATTTCCGCTTCAGGGTTTGCTTCTTTGAGAAGCAGAGCATTCTTCACGGCATTATAGCAACATACCCGGCTGCAATAGGGATGAGTATTGTCCCGGGAACCCACGCACTGGATCATGGCTATGCGGCTGAAAGAAGGCCGTGTTTCTTTCATCAGCTTTTCCAATTCCAGCTGAGTGATGACTCTGGGGTGCTTCCCCCGGAGGTACTCGGTTGTTGTGGCCTCTTTACCTCCCGTGGCTACCACTATGGCTCCGCACTGGATGGTTTCGGAGCCGGGGGAAAGTTCTACAATGTAACCACTTCTGGCTTTATCTACCCTGGCCACCTCGGCTTTGAGATGAAGGGTTATTAAGGGGTTGGATTTTACTTCTTCAAGCAAGGTTTTAAGGGTTTTAGCAGGGTCAATGCCATCAAGCACCATCCTGGGGAGCCGCAGGAGGCCTCCTGGCTCTGCTTCCTTCTCCACGATATCTACCCTGTAGCCAAGCCGGGCCAGGGAAAGGGCCACGGTCAATCCCGCCAGCCCTGCCCCTATGACCACTACCCTCTCTTCGGGGGCAAAAGAATCAAGTGAGATTCTGGAAAGGAGCCTTGGGTACAGGTAAAGGAGCCTGGCCAGGGCCATCTGGATAATGGCTTTAGCCTCGCGGGTTGCTCTTCCCTTATCCCCCCTGAACGGGGCCACTGCTTCCTCAAAGAGGGGAACGACTTCATAAGGCCCGAGGCTACCGAGCTTCTGGTGAACTTCAAGGGTAGGGCGAAGGCCGCATGGCGCTACCACTATTCGGTTCAGACCATCGGCCCTGGCTTTTTCCACAACCTTGTCCCAGACTTCGGATGAGCTTTCCAGGATGTATAAGGAAGCCCCATAAACTGATACCGAGGTTCTGAGTTCCTCAAAATCCAGATGATCGCCCAGTTCGGGGCAGGAAATGATGAATACCCCTGGTTTCGGCTCGGCTTCAATAAGATCAGGGTAGGATGGGAGGATTGGGTAAGGCGAAGAGATGGGCTGGGATAAAAGGGAACGTGCTTCAAAGGCAGCAGCGGCGGCATCCACTACCGTATCGGGTATATCCATCGGGCGGCGAGCTGCCCCGGTCACGAAGACCCCGTCGCGGCTGGTCCTGTATGGTTTATCGGAGTGCGTCACCGGGAAACCCCATTTATCCAGCTCAATCCCCAGTTTATCAAGCCCCTTAGGTGCCTCAAAACCAACCGCCAGGACTACCAGGTCAAAATTTTCTTCCCTGAACTTTCCATCTTCAGCAATGTAACGGATGACAAGGTCTTTCTCGGGATGGCGCTCAAACACTCCGGAAACCATGCTGCGGATGTAACGGACACCCGGCATCCCCTGAACATTACGGATATACTGCTCATAAACCTTTCCGATAGGCCTTACGTCCATGTAGAAAACGGCAATATCAAGTTGGGGGTCGCGCCTTTTAGCCAGGGTGATTTGCTTGGCCGTATACATGCAGCAAACCGAAGAGCAATAGCCGTTACCAATAGCAGGGTCGCGGGAACCCACGCAATGGATGAAAGCGATCTTTTTAGCAGGCCTTCCATCGGATGGGCGAATAACCTGCCCGTGAGTGGAGCCGGAGAAGCTCACCATCCTCTCAAATTCAAGGCTGGTCAGGACATTGGGGAAAATCCCATAACCAAATTCAGCCCTCCTCTGGGGGTTAAAAGGTTCATAGCCGGCAGCGATAACCACTGAGGCCACGGAAAGCTCCGAAGTTCTGGGTTGCATATTGAGGTCAATGGCTGCCGTTGGACAGACTTCAACACACTTCCCGCAGCGGCTGCAATAATTCATGTCAATGACGTAAGTGGGAGGGATTGCCCTCAGGTGCGGCCTGTAAATGGCCTTCTGGGGTGAGAGCCAGCCTTCGTAAGGATGAGGGCGCTTTTCAGGGCAGACTTCGGCACAGCGATGGCAGAGGATGCATTTCTCCTCATAGACGTAACGGGGTTTGTGGAGGATTCGGACGGTAAATGCTCCAGCCTGACCCTCCAGAGCTTCTACTTCAGCATAAGGAATTATGTGGATATTGGGATGCTTTGAACTTTCAAAAGTGGGGCAGAAGCGCGGTGATGGATAGGGTTCAAGGTAGCAAAGGCCACAGGAATCGGTGGGGAAAGTGTAATCCAGAAGATGGAGAGAGCCTCCTATGCCCGGCTCTTTGTCCAGGAGGTATACTTCAACCCCTGTTTCAGCCAGCAACAAAGCTGTTTCCATGCCGGCAATGCCAGCTCCAATGACGAGAACCCTGTTCATGGTCCCCTCCCCTGTTATTGTGTGGTGAATTCTTCAAGTAAACGCTTTGACAAATCCAGAACGAAGGAAGCGTTCTGGATGGCATCTTCTGCATCAAATCTTGAGAAGATCAACTCGGGCGGCAAAGCCATCTCTTCATCCCCATAAAAGCTAAGCTGGCGATCCTTGCACAAGCTTCTTGATATGTGAGCGAGCTTGTCAATCTGGAGTTGAAACCAATCAGGGAAACGACTTCGGTTTTCCCTGAGATGGAAGCTTACATCGTGGGTTCTGGGGATTTCCACTCCCAGGAGGCGCAAAGCCCCTTTAAGGGCCAATTCTACACTTTCCTGAGATCTCCGCACGGCCAGATGCCACAGTTTATCTTCGTAAGCTAACCGAGCTTCCTTGAGGGAATGTTCAGCTATTTTGATATAACTCCGGGCCATTTCCTCGCTGGTCATAACTCCAAAATCTCTCCCCATTTCAGATCGGGCTTGATCTTCCAGTACCAGACTTTACCTCTCCAGACCCTCTCAGCTCCCAGCTCCTTAAGCCTTTCCCGAAGGCGTTCCAGCACTCCCCGAAAGAAGCCATCTTTATCGTAGAGTATAACCGCATCTTCCGTCAGGTCAAGGTATAAAGGTGAAAACTTGAGAGCTTCTTGAGGGGTCTTGATTTTGGTTGAGAAATCGGTGTAAATCCCCTGACGGTGCAAAGCTGCCAGGATAGAAGAAAACTCTTTTTCCTCAATCTCCACAAGGATGCGGTTGCGCTCCCGCCGCGACTCAGGCAATCCCTCGGCTATGATTAGCAGATCTATGTCGGAGTTAGCGGTATAATGCCCGCGGGCTACTGAACCGTAAAGCACAACTGAAACCAACCGCTCTCCGAAGTAACGCAGGAGAGCTTCCGCATATTGGCGGGCAAGTTCCAAAGGGTTAAATTCCATCATCTTAGCCAGTTTTTGCACGCCACTATTGTAATAGCAAAATGATGAGCCGTCAACTGCTCGCCGACCTTATGACAGTCTATTTCTCCCAGAGGCACTGCCCGATCGGGAAATTCAACGCCTT
>CAZZMI010000076.1:0-7768 GCA_964655275.1 uncultured Anaerolineae bacterium | reverse complement strand
TTCTTCACCCACAAAGTAGCTTTTTCCTCCACCCTTGGGGCAATGGGTTCATAATAGAGTAACCAGCGCAGGAGACGATAGCCCCTCAAACCTTTAACTTCGCATTCTTCTCTTATGGTGAATTGCCTGCCGTAGAAGTTTTCCCCTAAGGAGACAGGCTTTTCGGCAGGGGTTATAATGGCTTCCACCTGAGGCAAGGGCTGGTTTTCTTCCACTTTTATGAGGGGGAAATCCCTGAGATACCACACAAGCTCCGGAATTTCACCTACCAGGACCACTTCAAGGGCGCTGGGATCACCTGTCCGATAACTGGAAAGTTTCCGCAAAGAATCGGCTACTTCTTTGACTTTGGGGGAAGTAAATTGGCAACGAGGTATGTGCTCTTCAATGTAAGGGGAAAAGTTAAGCCCACGAGCCATTTTCACCTCCCAGAGGAAGGAGGTCACGAGCAAGAAAACTAAGAAGACCTCCGCAGGCACTTCAGGACCATGCGTTAGACCCAGGATTACCAGTGCAGTTGCAATGCCGGTAGTAGCTCCAAGGGTGATCAAGAGGTAACGGGGCTCGCCGATCAGGGTATAACTCGCCAAACCCAGGAATCCTAAAACTGCGAGGCATAAGATCATCCCGAGGGCTACGAGCCCGTGTAGATGGAATCTTTCCAGCGTCAAACCCCGGATGAGATTGCAAAGGCCATCGGCGCTTAATATTGTCAGGGGTAGAAGGATAGGCAACAAGCCTGCAGGCCCCTCAAGTCCGTTCAGGATTGCCACGACCAGGCCGAAGCTCGCTGGAACTACAAGGTGGAGGCTTTTTCTTGCCCCCAGAGCCGCTATCAAAAGCAGGAATTCATACATAATCAGGGTAAACAATGGGCGAAGGGAAAAATGCCCATCAAAAAGCCTTGAAAACCACAGGACGAAGGAATCGGCGGCAAGGCCAAGGCCAGGCGGGTAAAATAGGAGAACGGTAGAACCGAGGAAGAAGCTACCCCCTAAGGCAATCCAGAAGCCAGCGTTTGGTTTGGTTTTATCCTTAAGCATAGCGGCCAGGATCACCCCTTCGCCCGCCAGGGTCCAGAACGAAAGACCTGAAGCCATCCCAAGCCCAAGGGCACAGGCAGCTATATAAAGCCAGGGCAAGCTTTTATCTTCCTGATACCAGAAGAAGGCCCCCACGGCTATTAGAAACATCAAAGCCCCTATCGTTTCACCATCAGCTTGAAGGGAGGAAAAAAGCCACAGGGGGGAGAAAGTGGAAATAAAACCAGCCACGAGGGCCCTCTCTTTCCCCAGAACCCGGCGGAGGAAAGCAAAAGCCAGGGGGGCAAAGGCACCAGCCAGAATTGTGGGCAACCTTGCGGTTATATCCCCAGGGCCAAAGAGGAAAAAGGTCAGGGATTGGAGGCCCAGGAAAACGGGGCTTAAGGGCCATGAAGGCTCAGGCGCTTGACCTTGTACGAAGTCCCATGCTGCCAGAGCCCTCAGAACTTCTTCATGGTTTAATAGAGAACGTGAAGCAGCTCCTAATCTGAGAAATAAGGAAATGAGGGCCAAAAAGAGGTAAACCAAAAGCTCAAGGGTTATGCTCATGGGTTATCTCCCCGCTTTTGCGCAATTTTTTACCCTTTTCTATGCATTCCTCAATAGCCCTTGTTATGTCCAGGGGTGGCGCCTCAATACCGCGAGCCCAGTAAGCAAAGAATTCCACATTCCCAGCGGGGCCAAGGAGGGGAGAGGTGGTAAGTCCCAGGGTAACCAGACCAAGGCTATGGGCATAATTTACAAGGTTTTCCAGAACTTCTCGGTGAACCATGGGGTCCCGCACCACACCCCCTTTACCCACTTTCTCGCGACCGGCCTCAAACTGGGGTTTAACAAGGGCAATGATCTCAGCCTCAGGCTTCATGAGCCTGAGAACTGGTGGGAGGACAAGCCTCAGCGAGATGAAAGAGACATCAATAGTGGCCAGGTCCACAGGCTCAGGCAAAGAATCCAGGTAGCGGATGTTGGTCCGTTCCAGCACTATTACCCTTGGGTCCTGGCGAAGTTTCCAGGCCAGCTGGCCGTAGCCCACATCTACCGCATAAACCTTAGCAGCCCCATGCTGGAGGAGGCAGTCAGTAAAACCGCCGGTGGAGGCTCCTACGTCTATCGTTACTTTACCTCTCAAATCAATCCCGAAGGTTTTAATGGCAAACTCCAGCTTTAATCCCCCTCGGCTTACATAGGGGATGCCTTCTTTAACCTCTATCTTAGCCTCGGGGTGTATAAAAGTTCCTGGTTTGTAGACCAGCTCACCGTTCACCAGGACTTTTCCAGCTAAGATGAGGGCTTGAGCTTTCTCCCGGCTTTCAGCCAGCCCTTTTTCCACCAGAAGCACATCCAGCCTTTTTTTCATCCCATCTTTTGGGCTACCAGCACAAGTCCTCCCCCATCTTTAATCGGCTTTCTAATCAGAGGCAAAAGGGTGGCCACAAGGGCTTGTAGAATGGCCCCTCTTATAGGCGTGCGGTACAGGAGTAAGAGGAATGGAAACAAGGCATTGCCCCAGAAGAAAGAGTGGGCCCAGAAAGCAAGGGCTTTTGGGGGAAGGATATAACGAAAACGAATCAATCTCATCCCGGCTTTGTGGAGCATGGTTCTCCAGCGGGAAGGCCCGTAGAAATGCCGCATATTTAAGATGCAGTTTATGATGGCTGTAAAGCTGCCCCTTAAAGAAGAGAGCAGGCAAGAAGGAGGGGCTTCCGGGGCCAGGGTATAAAATTTAAAGCGAGAACTTGGCACACTAAAGATGAATTTACCCCCAGGCTGGAGCACTCTCCCAACCTCTTCCAGCACTGTATCCACCCGGGGGATATGCTCAAGGACACACGCACTGAAGACAGTTCTAAAGCAGGAGTTCCGGAAAGGTAAAAGGCAAGCATCAGCCTGAATTACGAAGCGGTATGCTCCGCATCCGAAGGCTTTCTTCGCCCTTCCCCGCTTTATGTCAATCCCAAAGTCTATAGGTTTAGGGAAGAGAACGCATGCAAATTTGCCATCGCCACAGCCCAGATCCAGCACTGGAGAAGTAAATTCTTCTTCCCGGAAGACAAGGTATTCTGAGGCTTTCCAGAGGGCATTGTCAGGCGGTGCTGAAAGTAGCAATTTCTTCAGCACCTCTTCCACTTTGTGCCTCCCGGTTATACCTCTTCTTCTACAGTTAAAGCTTCACCACAACTTAAACAACGGATTTCTTTTTTGCTTGCTTCAACCATAAGGCCACCGCAGGAAGGACAGGGGGTCGGGGCGGGCCTCTGCCAAGTAACGAAGTTGCATTCAGGGTAATTGATGCAGCTATAGAAAGTGCGCCCCTTCCTGGATTTGCGTTCCACAATATCACCCCCACACTGAGGGCAAATGGCTCCGGTTCTGTGGAAGTAAGGCTTCGTGTTACGGCAGGCCGGGAAATTGGCGCAAGCCAGGAATTCCCCAAACTTGCCCCATTTGACTACCATTGGACTTCCGCAAATCTCGCACCTTACTCCCGTTTCCTCCTGAGGTAGTTCCACTTTCTCAATTATCTTGTCGGCCCGAGCTACTGCCTCAGCGAAGGGGCTGTAGAATTCCCGCAACATCCCCACCCAATCCTTTTCCCCGCGCGCTATTCGGTCCAAATCTTCTTCCATCTCAGCTGTAAACCCCACATTTATGAGATCGGGAAAATGCTGGGTTAGTAAATCATTGACGATGAAGCCTATCTCCGTAGGGACAAGGCGTTTCCCATCCCTTTTGACGTAGCCCCGGGCATAAAGGGTGGAAATGATAGGAGCATAGGTGGACGGACGCCCTATCCCATATTCTTCCAGGGTCCGGATGAGAGAAGCTTCAGTGTAGCGCGGAGGAGGTTCAGTGAAATGTTGTTCAGGCAGGAGCTTCACAAGATCCAGAGGCTCATCGGCCTCAAGGGGTGGGATTGGAAGAGCTTCTTCCTCGGGAAGGGCCTCCTCTTCTCTGGTTTCCTGATAGACTAACAGGAAACCCGGGAACCTGAGCGTTGAGCCTGAAGCTCTGAAGAGGTAACGGCTATCGGCGGCAATTTCTACAGAGATGGTATCGTATACAGCGGGGGCCATCTGGCTGGCCACGAACCTCCGCCATATGAGTTCGTAAAGCCTGAATTGATCTCTTGTAAGGTAAGGCCTGACGTATTCCGGTGTCCGGTATACGCTGGTGGGGCGGATCGCTTCATGGGCTTCCTGAGCTACTTTGGCACTGGTTTTGTATTCCGGAGGTTTTGGGGGCAGTAAATCCTCGCCGAATTTTTCAGCTATGAAGCGGCGAGCCTCTTTCTGGGCTTCCTCAGCCACATGGACGCTGTCGGTCCGCATGTAAGTTATCAAGCCAACAGGCCCTTCTTCACCGAGGGGTATTCCCTCGTAGAGTTGCTGTGCTATAAGCATAGTCTTTTTAGCTGTGAACCCCAATTGTTTTGAGGCTTCTTGCTGCAAAGTGCTGGTTATGAAGGGCGGAGAGGGGTTTCTTTTCCTTGTCCCCTTCTTTACGCTCTGAACTACGTAGGAAGCTCTTTCCAGCTCGGACAGAATTGGGGCTACTTGCTCCTGGTTTTTAAGTTCGGGCTCTTTTCCCTCAATGCTTACCAGTTTAGCTATAAAGGAGGGATGTTCCGGAACGCGCTTAGCCAGCTCGGCCTTTATAGTCCAGTATTCCTCGGGGACGAAGTTCTGGATCTCCCTCTCCCTTTCAACGATTAGGCGGAGGGCAACGGATTGCACCCTTCCGGCGGAGGTGCGGTTACGGACTTTTCGCCAGAGCAATGGGCTCAGCATGTAGCCCACGAGGCGATCCAGAATGCGGCGGGCTTGTTGGGCGTTAACCAGGTTCATGTCAATGCTACGGGGGTGTGCAAAGGCTTCTTCTATAGCCGGCTTTGTGATTTCATGAAACACCACCCGCCTGGCCTTGGAGCGCGGTATCCTGGCTACTTCCATGAGGTGCCAGGCAATAGCCTCCCCTTCCCTGTCCGGGTCAGTAGCTAAATAAACTTCAGAAGCGTTCTGGACAGCCCTTTGCAGTTCCTTTACTACTCCCTTCTTCTCCTGTGGGACCACATAAAAGGGCTTGAAATCGTTGTTAACATCAACGCTGAGGCGGGAACGAAGCAGATCTCTAACGTGGCCTATTGAAGCTTTAACCACGTAACCTTTGCCCAGGAACTTCCCCACGGTGCGAGCCTTGGCCGGCGATTCCACAATAACAAGCTTATACTGCTCCTTCGGGGGATCGGGCATCTGGTCGTGAGCTGGTGTCTTGCCCAGCCTAATAATGGTTGAGCCGCAGTCGGGGCATTGGCCCCTGACAGCCGGTTTACTCCCGGATAAGTACAGGGGTTCGGGATCCTTTATCGGCTTACGCTCTTTGCATTTCATGCAATAAGCGACGAGTGGCTCCTCCATTTCGCCCATCCTTCAGAGATATTCCTCTAAATTTTTGCCCTTCAACATTTCTACCAGCTTTTTAACATCTTGGGCCCTGCTTTTGGGGCAAACCAGGATCACGTCATCGGTTTCTACCACGATCATGTCCTTTAAGCCAATGGTGGCAATAAGGCGTTTCGTGCTGTAAAGCAGAGAGCCAGTGGTGTCTATGCCTATGTGTTCCCCGCCTACTATCACGTTGTTTTGCTCATCTTTGGGCAGTATATCAGCCAGGGTGGACCAGTTTCCTACATCGCTCCAACCTATGTCTACTGGAATTACCATAGCCCGCGAAGATTTCTCCATTATCCCCTGATCTATGGATTCGCTTTCCACTTCTTGCCAGACCTCTTCCAGAACTTCCTCCTCATCTTCAGTGCCAATAGCTTCATCAATGCGGAGAAGCTGGGAGTAAAGCTTTGGGAGATGCTGGCGAAATTCCTCCATAATGGTGGAAAGCTTCCAGACAAAAATCCCGCTGTTCCAGTAGTAGCCCCCCTGGGCCAGGAAGGAGCAGGCGGTTTCATAATCGGGTTTTTCGGTAAAGCTTTCAACCTTATAGACCGGGAAACCGTCTACCTCTTTCCAGAATTGACCTTGGCAAATGTAGCCATAACCCGTTTCGGGGAAGGAGGGCTTTATCCCCAGGGTTACCAGGTAGCCTTCTTGAGCCACTTTGGCTGCCGCCAGAAGTGCTCTACGGAATTCCTCCGCTTTCTCTATGACATGGTCGGCATGGAGAGAGGCCATCACCTCTTCCGGATCTTTGCGCCTCATGTAAAGGACCGAAAGGCCTATGCAAGGGGCTGTCCCTTTGCCCTCAGGTTCAGTTATGATGTTCTTGCTGGGGATGAGGGGAAGTTGCGCTTTAATGGTGGGGGCATAGGTCCTGTTGGTAACCACAAAGATCCTGGCTGGATCCAGGATTGGCCTTATTCGGATAAATGTTTCCTGGAGCATGGTGTTCTTGGCTACAATGTCCAGAAGTTGCTTTGGTTTATTTTTCCGGCTTTTAGGCCAAAGCCTCGTGCCTGTTCCCCCTGCTAATATGAGGGCGAACATAGATCTCCTCCCCTAATCTACAAAGTATTCCGCCCTGCTTTCTCTTGCCAAGACATAATGCATTCCCCCCACCTGGCGCACCAGCCCTTTTATCTCCATAATTGCCAGAGTACTGGAGACCTCGGATATGGAAAGGCCAGTTGCTCTTTTAATTTCATCTATATGGGTAGGCTCAGAGGAAAGGTGGGAAAGGATAAGGCTTTCAACGTCAGTAGCAGGCACAGCAGCCTTAACTTCTTCCCTTGCTTTAACCGCAGTTATGTTGAGCTCTTCCAGGATGTCCTCAGCCGAGAGCACAAGTTTTGCCCCCTGCTGGATCAGGCGGTTTGTCCCTCTGCAGGTTTTGTAGAAAATGCTTCCAGGGACAGCAAATACTTCGCGATCCTGTTCAAGGGCAAATTCGGCGGTTATGAGGGCTCCGCTGGTTTCCCCTGCCTCCACTATCAGGACCCCCTTGGATAATCCGCTTATAATGCGGTTACGAGGTGGGAAGTTCGTAGCCTCGGGTGGTGTACCGAGGGGGTATTCGCTTATCAAAGCTCCGTTTTCGGTTATGGCCAGTGCAAGGGCTTTGTGCTCGGGCGGATAGATTACATCCAGACCTGACCCCAGAACCGCAATGGTTCTGCCTCCGGCTTCCAGAGCTATCTGGTGAGCGAGGCCATCTATCCCTTTTGCCAGCCCGCTCACAATAGTTACTCCGCTTCGGGCTAAGGGTTCTACGAAGAAGCGAGTAACTTCTTTGCCGTAAACGCTCGGTTTTCTTGTCCCCACTACTGCTATTGCCCATTCATCTTGAGGTTTCAAGGTGCCTTTCACGAAAAGAAGGAAAGGCGGGTTATCAATGTGCCTCAGGTTAAAGGGGTAATCGTCGTCCTTCCAGGTTATGAGGCGTATCCCTTTCTTCTGAAGCTTTTCCATCTCCTGATCCAGGGAAACACTCTTCCGGACGGCCAGGAGGCTTTCAAGGGAACGGCGGTCCAGGCCTGCCCGGGCAAGTTCTTCAGGCCGGGCCTCCCAGGCTTCTTTTGCGCTTCCAAAATATTCCAGGAGATTTCTGAACCGGACCGGACCAATGCCTTTTACCAGGCTGAAGCCAAGCCAATATTTAAGCTCTTCCATAGATATCGCCCTAAAATTTTAGCTTTAGGATACATAACGGGGGTGATTTTGTCAAGGAAAGGCTGCGGCAAACTCAGGGCTTCGCTCCCTCCCCGAGAGTTCAAA
>CAZZMI010000075.1:0-7898 GCA_964655275.1 uncultured Anaerolineae bacterium | reverse complement strand
ACCTTCACCCCAGTGCCACCAACCCCTACCCCTTCACCTTACCCCATGACAGTTAAAGACCCAGCCGGACGCGAGGTTACCATCAAAGCTGAACCTAAAGCCATAGTTTCCCTGGCCCCCTCAATAACTGAAATCCTCTTCGCCCTCGGCCTCGGGGATAAAGTAGCTGGCGTGACCGAATTCTGCAATTACCCACCTGAAGCCCAGGCCAAGCCTAAAGTCGGAGGATATGCTGACGTTAACATTGAAAAGCTTCTATCACTAAATCCAGATCTTGTGCTGGTCTCCAGCATCCATATGTCACAGGTTCTACCGGAACTGGAAAAACTTGGGCTTACAGCGGCAGTGATAGATGCCCATGATATCCCCCAGGTCCTTGAAAGCATAATGCTTGTGGGCAAGATGGCCGGCAAAGAGAAAGAGGCCGAGGCCCTCGTGGCAGAAATGCAAAAAAGGATAGATGCCGTAGCCAGGGCGGTTGAGGGGAGGAAAAAGCCCAGAGTTTTCTGGGAACTCTCCAGTGACCTTTGGAC
Source organism: uncultured Anaerolineae bacterium (assembly GCA_964655275.1). Taxonomy (GTDB): domain Bacteria; phylum Chloroflexota; class Anaerolineae; order SpSt-600; family SpSt-600; genus SpSt-600. Next base: position 7,365 of record CAZZMI010000075.1, on the reverse strand, counting down.
CGTTGGACCCGGTTCCTTCGTGCATGATATCATTGTGAGGGCCGGGGGCGAGAACATTGCCACGGGTCAGCCCTACCTCCAAATCACCAGTGAAGCCATAATCTCCGCCGACCCCGAAGTCATCATTCTGGCTGACCACCCTTATGGGGAGGATGCTGGAACTGTGTCCAGGCGGCCGGGGTGGGATAAGATTACGGCGGTGAAGGAAGGTCGCATCATTGAGCTGACACAGGAGCAGGTGGATATAGTCTCAAGGCCAGGCCCCAGAGTAGTAGATGCTCTGGAGCTTGTGGCCAAGATATTACACCCCGATGCTTTCCGTTAAGCTTAGCTTGAGGAAGCGGCGGGGGCTTTCCCTGGCCCTCGCTGCTTCTCTGCTGATAATCTCTGGAATTGTAGCCATAACCTGGGGGGCAGCTGGAATCCCCACAGTAGCCATCATAAAGATACTACTGGGGGCAGAGGGAGCCCCGGAGACCTGGAAAACCATAATTTTCCAGATCCGCATACCCCGCATAGTCCTTGGAGGGATGGTAGGAATGACTCTGGCGGTAGCTGGTGCTGTTTACCAGGCCCTCTTCCGCAACCCTCTGGCTGATCCCTACCTGTTAGGAGTATCCTCAGGTGCCTCTTTTGGGGCAGCACTGGCTATATATTTCGTCTGGCGGTTTTCATGGGGAGGGTTAAATGCGATCTCCCTGGCAGCCTTTGCGGGGGCAATGCTGGCTACTGCCGTCATCTATTTTCTGGCACGAGTAGGGGGGAAGACCCCCGTAACAACCCTGATCCTGGCCGGAGTAGCCATAGGAGCTCTGCTTTCATCAGCCACCACCTTCCTTATGTTTACTGCACGTGAGGCTTTTCACACCATTAACCTCCTGGGCTGGCTAATGGGAAGCCTGGCCCTGGCTGACTGGCTCCGGATCAGGACCATAACACCGTATTTGGCCGTTGCTTTCAGTTTAATTGCTTATTATTCCTTTGCCCTTAACGTCCTCCAGCTGGATGAGGATCAGGCTATGGCTTTGGGAGTGGACGTTGAACGGGTCAGGTTCACAATCATAGCAGCGGCTTCCCTTGCTACCGCAGCCGTAGTCTCAGTAAGCGGAGTTATAGGTTTTGTGGGCTTAGTAATACCACACATAGTGAGAATACTGTGGGGGTCTGATTACCGTTTCCTCCTCCCCATGAGCGGAATATTAGGGGGGATTTGCCTTATCCTGGCCGATGGTTTCATACGCTTGCTTTTTGCCCCCAGGGAATTACCCATAGGGGTGGTGACTGCTTTCCTGGGAGCGCCCTTTTTCCTTTACCTTTTACGCCGACACAAAAAGGAGATTTTTCCTTTTTAGGGGGAGAAAAATGCTTCCGCTGCTGGTCAAAGGGGTTTATTTCAGTTACGATGGGAAACCTGTGCTCAGAGGGGTTAATTTGAGTGTAGGGGAAGGTGAGGTGGTAAGCATCATAGGCCCTAATGGGGCTGGGAAATCTACACTTATTAAGCTTATAGCCGGCATTCTACCCCCTCAGGCCGGCGAGATAGAAATTTTAGGCTGTCCCTTGCAGAGGTGGAATAGGAAGAAACTCGCTCAGGTAATGGCTCTCGTCCCCCAGGGTGCATATATACCCCCTACTTTCTCCGTTTGGGAAAGCATTTTCCTCGGCCGGGCGCCTTACCTTAGTTTTCCTGGAATCGCCAGAGAAAGGGATATTAAAGCGATTGAAAAAGCTATGCGATGGGTGAAAATTGAGCATCTTAAGGACAGCCTTGTGGGAGAACTTTCAGGTGGGGAACGCCAGAGGGTAATCCTGGCAAGGGCCCTGGCTCAGGAGCCTAAAATTTTGCTTCTGGACGAACCAACCGCTCACCTGGATATACACCATCAGGTATCAATCCTGGGGCTTATACGGAAATTTGCCCGCGAAGAAGGCCTGGCTGTCCTGGTCGTCTTGCATGATTTAAACCTCGCTTCCTTCTTCTCTGACAGGATAATACTCCTCGGATATGGGAAAGTCCTGGCACAGGGGACTCCTGAGGAAGTTATAAAGCGGGAGAAACTCAAAGAAGCTTATGGGAGCGAAATTACAGTAATCCCGAGACCCGGCAATTCGCACCGCCCTATAGTGCTTCCAGAATTAAATAGCGGACATGGGCTTTAAATTCAAGGCGCCTTTTGCATCTCTTTGAAGCAATCGTAGCAGTAAACCGGCCTTACCCCTCTGGGTTTAAAGGGGACCTTTGTTTCAGCGCCGCACCTCTCACACACCACTTCTGTCCAGCGGCTGTTAAGCTTCTCCCGCTTTTTGCGGGCCCGGCAAGCGGGGCATCTTTTAGGGACGTGCTTAAGACCTTTACGAGCGTAATACTTCTGTTCTCCCTTGCTGAAAAGGAAACGCCCACCACAATCCTGGCAAACAAGGATAAGGTCCTCGTAATTCATTTACCCTCCTTGGCACCACGAGCTCTCCTTTTAAAGGATAAAGGCGCAATTTTACAAAAAGGTTAAAATTGGGTTACAATTTGGTTACAATCCGGGGAAAAGCCGCACAAGGTTGAAGGCAAAGTCCCGTTCTGGTAAAATCAAAAGGCTGATACTGGCCTAAAGGGGGTAAAAGTGCTTTTCGCTTTTAAATGGTGGCTTGCCCTGAGCTTTCTGGGGTTTATAACTTTTCCGCTCACACGTCGTTTGTTCTCCAGCCTCCCGGGAGAAGGATATGCCTTTGCTAAAGCCCTGGGGTTACTTCTGGCTTCGTGGATTTTCTGGCTGGGTTGTTCTTTCGGCTTTATCCAAAATGATGCAGGTGGTATCCTTATATCTTTAGCTATTGCCTGGATTATGTCATGGAAGCTGGGCAGGAAAGATTTCAAGGCCTTCTGGAATAAAGAGCGCCCTTTCATCCTTGCCACTGAATTAATCCATGCCCTGGCTTTCGCTTCCTTCGCCCTCTACAAAGCCTTCCGCCCTGAGATTTCCGGAACCGAAAAGCCCATGGAGATGGCTTTCCTCAATGCCATCCTCAGAAGCCAGACTTTTCCCCCGCATGACCCCTGGCTCTCGGGCTTCGCCATAAGTTATTATTATTTCGGCTACGTTATGGTAGCTTTCCTGGCTCAGCTTAGTTCCACCCCTTCAGGTGTGGCTTTTAACCTCGGGATAGCATCCCTGTTTGCCCTTACCATTACAAGTTCTCTGGGGATAGTCTATGGGCTGGTAAAAAAGGAAGGAACCCCGGCATCGCGGGCGATTCGCTGGGCCATCCTTGGGGCGATGCTTGTAACCGTCATGGGCAATCAGGAAGGCCTGCTGGAATTGCTCCATTGCAAAGGGGTGGGATCGAGTGCTTTCTGGCAATGGGTTGATGTAAAAGGATTGGCTCGGGCTCCTCTTTGTCCCGGTAGCTTTTACCCCGCAGATTTCTGGTGGTGGTGGAGAGCTTCCAGAGTAATCCACGATCGCAACCTTCTGGGTCAGGACCAGGAGGTAATTGATGAATTCCCCTTCTTCAGTTTCCTTTTAGGGGATTTGCACCCCCATGTTCTGGCCTTGCCTTTCACTATTATGGCTATAGGAGTGGCTCTTAACATCTTTTACTTCCCTTCAGCCCCTTCTTCCTGGCCCAACCTTTTCTTCTACAGCCTTATCCTGGGAGGGCTTGGCTTTTTGAATACCTGGGATTTCCCCATTTATCTGGCTCTTACAGGTGCGGCAGTGGCCTTAGCCTATTATCAAGAAGGAAGGGAGACCCCATTACGCAAAGCTTTTAAATTCCTCCTGATTTCAGGTGCCCTCGGGGTGGCTTTATACCTTCCCTTTTACATAGGCTTTCGTTCCCAGGCAGGAGGTATTTTGCCTGTTATTTTCAATGCCACAAAGGTGCACCAGTATTTCATCATGTTCGCTCCATTTATCCTGGCAGGCCCTATCTTTTTCTTCCCGCTTCGTTTTCCCCCCAAGGCTTTATTGGGGGGAGCCATTTTCTTCACCCTTTTGTGTCTCCTTTTCCGTAGACCATTGCCTGCCCTCCTGATCCCTCTGGCGCTGGTAGCTTATTTTTCTCTGCTGGAGAAAAAAGAAAAGCCTTCTGCTTTTGCCTTGCTCCTCTGGCTTATGGGCCTCGGCCTTACCCTGGCGGTGGAATTCGTATACATTAAAGATTCTTTCGGGACCAGGATGAATACTGTCTTCAAGTTTTACTATCAGGCGTGGGTTATGATGGGGCTGGCATGCGCCTTTGCCCTTTACAAGCTTTCAGATGGAAGGTCAATCCTTAAAGCAACATGGAAAGGTCTGATGTTTTTGTTCATATTCGCTGGCTTTTATTACCCTCTGGCTTCCCTGTCCACAAGGATTTTCGCTGAAGGGAGGGGGCCACTGACTCTGGACGGGATGGCTTATTTGAAGGAAGTCAATCCGGCCGATTATGAAGCAATTATCTGGCTCAATCAAAAAGTTAAAGGCACCCCTGTAATCCTTGAAGCCACCGGTGGCTCCTATACCTATTATGGCCGGATTTCAACTTACACGGGTTTACCGACGGTCCTGGGCTGGGATTTCCATGAGCTTCAGTGGCGTGGCTCTTATGAGGAACCAGCACAGCGCAAACCCGATATTTCCAGACTTTACACCACGCCTGATCCTGACGAGGCCAGGGAACTTGCGCGGAAGTACGGAGTGCACTACATTTACATCGGGCCCCTTGAGCGGGAAACTTACAACATTACAGCTCAGGAGGAGAAAAAATTTTCCCAATTTGCTACTCTGGTGTATGATAAGGATGGAGTGAAAATTTTTGCCCTCCGTTGAGAGTGGGGGAATGGGATTTTAGCCTGTGGAAGAGAAGGATCTTCAGACTCTGGAATTTTTCAAAATCCTGGAAAAGCTTGCTTCCTACACATCCTTTGAGGGAAGCCGTGAGCTGGCCCTTTCCCTGCGTCCTTCTCCGGATGAGAGGGAGGTGGACTTAAGGCTTCGGGAAACGGCTGAAGCTATATCCCTCCTCAAGGAAAAAACTGACCTTTCTCTGACAGGAGCCGCGGAAATTCGCCCTTTGCTGGAGAGAGCTTCAAAGTTTCAGCTGCTTTTGCCCCAAGAGCTTATCACCATAAAAAACACAATCTTGGCCGCTGCCCGATTCCGAAGGGCTTTATCCCGCTGTACCGACAAAGCCCCTCTGCTTTCAGCAAAAGCAAGAGGAATAGAAGATTACACCTGGCTCGCTCGCGAGATAAGCCAGGCTATAAGTGAGCAAGGAGATGTTCTGGATGATGCTTCTCCTGAGCTTAAAAGAATACGTCAGGAACTTAAGGAAACCCGCGAACTTCTCCTCAACCGCCTTCAGGAGATTATAACCTCACCTGCCATTGCCCCCTTTATCCAGGAGCCCATCATCACCGAACGCCACGGCCGTTTCGTAATCCCTGTTAAAGCCCAATTCAAAAGTCGCATCCCCGGTCTGGTCCATGACATTTCCTCAAGCGGGGTTACTGTTTTCTTAGAACCCCTGGAAGTTGTGGAGCTGGGGAACAGATTTCGTGAGCTGCAATTGGAAGAAGAGGAGGAGATCCGGAGGATTTTAGCTCGCTTCACACGCCTCTTGGCTGAGGAAGAGCCTTACCTCCGCCGCACCGTGGAAATCGTGGCGGAAATTGACCTCGCTCTCGCCAAGGCCCGTTATGCCCTGGCTACCAATTCCGTTATCCCAAAGCTTGCCTCCTGGAAAGGCCCCATTCTCAGGGATTCCTTCGTCCACCCGGGCTCAACCCTCTATCTGAAGAGAGCCCGCCATCCCCTATTAGATCCCAGCAAAGTTGTGCCTGTAGACATTTATTTGACCGATGATTATTTCATCCTGGTTATAACTGGGCCGAATACGGGCGGTAAAACCGTGACCCTTAAGACTGCTGGCCTTCTGGCTCTGATGGCCCAGGCAGGCCTTGCTATTCCTGCGCAAGAGGGCTCTTCACTTTCGGTTTTCCAGGGAATATATGCCGATATTGGGGATGAGCAATCTATAGAACAGAGCCTTTCTACCTTCTCCTCTCACATGGGTAATATAATCCGCATCCTGAACCGGGCCGATCCCCGTTCTCTGGTGATCTTGGACGAACTGGGGGCTGGGACTGATCCTGTGGAGGGAGCAGCTTTGGCCAGGGCTATATTGGCTCACTTGCGTAGCAGAAGCATTACCACACTGGTGGCCACTCACATTTCCGAATTGAAAGCTTATGCTTATGCCACTCCTGGGGTGGAAAATGCCTCCATGGAGTTTGATCCCGAAACTTTAGCTCCAACCTATACCCTGAAGATAGGATTACCGGGGCAATCCAATGCCCTGGTGATAGCTTCAAGGCTTGGCCTTGATCCCGAAATAATCCGCCAGGCGAGAGATTTTCTACCCCCTCACAGGATTGAAGCCGAAGCCCTTCTGGCCCAGATCCAAGAATCTTACAGGCAAGCCCGGGAAATGGAAGAGGAGGCCCGGAAAGCTCTGGAAAAAGCCAAACAATGGGAAGAAGAAGCCCGCAAAAGGTTAGAGGAACTGGAAAGAGAACGACACCAGATTTTGGAGGAGGTCCGCCGTAAGGCTCAGGAGGAGATAGAGAGGATCAGGGCAGAGTTAACCAGGTTAAAAACCACTGCAGAACTTCAGCGCACCCCCGAGGTGGTGAAAGAAGTTTTGCAGGAAATCCGGAAGCTTGAGGAAAGCGTTCCTCCGCCGCCTTCGCCGCCTCCTTCGGGCCCCATATCGGTGGGGGATTGCGTGTGGGTCCATGGCCTTAACTCTTTCGGAGAAGTGATAGCGCTGATGGAAGGGGAAGCGATAGTTCTGGTGGATAACTGGAGGGTCAGGGTGCCCATTAACCGGCTTGAGAAGCGTCAAACCGCCCACCTTAAGCTTCCCCAGGCAGAGACAATTATTGCCCCCAAGCCACCAAAAGTCCCGGCTGAAATTCACCTCCGCGGGATGAGGGTTGAAGAAGCTTTGCTTGTTCTGGACAACTATCTGGATCAGGCTTTTCTGGCTGGGCTGGAGAAAGTAAGGATAATCCACGGAAAAGGTACAGGAGCGCTGCGACAAGCTTTGTGGGAGTACCTGGCGGAGCATCCCCTTGTGGCTTCCTTCTACCACGCTCACCCTCATGAGGGTGGGGAAGGCGTCACCATTGTAAGGTTCAATCGTGGGGCTATTTGAAGAGCAAGGGAACGGAAAGAGATTCTGGTGCCCCCTTAAACATCGCCAGCCCTGTAATCCCGCACCCCCGAGCTTGCGAAAAGTCCCCCCAATCTCGGGAAAAAACCAGGATGTAACCCGGAGTTTTTTAAAAAGGGAGCAAACCGCCCCCGAGTGGGAAGTGGGAGGTGG
>CAZZMI010000074.1:0-8024 GCA_964655275.1 uncultured Anaerolineae bacterium | reverse complement strand
CCCCCACGGGATGGGGGCTTTGCTCCTCTCCACACCCATTCCCCACCCTCGTGGGCCGATTGCCGGTGCTGGCAGTTCGCCTATTTTGAAAAGGCTCTGGGGACGTTTTCCATGATTCCCCAAGGCGCATCCCTCAAAACCCTCACGCTCACATTTTTCCCGCCTTCATGGTTGATTGCAGTGGTTTTTCCTTGCTCCCTGCGGTTTCCGGAGGCACATCACCCAGGCCCATTGGACTATTCTTAAAAGATGGCCAAAACTACATAGTAATAAACACTGACTACGGCGAACAAAAGGCTATCTATCCTGTCCAGCATACCACCATGACCGGGGAAGAGGGAACCGGAATCCTTTACCCCAAATTGCCTTTTTATCATGGAAATAGCTAAATCGCCAAAGGGGGTAAAAGTGGCCACGAGTATTCCCAGAGCGAGGCTATGATGCAGAGGCACTTTGCAAATGGTTCCTAAGATGAGGGCAGCAAAGATCCCGCTCAGCCATCCGCCAATCGTGCCTTCCCAGGTTTTCTTAGGGCTCAGGCGAGGCCATAGGGGCCTTTTTCCCCACTTTAGCCCGACAAAGTAAGCCCCTGAATCCCCTGCCCAGGTGATAAGGAAAGTCAACATAACCCATATGTAACCCCTGGGAAGGGAACGCAGGGAGATAAAGTGGCTTATAAGCCATCCAATGTAAAACCCACCCACCAGGGTGATGGCCCAGTCGGCTACGGGAGAAGGGGTGCGGCGGAAAAGTTGCCATATAGTAGTGGCGATAAGCCATGCTGTCAAGCCAGGGTAGAGGATATTTAGATGGGGTAGAAAGGCGTTTAAAATAAGCAGAACAGTAAGAATGAAGCCCATGGGAGCGACGGGTTTGAATCCACCCTTTTCCACCAGACGGAAAAATTCCCACGCCGCCAGGAGAGCAGCTATGCATACCACTGAGGTGAAGAGAATTCCCCCCACTCGCGTAATGAGGAGAATTGAGGGGACAAGCAAAACAGCTACTAAAACCCGGCTACGGAACTGGGATTGCTCCAATTTAACCCTGAAAGGAAGCTTTTCACTGCTCCTTGATGAGACCAAATCTTCTTTCACGGCGGCTGTAATCTAAAAGTGCTTTATATAGCTCTTCTTCATCAAAATCGGGCCAATAAACAGGCGTGGAATAATACTCGGCATAGGCACTTTGCCACAGGAGGAAGTTAGAAAGCCTCATTTCCCCGGCTGTCCGGATAATGAGATCGGGGTCAGGAATGTCAGCAGTGTAAAGGTGGGAGGAGATAAGTTCTTCGTTAACTTCTTCAGGTTTGTAGCCTTCGGCTATAATTTTCCTCACAGCATCCACAATTTCGGATCTGCCCCCGTAATTGAAAGCGACGCATAGGATCAGACGGTCGTTATCCTTAGTGGCATCCACCACCTGGCGTATCTTCTCCTGAAGCCTCTCAGGAACCCCGTCCATCCGCCCTATGTGCCGGACTTGCACTCCTTCTTTCATAAGTTCGGGCAGGTACTGATCAATGTAGTTGTCCAGCAAGTTAAAGAGGCCTTCCACTTCCTCCTTAGGCCTTCCCCAGTTTTCAGTGGAGAAGGCATAAATAGTCACATATTTTATCCCCCACTCACCGCAGGCCCTAAGAACACGGCGCAGGTTTTCGGCTCCTGCCCTGTGACCTGCTAACCTGGGCAATCCTCTTTGTTTGGCCCAGCGTCCGTTACCATCCATTATGAAACCAATATGCCTGGGGAGGTTCTGAATTGTCTCCCTTTTCACTTTGCCCTCAAATCTCCATTATCTCTTTCTTCTTGGCTTCACCGATTTCGTCAATTTTCTTTATGATTTCTTCGGTCAACTCATCAAGCTTGTCCCTGGCCCGGAAAAATTCGTCTTCGGAGATTAGCTTTTCATCCTGGAGTTCTTTGAGTTGTTCCAGGCCATCGCGTCGGCAGTTGCGGACAGCTACTTTGGCTTCCTCCAATCTCTTGGATACCACTTTCACCAATTCCTTGCGCCTTTCCTCAGTAAGGCGAGGGATGTTTATCCTTATGACTTTGCCATCATTCATGGGGGTAAGGCCAAGGTCGGATTTGAGGATGGCCTTTTCAATTGCTGGCAAGGCAGAAGGATCCCATGGTCTGACCACAAGGAGCCTGGGCTCCGGAGCAGTAATAGAAGCGAGCTGGTTCAGAGGGAGAGAAGTTCCATAGTATTCCACCTTGACCTTTTCCAGAAGAGCAGGGGAAGCTCGTCCTGTCCTCAAGGCTTTGAGGTCTTCTTGAAGAATTTCCACAGCTTTCTCCATTCGGGACCGCACATCCTTAAAGACTTCTTCTACCATGTTTACCTCCTTCAGCAGATTACGGTCCCAACCGGTTCACCCAGGACTACCTTTTCCAGGGCCCTTTCCTCCCAGAGGTTCACTACGTAGATGGGGAGGTTGTGTTCCATACAGAGGGAAATAGCCGTGCTATCAATAACCCCGACTCTCATTTTAAGAGCTTCCATATAGGAAAGGCGTTCAAAACGTATTGCATTAGGGTTGATTTTGGGGTCATCGGAATAGACCCCGTCAACCTTAGTGGCTTTTATCAGGGCTTCGGCATGGATTTCCATCGCCCTGAGGGCAGCAGCAGTATCGGTGGTGAAGTAAGGCTGGCCGGTTCCGGCGGCCATTATCACCACCCTGCCCTTTTCCAGGTGACGGATAGCTCTCAAGCGTATGTATGGTTCGGCGACAGCTCGCATCTCTATGGCTGTCTGGACCCTGGTAGTTACCCCAAGCTTTTCCAGAGCATCCTGAAGGGCGAGGGAATTCATCACCGTGGCTAACATTCCCATGTGGTCAGCTGTGGCCTGGTCCATACCATGCTCAATGCCATCACGACCACGCCAGATGTTTCCGGCTCCTATCACAATGGCTACTTCTGCTCCCAGGTCTTTTACGGCTTTAATCTTGCGGGCAACCTCCATCGCTTTTTCAGGGTCTATTCCAAAACCCCTGGGGCCAGCTAAAGCTTCTCCGCCAATTTTTATCATTACTCTCCTGTATCTAAGGTCCATGGAATTACCTCATTCAAGGGATTCACCCAGCTCAAAGCGCACGAAACGCCTTACCACCACGTTCTCCCCGAGTTTAGCTATGGCCTGGGTGATGACCTCCTCTACAGTGGAATTTTCATCCTTGAGGAAAGGCTGGCGCAGGAGGCAGACTTCCCGGTAAAAGTCCTCAAGTTTTTCTTTCACTATCTTCTCCAGTTCCTCTGGAGATTTATCAGAGCCTTGGTATTCGGCGAGGATTTCGGATCTTTTGGCCTCAATCACTTCAGGTGGTATATCTTCTGGCCTTACGTATAGGGGGTTAAAGGCCACCACCTGCATTGCAAGATCGTGGGCCAGATTCCTGAAAAGTTCAGTCCTGGCCACAAAGTCCGTTTCGCAATTCAATTCCACCATAGCTCCGACTTTGTTACCCGTGTGGATGTATGCTTCAATAATTCCTTCCCGGGCCTGGCGGGTCATCTTCTTGGCGGCTATAGCGATCCCCCGTTCTTTGAGATATTGCTTGGCCTTTTCCAGATCCCCGCCACTTTCTTCCAGGGCTTTCTTACACTCAAGTATACCTGCTCCAGTAAGTTCGCGGAGTTCCTTGACAAGCTTAGGATCTACGGCCACTTTGTCACCTCCTTATTCTTCCTCTTCCTCCTCTTCTTCTATGAGCTCCCGGGCCTCCTTATCCATGAACTTGAGTTTTTCCAGGATTGAAGGCCCAAGGTAGCGTTCCGGAGCTTCTTCAAAGGAGATTTCCTCAAATTCTTCCACACCCTCTTCGGCTTTCTTGGTTTCATAAAGCTGGCGTCCTTCCAGGACTGCGCTGGCTATCTCGGATGTTATCACCTTTATAGCCCTTATGGCATCGTCATTGGCTGGAATGCAATAAGTAACCAGGTCCGGATCAGCATTGGTATCCACCACCCCTACTACCGGGATACCAAGGCGATTGGCCTCTTTTACAGCCAGGGCCTCTTTTACTACATCCACCACGTAGAGCATGTCTGGGACCCTGTTCAGGCCCTTTAGCCCGCCGATCTTGCGGCGAAGCCGTTCTAACTCCCTTTCCTTTTGAAGTGCCTCTTTCTTGGGAAGTTGATCAAATTCCCCCGTTTCTTTCTGGCGTTCCAGCATTTCCAGGTATTCAATGCGCTTTTTTATTGTTGTGAAGTTAGTGAGAGTTCCTCCAAGCCAGCGGATGTTTACATAGGGCATGCCACAGCGTTTAGCTTCGGTCTCAATGATTTCCTGAGCCTGGCGTTTGGTGCCCACAAAGAGGATTATCCCTCCCTTGCCGGCAGTTTCTTTAACCGCTTCGCATGCCCTTTCCAGGGCAGCAATGGTCTGCTGCAAATCTAAGATGTGGATACCGTTGCGTTCGGTGAAAATATACGGTTTCATTTTGGGATTCCACCTCTGTTTCCGGTGGCCAAAGTGAACCCCTGCTTCCAGCAAAGTTTTCATATTTACCGCCACTTCCCCTTCCCTCCTTTTGGATAATTTTGGGCAATTTAAAACCCCCAGCAAGGGGGCTTTTTAGCGAGTATAGCATAATCTGAAACTTTATGCAAGACGTAAGTGGGTTACCGAGCCCTTAACATGGGGCCGATATCTGAGTTCGCATGGGCAAAGCAATGGGCCTGATGGCATCGTCTGAGCGTGGTGGGTTGCAATGTGCTTACCGGAGAACGGCGCTCTGGGTCGCGCCGCTCTTGACCTTTACCAGCAACTGGGTTGGCCAGAAGGGCTGGAATACCCGATACCTGGCGCGTTTAGCCTTTAACCGCACCCATGGAGAGGCCGGAGACGATATACCTTTGCAGACCGAAGAAAAGAAGAACCACTGGTATACTCATAAGGATGGAGAGGGCAGCAAACTCTGACCAGGGGGTAGCAAATTGCCCCTGCATTGCCCGCAAAGCCATCGCCAGAGTAAAGCGGCTCGGGTTCTCCAGGAAAGTCCAGGCCAGGATAAATTCCGTCCACCCGCTCATGAAACCGAAGAGGATGGTCACAGCTACGGCGGGGGTAGAAAGGGGTATAACGATATGGCGGAAGACCTGGAACCTCGTGGCTCCATCTATGAGAGCAGCTTCCTCCAGCTCCCGCGGCACTGTGTCAAAGTATCCCTTAAGGTTCCAGATGGAAAAGGGCAAAGCCCCCGAGCCATATGCGATCATGAGGCCAGGTAAAGTAGCGCGCAAAGGTTCCCCGCCGATTTTGATCTGGCTGAGGAGGACGTATAACGGGGCCAGGGTGGCTGATGCCGGCAACATGAGGAGCACAATGAAGCCCAGCATGCCTGCCTCTCGCCCCACAAACTGGAAACGGGAAAAGGCATAGGCTGCAGAGGCTCCAAGTATGACTGCAATTACACTTGTCCCCAAAGAGACCAGCAAACTATTGAAGAGGAGTTTCGGAAAAGTCATGCAGGTAGAGACATCAGAGGGATTCCGGCAAAGAAGGCGGAATGGTTCAAAGAGCACTTTGCGAAAAGCATGAAAGGAAGCACCGGGGGGAATGAGGCGAAGCTCCAATGGCTTATCAATGTTGCGCGGGTCCAGGGCCAGCGATACAATCCATAAGATAGGGAAGAGGACAAAAGCGGTAACAGCCAGCAAGAACAGCTGCAGAGCGATCTGACGCAATATTGACTTAATCTTAACCTTAAGCATAGTACGCCTCCGTCGCCCGTGTTATGCGGTTGTTTATGAGGGTAATGATAAGCAGGATGAAGAAGACCACGATGCTGAAAGCTGCAGCTACCCCATAAAGCCTCTGCTCGTATACAAGCTTAAAGGCCTGGGTTACCAGGATCTCAGTCCGTCCAAAAGGCCCTCCACCGGTGATGAAGTAGATGACATTGAATTGATTGAAAGTCCATATAGTTCCGAGCATTATAGCTGGCACCATAGCTGGGCGGATAAGTGGGACGGTTATTTTCCAGAACTTCTGCCAGCTACTGGCGCCGTCTATGGAGGCCGCCTCGTAAAGTTCTTCAGGGATGGCCTGGAGGGCCCCCGTGGCTACCACCGTCATGAAAGGCCACCCTAACCATATATTGGCCAGAAGCACGCAGTAGAAGGAAAGGGGCAGGAAACTGAGGGGTCCACCAATCGGGGGCTGGGCCACATCCATCCACCGGGTGTCCGTGGGGAAATGGGTCCCAAAAGTCCTGTTTATGACCCCAATGAGCTGGTTTATAGCCCCGAAGCGGGGATCATACATGTTCCTCCAGGTCAGGGCGGAGATGTATCCCGGCAGGGCCCAGGGTAAGACGAAAAGAGCTCGGTAAATCCTTCGCCCTATAAGCCCTTTGCTGTTGAGGGCCAGAGCAATCCCAACCCCCAGAACCACATGGAAGAAAACGTTGGTCACAGTCCAAACAATGTTGAAAAGGAGAAGGCGCCAGAAATCGTAATTTTCTATCGCCAGCTGATTGGTGAGGATTTTGTAAAAGTTGGCGAAACCCACAAACGGCGGGGCATATTGAGCCCAGGTATCAGGATTAAACAGGTTGAAGCGCAAATGCTTGATCCGGAAATCGGTAAAGGCCATCCATACCTGGAAGGCCTGGGGGAAGAAGGTTATAATCAACATAATCATCCCTGCCGGAGCTATGTAAAGCCAGGGGCCTAAAGAAGCCCTCAATTTATGTTTGAACTCATTCCACCGGGAAAGAGAAAACGCTCCCTTCATAACTTCACCCCCCTTAAAAACATGCGGGTGGAAAGGGAATTCATCCCCTCCACCCGCATTGCCTGACCCTTCATGATGAAAGGCTTTTTTACTGCCCACCCCTTATCTCTTTAATCTTGGCCACGATGCTGTCATAAGCCTTCTGGAGTGCCTGAGCTGGGTCTGCCCCTTCTTCAAAGACAGACTTCAGGGCCGTATCCATCGGAGCCCAGTAAGCGCTCATCTCCGGGATAACGGGGAATGGGGTGCCCAGGGCAAAGGCTTCCATTGCTTGCTTCATCAGCGGGTCTTTCACCTCCACGCCCTTGACTGAGGGGATGTGGGCGGCCTTAGTTGGATCAGCTAGTAATGCTTGGGCTTCAGGGGAGAGGGAGAACAGGATGAAAGCCACCGCTGCTTTCTGGTCATCGCCGGTCACATTGGGGTTCAGGTAGATGTTTTCGGTCTGGACATAGCCGGAAAGGTGGCCATCCTTGTATTTGGGCCACGGGTCAATAGCCAGGTTGTTGGGGCCAATGGCCTCGGCCAGGGCGCTGAGGTTCCAGGAGCCATCAATGATTATGCCCGCTTTCCCGGCCTTGAAGAGGTTGACATCGTTGTCGGTGTAGTATTCGGTGGGGCCGGCATCGGCGAAAGAAACCAGGAGTTTGACCCACTCTACGCCCTTCTCGTTATTGAAGGCAGGATCACCGTTTTCTTCCATCAGTTTGCCACCGATACCGTGGAGGTGGGCTGCGGAGAAGAAGAATCCGCGCTCCAGGTCAGCGCCGACAATGTCACCCTTAGTAGCGGCTTTAGCTGCTGCGACCAATTCCTCCCAGGTTTTGGGGGCTTCGGGAATGATGGTCTTATTGCGGAAAAGGAGAACTCCCTTTATGGTCTGAGGCAAGCCGATGATGGCACCCTTGTATTTAACCGCCCCCAGAGCTGCTTCCTGGATGGTGTCTAAGAACTCTTTGGTGAGGAAGGGGGTCAGGTCTGCCACAAGCTTAGCTTCATAGAGGGGCGGGCCCCAGTCGGCAGCGCCGATGAGGACGGCTGGTCCACCGCCGGTAGAAGCAGCAGTCTCATACTTGCCGCGCAGGTCATCAAAGGGAACATAGAGCACATCAAACTTTACATCGGGATACTTGGCCTGGAAAGCCTTTATTACCTCGTTGAGGCTCTCAATTTCTTTCTCCTTCCAGGCATGCCACAGAGTGACAGTTCCCTTAAGGACCGGGGTGGGTGGAACAGTGGGCGTTGGGGTTGGTGGCAAAGGAGTTGGTGGAGGG
>CAZZMI010000073.1:0-8520 GCA_964655275.1 uncultured Anaerolineae bacterium | reverse complement strand
CGCCCATTAAAGGGGTACGTGAGCTGGGTTCAGACCGTCGTGAGACAGGTCGGTCTCTATCCGCTGCGGGCGCAGGGGGCTTGAGGGGAGCTGCCCCTAGTACGAGAGGACCGGGGTGGACGGACCTCTGGTGTACCAGTTGTTCCGCCAGGAGCACCGCTGGGTAGCCATGTCCGGCAGGGATAACCGCTGAAAGCATCTAAGCGGGAAGCCCGCCCCAAGATGAGGCCCCCCACCGGCTTAGCCGGGTAAGGCCCCTGGGAGACTACCAGGTTGATAGGCCGCAGGTGGAAGCCCGGCAACGGGTGAAGCCGAGCGGTACTAATGGCCGAGGGCTTGACTCTCTTAAGCCCTGCTCCGAAATCCCATCCTATTCAGCTTTTAGGGTGCCGAAGAAGAAAAAAAGTTCCCCTGGTGACCATAGCGGCGGGGAAACACCCGGTCCCATTCCGAACCCGGAAGTTAAGCCCGCCAGCGCCGATGATACTGGGGGCGCGAGCCCCTGGGAAAGTAGGTCGTTGCCAGGGGAACTTCTTTTTTACCACATCACCCGCTTGAATTTCCCCCTATCAGTTCCCCAGGGTATCGTGGCATCAATCCCCATCTTAGCTGTAAGGGTTTTCCGACCAGGAAAATGCCTGGCTGAAGGGTCCAGTGAGCTGCCAGGTTGGTCGTGCAAAACCAATAGCCCTCTATCCGCCTGAAATCGCGTTGCTATGGCCCATTCAATTTCCTCCAGCTTGTTAATGTCTATGTCCTCATCCACTATTACTACATGCTTTAAGGAAGGATGCCCTCTGAAAGCGGCCTCTATTGCCTTTATCCCATCATCCGGCCCCCTCTTGCGGATCTTCACCACCGCATGTAGCCAGCACATCCCACCAGGGGTAACCCTCACATCAAGGCATTCCGTTACCTCATTGACAGCGGCAAAGATGGTGGGTTCCCTCGGTAAACCCATGAGCAAACGATGCTCTGCTCCTCCAGGCAGCAGGGCGTGGTATATAGGTTTCTTCCTGTGGGTTATAAGGTCAACCTCCAATACCGGCTGCTCCCTTACATAATCCCAGGTTTGGGTAAGGTCTATAAAAGGCCCTTCGGGAGCAAGCCTTTTGGTAAGGCGTCCTTCTAAAACAATTTCAGCGAAGGCCGGAACTTCCAGATCTTTCGTTAAACAGCGAGCCAGAGGTGTGGGCTGAAGGGCATTGGCTATGGAAAGCTCATCCACCCCCATCGGGGGTGACATGGAGGCAGCCAGGAGAACATGCACCGGCAATCCTATGGCAATCGCTATCTCCAGATCTCCCGGCACTTTGCTCCAGGCGGTGTGAGTTCCACGGCCTTCCACCACCCTTGCCACGAGGTGTCTTTCGTCAATAAGCATAAGGCGATGGAAAGAAGCATTGCGGCCGTAATCCGGATCTTTAATTATCGCTACCCCTGCTGTTATGTAAGGCCCTCCATCTTCTGAAAGGTGTTTTAGGATGGGGATACGAGTTAAGTCTACTTTGTCCTCCACAACTTCCTGACAGGGAGCACCTTCTACCAGGGCTGGCTCTTTCGGGTTTTCCATTGCCCCTGCCAGGGTCTGGATTAATTCCTGTGGATGTATTCCCAAAGCCATGGCCATGAACTCTCGCCTTGAGCACAGCCCCGAGACCACTTCCCCCTCATAGCCTGGTATGTTCTTGAAAAGCAGAACTTCTTCCTGATGGGCTGCCATAATCCGGGCTATTTCCAGGTAAGGTGATGCTGGTTTTTCTATCTCTTTCAGAAGGCCAAGGCTTTTAAGTTTGGCCAGAAATTCCCGTAAATCCATCACCATTGCTCCTGCGGGCATAAGTTTTGATTATTATACTATCGGCATAATTTCCCCGCAAAGAACCGAAGCCGGGGTATTGACTTGGGCTTAATTTGGCATTAAAATATATTTTTGGAAAATTTTCATTGCAGGGTGCAAAATGACCGAGGCCATCTTGGAAAGCGTCGGGACCATGAAAGATTTAGCGGGTAAAATACCCCGCCTTGAAGGGGTACCCACTGGCGTGGAGGGGCTGGATCAGCTCTTCTTCACCACCAGGATAGTTGACGGTAAACCGGAGCGGAGACCGCTGGGAGGCATTCCCCGCTACTCCGTCTGGAATATTACCGGGGTAGCGGATACCGGGAAAAGTGTGCTTGTTGAGCAATTTGCTATAAAGCAGGTTGCTATGGGGTACCCATGTATATTTGCTACTTTAGAAAGCCCTGCCCCATTTGTGGCCATGGGGCTTAAAACCAGAGCCCTGGCTATGGGAGTTGACCCGGAAATAGTGGAAGAGAAAGTGATCTTCATTGACGGAGCATCCTACTACCAGCTTCGCAACAGCATTCAGACTTTCCTGAACACCCTTGCCTATGCCATCAAGGAATATAAAGCTAAAGCTGTAGTGATAGATTCTATTACGGGCCTTTATGAGACCAAAGAAGTTTTTGCCCGGGATATAGTGCGGGCAGTTTTTAACTTCCTGAAGGAATGGCATCAGACTGCTCTTCTGGTATCGCAGAAGAGGAGCGGGCACGAAGGCCTTTCGGCTGAGGCTGCCGGAGGTTATGCCGTGAGCCATATCGTTGACGGTTCCATGGTCCTATCCAAGGTGCTTATAACCACTAAATATGAGGCCAGCCTCTACCGCAGACCGGTTGGGGAAGTTGTCAGGCTTTTCCGGATAGATGGCTGCAGGCTCTGCGGCCATGACACATCTACTCATATTATGGAGATTACGGAAAGCGGCCTTGTGCGCATAGGGCCTCGCCTGAGTGATGTTGTCTCTAAAACCAGGTTGGAAGGAGGTGATAGCGATGAAGGTGGTGGAGCCTAAGGAGTATTCACTGGACGATATGGCGATGAAGGTTTTCCTGGAGGCTATAAACCTTGCAGGTGGGCCACGCAAGCTCATGGAATACCGGAGGCTTACTTGGCTCCCCAGCCTTATGGAAGCAGCCTATAGCGTGGTCCTGGCCAACGAGGAGAAGAAGAGCGAGGACGAAATTGCTTCTTTCCTTGGCCTGGCCAGACCAGCTGTCAGGAACATCCTGAGGGCTAATCCGGACGAGGTCATGAAGAGGCTTGAGGGAAGGGTAAGGAGCCGGTCTCACGTGGCTGGGGGATTGGCCAAGCTGGCCTATGAAAAGATAAAATCTGCAGGATAAACCTTAACCGGGGGCTGGGCAACTCCAGCCCCCCTTTTAATTTTCGCCCCTCTTTAATGGACGCGAAAATATGGCTCTATCCCCAAAATAGACTACAAGCTCATCGAGGGAAAGCTTCCTGTAGAACCGGAGCAAGAGGGATTTCCATCTTTCCACCAGAATTGAATTCTCCCCCTCAACTTTGAGGCTTATAACCTCGCCAGATTGATTCTTTATCAAGTCAAGGTCTGGGTTTGAAAGAGGCACAAGGGTATAATTTCGGAAGTAATAATCCAGTAACGAAGCAGCCTCTCCGTAACGATCGGGACTGTTCAGTAAGATAACCAGGCCCTTCTGTTCCCCCCTTGTGGCTGAAGCCACCAGGCACTCCCCAGCCAGAGGAGTTGTGCCTGTTTTGATGCCGTCAGCACCCGGGTAAAGGGTTAGGAAGCGATTGGTGGAACTGAGCCCTTTCCACTCACGGGTTGCCACCACTCTGGCGAAGATAGGGTTGGACAAAGCATAGCGGGCAAGAAGCCAGAGGTCGTAAGCGGTGGAGAGATGGGTCTCTTCATCAAAGCCCTGGGGGTTGGCAAAATGGGTACCCTTCATCCCGAGCTCGGTTGCTTTCCGGTTCATCATTTCCACGAAGGCTTCCTGAGTGCCAGCGACGTGCTCAGCGATGGCGGTGGCTGCATCGTTGGCTGAGAGGAGCAAAAGCCCATATATCAAATCTTCCATGGAAACCTTTTGCCCGGGCAGAAGGCCCAGCTTCGGTAACTCTGCGGCCGCTGCTCTTTCGCTAACTGTCACCACATCGCTCAGCGATGAATTTTCCAGAGCCAGAATGGCTGTCATTACCTTTGTCAGGCTGGCCGGAGGGAGCTTTTCGTGTTCATTCCTGGCCAGAAGGATTGTGCCGGTAGTATAGTCGGCCAGAAGGAAAGCTCTGGCTTCAATGGCTGGGGGGGTGCTTTCCACCATACTTTTAATCTGACATGGGTAGAATTTCAGGCCACCCACATCCTTTTCTTTTAAAACTGGCGGACCAAAGGCCAGAGCTGTGAGGCTGAGGAGGGTCAACAGGATGGATTTTTTACGCATTTCCTTCTTCCAGCGGGGGAAGGTCTTCAAGGCTCTCAAGGCCGAAGTAGCTCAGAAATTGAAAGGTTGTTCCATAAAGAGCGGGCCTTCCCGGGGAATCAAGGTGCCCTACTTCTTCTATAAGACCTTTACTGAGGAGGGAACGGATAATGCTGTCGCTATTTACCCCCCTTATGGCCTCAATCTGGGCTCTGGTTACCGGTTGCAGGTAAGCAATTATGGCCAGGGTTTCCAGAGCGGCCTGGGATAGCTTGCGGGACGGCTTTGTTTCCAGAAATTTTTCCACATATGGGGCAACTTCGGGAGCTGAAACCATCTGGACTTTTCCCCCAAAGCGCTGCAGGCGTATCCCCCTTCCGGAGTATTCCTGGGCCAGCTCTTCTATGGCCCCGGCGATGGCTTCTTTATCCAGGCCGAGGATTTCTGCCAGGTGATCTATTTCCACCGGCTCGTCGGCTATAAAAAGAAGGCTTTCAAGGATTATTTTGGGATCCATATGCCTTAAAGCAATACAGGTGCCTTGTATTCACCAAAAACTTTCCTCAGGATATCGCAAATTTCCCCGAGGGTGGCGTAAGCTTCGACGCATTCCAGGATAATGGGCATGAGGTTTTCGGTGCCTTTAGCTGCTTCTTCAAGCTTACCAAGAAGTTCCTGAACTTTGGCATTATCGCGGCGGCGGCGGAGTTCCTGAAGGCGAGCTATTTGTTTTTCCCTCACGGTGGGATCCACTCTGAGGAGCTTCAGGGAGCGTTTCTCCTCCTCCATTACGTACTCATTGACCCCCACTACTATGCGCTCTTTGGACTCAATCTCCTTCTGGTAGCGGTAAGCGCTTTCCATGATCTCGCGCTGGATATAGCCTGTTTCAATAGCTCTGAGAGCCCCACCCATGGCATCTATTCGCTTTATATACTCCTCGGCCTTTTCCTCAATTTCTGAGGTTAAGCTTTCAACATAATAGCTTCCGGCTAAGGGGTCAACGGTATCAGCCACCCCTGATTCGTGGGCAATTATTTGCTGGGTGCGAAGGGCTATTTGGACGGCTTCTTCGCTGGGGAGGGCGAGGGCTTCATCGTAGGAGTTGGTGTGGAGGGATTGAGTTCCCCCCAGTACGGCGGCCAGAGCCTGAATGGTCACCCTGATTATGTTGTTGAGGGGCTGCTGAGCGGTAAGGGTGCATCCTGCCGTCTGGGTGTGGAAACGGAGCATCCAGGAGGCCGGGTTTTTAGCTCCGAATCGTTCCCTCATAATCCGGGCCCAGAGGCGGCGGGCAGCTCTGAATTTCGCCACTTCTTCAAAGAGATTGTTGTGGGCTCCGAAGAAAAAGGAGATGCGGGGTGCAAAGGAGTCAACGTCAAGCCCCCTTTTTATTGCTGCTTCAACGTAAGCGATGCCATTGGCCAGGGTGAAAGCCAGTTCCTGAACAGCTGTAGCCCCGGCTTCCCGGATGTGGTAGCCGCTTATGCTTATGGAGTTCCAGCGGGGAAGTTCCCGGCTGCAATATTCCATTATATCCACGGTAAGGCGCAGGGAGGGCTCGGGAGGAAAGATGTAAGTGCCGCGGGCCACGTATTCCTTAAGGATGTCGTTCTGGACTGTGCCGTCAAGGACTTTAGGGTCAACCCCTTGCTTTTTAGCCACCGCTATATACATAGCCAGGATTATCGGAGCTGTGGCGTTTATAGTCATGGAAGTGGAAACTTTATCCAGGGGTATGCCGTCAAACAGGCGCTCCATATCTTCAAGGGAGCTTATGGCCACCCCGACCCTCCCTACTTCTCCTAAGGCCATGGGGTGATCGGCATCGTAGCCGGTTTGGGTGGGTAGATCGAAGGCTACTGAGAGGCCTGTCTGGCCTTGCTTCAGAAGGTATTTAAATCGGGCATTAGTTTCTTCAGCTGTGGCGTAGCCTGCATATTGGCGCATGGTCCAGAGGCGTCCGCGGTACATGGTAGGATATATCCCACGGGTAAAGGGAAAAGCTCCCGGGAAGCCGATATCGCGGGCGTAATCCAGCTTTTCAGTATCAGCCGGGGTGTAAAGCCTTTTCACTTCTATGCCTGAATGGGTTTCAAATCGCTTCTTTCGTTCGGGTGCTTTATTCAGGGTGGGCTTGAGGATTTTTTCTTCCCATTCGCTTTTCAAAGCTTCAAGATCGCTCATTTCCTCCCCCCTCCAGAGCTTCTTTCAACATCAAAACTGCTTCCCGATAGAGTTTTTTCATTTCCTTTTCCAGCCTTATGAATCCGGAGCCCATTTTCCCGCCGGAGATCAGGTAGGCCAGAGCTCCAAGGTAGGTATACCAGCGGGTGTAGGAGCCCTTTAGAGTGCCCTCAGGGTCAAATAATAGAAATGGGTGCTCGTCGCTGGCGATTATGAAATAGCCTGGCAGTTCAAAGTGGGTAATTTTGAAAGCCAGGTGCATTATTTCATGCTCATCGTCGGGAAATTGGGCGCGGTTGCGGGTTAGAAGGGGGCTAAAATCAAAGCCCATCTCTTCAAGGAGGGAAGGGTAGCACCCAAACCCCCACCTGCGGACATGGAGGATGCATCCGTTCTGACCCACTTCTATTTCCGGGCAGATTCTGGAAAAACCAAGGGGTAGTTGCACGATGGCCCTGCGTTCTTCCAGTTTCCCATCTTCCCTGACAGCCCAGTAGTAAGCCACCCAATCCTCCGTCGGGTACAGGCCCGGGAGGTTGTTGAAAACTTTGCGCCCTGCCGGAGCAGTGCTGGGCATAAAAGCATTACCTGTAGCTCTTATCATTTTTCCCCCTTCACTGGGTCAAAAGACCCAAAGTTCCCCGCATAGCAGCCCATCTGTATTCCAGGTTGTAAAGGATGAGCGGGAACAGGTATGGTCTTGGGGGCAGGAAGAGCCTTTTAACTATGGAGGTGATGGAATAAAATCGCCGGTAAGCTTCCATGAGGGCTTCTTCAAGTTCCTGGGGCTCCATGTTAAGGGGTTTTATTACGGCGTGGCGGGCATCGTAAAGGTTCCAGTCCTTTGTCAGGATCCGGCCTTCCATTTCCAGGCGATGGGCCAGAGGTGTGCCGGGGTAAGGCAGAAGGGTATAGAACATTGCTCCAGCTACCTGGTTGTCGATCAGGAATTGCACTGTTTGCCTGAGGCTTTGCAGTGTATCCCCATTCATCCCGAAAATAACGCTGGCCACTACCGCTATTCCGGAATTCTGGAAATTGCGAATTATCCTGGGGTAATCCCTGAGGAGGGAAAGGTTGTGCCTTTTGTTTATTGAATCCAGGCTTTTAGGATTTATGGATTCAATTCCGATGACCACAGCTTTGCATCCGCTCTCGGCCATGGCCTGACAGACTTCAGGGTCAATTCCGGCAGTTATTTCCACCTGAGTTACCCAGGTTATTTTCAAGGGCTTTAAAGCCTGGCACAGTTCCAGCGTGCGTTTCTTGTTTACAGCAAAGTTATCGTCCACAAAGAATATGTAGCGACTACCGGTGGCTTTTACGTCCCTGACCACATGTTCCACAGGGCGAAGCCGGTAGGTATGGCCGTAGAAAGTAGTAACTGAACAGAAATCGCAATTGTGGGGGCATCCCCTGCTGGTCTGAACGGGATAGAAGGTTAACGGGAATCGTTTATAGGGCAGAAGGTCATACCTTGGTGTTGGAAGCCTGGATAGGTCAGCCCAGCCAGTTCGTTTGTAAAAGGGGCGCAATTCTCCCTTTTGAAAATCCCTTAGAACCTGGGGCCAGATTTCTTCGGCTTCGCCTATGACTACGGCGTCGGCGTGGCGGATAGCTTCTTCGGGTATGGATGAGAAGTGAACTCCTCCCAGGACCACTTTCTTGCCCCGACGGCGGAATTCATCGGCTATGTCATAAGCTCTGGGAGCGGTGTTGATCATAGCCGTGATGCCGATGAGGTCGGCATCGGTTTCAAAGTTTACATCCTGGAAATTTTCCTCCACCAGCTCCACTTCTATGTCATCCGGGGTTAAGGCAGCCAGATGAGGGAGGGTAGCGCTTATGAGGTATGGTCTTTTAAGTTTGTGAACCCGGCCATCGGGCAAATAATATGAAGGTCTTATAAGCATGACTTTCACGTTTCAACACCCCCAACTTTCCGGGGAAATTATACTTTAGGAAAGGCAAAAAATCAATGCTTGAGGTAAAATTCCCCACCCTCGTGGGCGTAGTGTTTGCCATGGTTTTGGGTCCCACTCGCTGGCTAATTGCTAATGATGGCGATTTGCCCCCCTT
>CAZZMI010000072.1:0-8560 GCA_964655275.1 uncultured Anaerolineae bacterium | reverse complement strand
TACCTCCTTTCGGCCCAGTAAGCCCTCTGGGCCCAAACGCTTGAAGGGGCTATTTCCTGAACGCGGCGGTAGAGCTCCCGGCCTTTCCCTTTATCACCCTTGAGGGAATAAACCAGGCCAAGGTAGTAAAGGGCGCGAGGGGAATCGGAGGAAAGCTCCAGGGCCCTTCTCAGGCAGGATTCGGCCAGGTCCAGCCGGTTAGCATAATAATGGGCGATGCCCACCAGTTCCCATCCTCTGGGGTCATAAGGGTAAAGCTCCAAGATTTTACGCACATTCTCCAGAGCTTCCTGGTCGGATCTCATGAGGGTGGCAATTTGCAACTCTGCCAGGGAAAGCCGGAAACTTAATTCTTTCGGAGCCAATTCAACGGCTCGCTTCAGCCTATTTTCAGCTTCCTGATAATTCCCACTTCGGATTTCCGCTTCCGCCAAAGCGGTAAGGAAGTAAGGGTTTGAAGGTTCAATTGTTAATGCGTAAAGAAATTCGCGCTTTGCCTTCTCCACATCACCACGGGATAAAAAGTGTAAACCCAGGAAATAATGCCCCAGTTGGAAAGTATAATCCAACTGCAGGGTTTTGGCAAAGGCATGGGAGGGATCCAGCCCAAGGCGCGATAGAGCATAGCCCAGGAAAGCCCATCCTTCGGGGGATTCGGGCTGTAGCTCAAGGGCTTTTTCCAGGACTGCTCTGGCTGCTCCATATTCCCCTATAGCGATGTAGAATTTACCCAGCTCACTTAAGCGCACAGCCTCATCAGATATGGATAAGATGGACTTTAACCCTTCCAGTTCCGGGCAATTCTCTGTCAGTCGCATTGCCCTAAAAGGGGAGACGGGGGCAAGGGTCAAAGCAAGAAGGCATTGATCTTCAGTTTCCTCCAGGTGGAAGGCAGCAGCCTGAAATTTCCCTTCCCTGAGCAGGGCTCTCCCTAACCTGAGATGCAGGGCAGAGTCATAAGGGGCCATCTCCAAAGCCCGATGCCAGGTGGCTATTGCTTCTTTCATTTTACCCAGGGCGAAAAGGACATCTCCAAGCCCGGTGAGTGCTCTGACCCCACCTCCCATCTCCGTTGCGATGGAGAAAGCCTTCTGGGCATAGTCGTAAAGGCCTTGCCGGAGGTAGATTTCACCTTCCAAAATAAAAGGCAAGGGGCTTGCAGGGTTTAATTCCCGGGCTTCCTCAAGTGCCCTCAAGGCAACGGCGGGGCTATAAGGACAAGAAATCAAGTAAATGAAAGCCTGCTCCCGGTAACCCAGGGCAAGGTTGAGGGAAAGAGCCAGAAGGAACAGAGCTTTGATGAAGAACTTTGCCCCCCTTATCATGGCCCGATCCTGAAAAGGATGACTTTCCCAAAAGTGGCAACGGGCTCGAAGCCTGGGTGGGAATGTGGGCTAACATAGAGGGAGGCGAGGGGACGTGGATGGTCCGGCTCCAGAAGCAGGAAGGAGGCGTTATATCGCCTGGCTACCTGAAGGACTGTTTCTTCATCTCCGTTGGGTATCGCAATGCAAGGGCGCTTGGTGTGATAATAAAAGCAGGGAGGATCAACAACCATCACCACAGCTTCCGGGGATACATATTGCTTTAACCAGGCTTCCGCAAGGCGATAAATTTCCCCCTGTCTGGAGCCCGCAGCTCTATATAATGCGAACAAACTTACCATAAGGGCCAGGGATAAGGCTGCCATATAGTTCAGCTTCCACAGGGCTTTAGGGTTAATTTTTCGTCGTTGAGCCCAGGCCTGACTTATAGCTTTAATCCCGATGGCGGAAATGGCTGTGATGGAGGGAAGGAGAGCACCTCCGGAGTGGAATAAGCTTCCTCTAGGGCCGGGGAAGGTGAAAACAAAAGTCATCATCAGGAAGAGAACAACGGCATAAAGTAAAAAAGGTCTGAGGAAAGAAACGCCGCAAAGCCTTCTGAGCCCTATGATGAAGGGCACGATTAGAAAGACCATGAGGAAAACAGCCAAAACTGTTTGAAGATTAAGCCAGACGGCTTTCAGCTTTGAAGCAACTATATTCCCTACACCCCATGCCAGGTAGCTTCGCCACGAAATTTCTTTTTCGTAAGAGAAAAGGTCGTCATAATGGGTCAAAAAAGCAACCTTTGCCCCGAAGGCTGGGAGTGGTGAGCCCAGGGTAATGCAGTTGCGGATGAACCAGGGGCTCATCACAAAAAGGTAGGCAGCAATGGCTATAAAAGCTGGCCTTCGCTTCACAAAGACCAGGGGCAGCAGCAAGAAGAAACCATCGGCACGGGCCAGGTGGGCGATGCCGGCCATTGACCCGGCCAGGAAAGCTATAACAGGGGAATTTTCTTCCATAAGCCGGCCATAAAGGAAAAGGCAAAGTCCTCCGGCCAGGGCAAAAGGGGCAAAGCTATCGGTAGAAGGCCAGTAAACCACGTAAAAGCCAGAGAAAACGGTGAGAAAACCTGCCAGGAAAGGGATTGCTTCATCTTTTTCCCCAACTTTCTCCTGCAGAAGCTCAGCGGTTCTGTAGCTAAGGAGGGGAAGCAGGGATGCCAGAAGGATGAAAGGTAACCTGGCTGTGAAATAATTAGCCCCCATAAGCTTGAGGAAGGGCGAGGCCAGGATTGAAGGCAAGGGCATCCAGTAAGTGAAGGCGGGATGGGGCATAGAGGTGGGGGAATCCAGGTAATTCCACAGGAACGGCTCCATCAACCCCTCCCCTCTGGCGATGTTCTCGGCCACGGAAAAATAATAGCAGGCGTCCATGTAACCTGGCTCCCTTAGGAGAAAAGCTACTCCAAGGCAAAGAGCTATGGAGGAGAGAGACAAAAAAGCCATCTTTCTCAAAAGAGCCCGCATCTTTAGCCCCAGAACTCTTCAGAGCCTTTCCTGTCGTATCTTTCCCACTCGCTGTAGATGCAACCGCAGTATTGCTGGCGATAAAGGTTATATTCTTTGGCGAGCCTTCCCCTTTCGGCCCAACCGCGGCGGAAGTTTTCAAAATAAAACTTAACCCCGAGCTCTTTCCCCACTTTCTCTCCTATCTCCCTTATGGCCTTCTCATCCTGATAGGGGCTGATGAGGAGGGTTGTGGTGAAGAAATCAAAACCCCCTTCCCTGGCCCTTATAGCTGTCCGCAGTAGTCTCATTTCATAACAGACTTTACACCTCCTCCGGAATCGCTCTTTCCCGCAAACAGCCCTCAGGAAGTGAACCATTTCATAGCCTGGTTCTTCCATCAATGGGAGTCCAATGGCAGAGGAATAAGCTCTCAGGCTTTCCAGGCGGAGCTGATGCTCGGTGTAAGGATGGATGTTGGGGTTAAACCAGAACCCGGTTACATCAAATCCTGCCTCCCGGAGCCGGGCAATTGTATAAGTGCTGCAGGGAGCGCAGCAAATGTGCAGGAGGATACGCCTCCCTTCACCCTTCATCACCTTCTTCCTCCTCAGGGAAAATTATGAATTCAGGCGGGATGGGGTCCGATAGGAAAATAGTGGGAGCAGCCTTAGCGAAGAAGATGCCGGCTCTATATGCTTCTCTGGCTTTGATCATCAGCACCACAGGGCTTTCGTCGTGGCGCCTGCCAACCTCAAAGGCTGTCTCTTCATCGGTTGAAAGGTGGACGTAGCGGCGCTTTCGGGGTTTGAGGCCTTCTTTTTTAATGGCTGGGATAGCTCGCCGCGAAGTTCCGTGGTAGAGGATTTCCGGAGGTTTTGCGGGCCTGTATTTCGGAGAAACCTCAATGCTGTGGCCATATGCGGCCCTTATCTTATCCCCCACCACCTGGAAGCGGCCCTTGGGATCACCTGTAACCACCTGCATCAGGTGGTGCCTCTCAACCCATTCCCACCCAGGGGTTGAGGCAATAGCTCTGGCTAACTCATCTACAGGGACAAACCCTTCCTCGTCCAGGGTTAGCCCCACTTTTTCAGGATGATGGCGCAGGATGTAAGCCATAAACCGACTCAATTTTATCCGGGCACCTTTTTTCATGAGCCTTCACCAGTTTACCGGTATTTTTACCTCACGCCATTTTTTATCAAAGTAGATGATGTATCTATTGCGACGCCCAAACTCGTAAAGCTGCCAGGTTATTTCCACATCCCTTCGGCAGTATTCCATTAGTTCTTCAATCCTGCCCTGACGCCACAGCCGGATGGCCAGCATTCCATCACCGCTTTTGCCAGCACCAAGGGTTGCCCAGGCGAGCTGGTCAAGACTCACCCTGATGCCCAATTTCCTGCGAACTTCCTCCATTAGATCCAGGGTAGGGAGAGACTCCAGGGGGAAAGATGTGTAAGGTTGAAGGACCTGGTAATCAAAACGGTAAAGGTTGAAACCTACCACCAGTTTGCCTTTCTTAAGCTCCTCTACCAGCTCAGACACGTTCTCCTCAGTGTAAAAGCGGTAAAGGTTTTCGTCTTCATTGTAAGTAACGGCCACCGAAAGGCCCAGGCGATGGATGTTCTGGCGCCCCCCAACTTCCTGAATAGTTCTTCTGGTCTCAAGGTCAAACACCACTGCTCCCAAAACTTGTCTCCTCCTCAATAGTCTTTCTGGCCAGCTCAATAGCCTCCTCCTTGCTTCTTACCATCCCTTCCACCTGGGCTTCCTGAATTTTCCTCAAAAGTTCGCCTATTATTGGGCCGGGCTTGAGCCCAAGGGCTTCTATGAGCTCATTGCCGCGCACTACAGGTCGGGGGAAAAGTTCCTCACGGTGGTGAAAATATGCGGTAAGCAATTCTTTCACAGTTATCACTCTGCCCTCCCACCGCTCAGGGATAAGATCCTCCATCCAGGTAGCGAGGTGATCGGCCAGGGAAAGGAGGCAGGTTTCCACACCCCATTCTTTTGTATCTTGCCAGAAGCGGTATATTGCCCTTCTGGATAGACGGCTTTCCCGAGCTAAAAGGGCTGGACGCATGTGGTTGGCCACAATTTTGTAAGCCCCTTCAACTTCTTTGGAGGAAAATCGGAACCTCTTCATTATAGCACTGGCCATCAAAGCCCCTTCCCTTTCATGTCCGTAGAAATGCGTCCCCTTCTCGTCAACGGTCAGAGTATAAGGCTTGCCCAGGTCGTGGAAAAGGGTAGATAATTTAAGGGTTAGCAAGGCCTTTCTGCCGCTTGAGATCTGGCGTTCCAGATGATTGAGGATGGATTCGCGCATCTCCCCAAGGTAAGCTTCAATAGCTTGACCTGGCCCTTCGGCCCGGGGATCCTTCAGTTCTTCTATAAGCCACTCCAGCCGGGTAAGGGTTTCTATGGTATGCTGGAAACCATCCAGGTGATGGGGGAGGCTCTGATAAAGGCCTTTGAGCTTTTCCAATTCCGGAACGAGTTCTCTCAGTATTCCCAGTTCATCCATTAACCGTATGAAACGGTGGGAATCGTTTTCAGCCAGGATAATGGTCAACTCATCCCTGAGCCTTTCCCGGGCTACTAAAAAGAGGCAGGGAGCATACTGGCTCATTTCCCTGAGGGTTTCCGGCTCTATCTCAAAGCGAAGCTGGGCTGCGAAACGCACTGCCCTCAGGACCCGGCACGGGTCTTCAAGGAAAGAATTGGGGGAAAGGCGGCGAATAATCCTGAGTTCAAGATCCCTTTTCCCCCCGTGGGGATCAATTATCGGTAAAGGCTCCTTAAACCAATCCTCCAGGGGTACCGCCATGGCATTTATGGTGAAGTCCCTGTGGCTCAAATCTTCCACAATGTCCTTTCCCACCATGCGGGCCAGGTCTATGTAGAAATCTCTGAACACCACACGTGAAAAATCCCTCTGTTCATCCAGGAGGACAAAAGCTCCTTTGAAGCATTCAGCTATCTGGCGCCCCAGGGGTATGGCATCGCTTGCCACCACGAAGTCAAAATCTTTGATTTCTCTTCCTATCAAGCGGTCTCTTACACATCCCCCTACAAGGCAAGCTTCCGGATGTTTTTCGCGTATGAAGGCAATGATTTGCCTGATCACGCTCTCTTTTTCCTGGTTAAAGCCAGCTCCTTGCCTTTGGCCAGACCTGCCTCCAGGGCTTTGAGGTTCACTTCCTCAGTCCCTTTGGGCACTCGCGCTTTAACAGCCTCTTTTATGGCGTTCTCGGATACAATTCCGGTAAGGCCAACTATTAACCCTAAGGCCAGTATGCTGGCTGTTACCCTTTTTCCCGTTACCTCTTCGGCCAGCGCAGTTATCGGTATCTGGATAGCTTCAGAGGTGGGTACGCGGCGAACGTTCACCGAATCCACAATGAAAAGCCCGTCTTTTTTAACTTCGTAGTAAAATTTATCGCACGCTTCCTGGCTCATGACCAGGAGAACATCGGCCTGGATAACTTTGGGGTAATCAATTTCCCCATCAGAAATCACCACTTCAGAGGAAGAAGCCCCCCCTCGTGCCTCAGGCCCGTAGGATTGGGTCTGAGTTACATTTTTGTTATCCCTTACGGCCGCTTCGGCCAGGATTATACCAGCCAGGACAAGGCCCTGGCCTCCTTCACCGGCAAGTTTTACTTCAAAGCGCTCCATTGTCCCCTCCCTTACCTTTGAAGGACGCTATTAACTTCTCATATTCCTCCACATACTCCGGCGCATCTTTATCCAGAAATATCCCCCTGCTGATTTTGCCCTGCCTCTGCTCTGGAGGTAACTTTTCATATTCATGAAGGGGTATAGCTGAATCCTTAAGGAGGCGCATCATTTCCACAGGGGTGCGGAAATTATTCATTCGGCCGAAGTGGGTGTGGCAATAGCTGACGGCTTCCACCACAGCAAAGCCTTTTTTAAGGATGGCCTTTTCAATGAATTTGCTCAACTCAATAGCATGGTAGACGGTGCTTCTGGCCACAAAGCTTGCCCCAGCTGCGATGGCTAATTCGGGAATGTTAAAGGGTGGTTCAAGGTTACCGTATGGGGTAGTGGTAGAGAACGCCCCCAGAGGGGTAGTAGGTCCTACCTGCCCACCCGTCATGCCGTAAACGCTGTTGTTAATGATTATAGCTGTAAGGTCTATGTTGCGGCGGCAGCTGTGAATGAAGTGGTTACCCCCGATGGCCAGAGCGTCACCATCGCCCATGACTACGATCACTTTGAGATCGGGACGAGCAAGTTTGAGCCCTGTGGCGAAAGCTAAAGCCCTGCCGTGAGTGGTATGCATGGTGTTGAAATCAAGGTAAACGGGCATCCGACCGGAGCACCCTATTCCTGAGATTACCACTACTTCGTCCTTGGAGAGGCCAATCCGATCAATGGCCCTGATGAGAGCGCCCATGACTATACCAATCCCGCATCCTGCACACCATATGTTGGGGAATTTTTTCTTAGTCCTGAGGTATTTATAAACCACTGGCTCCTCACGCAACATTTTCCCTCCCGCTCAGAAGATCTTGGTTATTTCATCCTGGGGAAACAAGGGCAAAGGCCTGAACTCACCACCCTTACGGACCCATCGCCCCTCTTCCAGTGGAAGGATCTGCCCTATGACGACGGCTTTTATCTTGTTCCTGCGGAAGGCTTCCATAAGGGCTGGGGTATTTTCAGGAGCAAGGGTTATGATAAGGGCTCCGGAAGCTATGGTTCCTACCGGGTCAAGGCCAAACTCCTGGCACAGGGTTCTCCCTTCTGGCAGAACTTCAATAGCTTCTTCGTCTACCACAAGGCCGACCCCCGAAGCCTCGGCCAACTCATATAACCCCATGGCCAATCCCCCTTCGGTGGGGTCATGCATGGAGTGAAGGGGGGCGGTGTGTGCGGCCAAGAGGGCAGCTTCCACCACGCTTATACCCGGATCAAAAAGATAGTTTTTAGCTTTTTCAATAAAAGCTTCATCGTAGCCCCGCCGGCGGAGTTCATCCCCTTTTTCCCTGGCAATTATGGATGTGCCCTCAATGGGTATACCCTTAACCAGGACTATATCATCCCCAGGGCGAGCTCCGGAAGAGGTGACGAGTCCGTCTTTGCTTACTTCCCCAAGCATGTGGCCCACTACTATTGGCCTATCAAGACCGTAGGTAACTTCAGTATGTCCACCGATTATGGATATGCCGAGGCTTTTTGCAGCCTGCGCAGTTTGGGCAAAGATGTTTTCGGCCAGTTCCGGGGTGGTTTTCCCTTCCGGAAGGAGGAAAGTGCAAAGCATCCACCGGGGCTTTGCCCCCATAGAGGCGACATCATTAGCATTAACGTTGACCGCATACCAGCCTATCAGGTCGGTGGCAAAGGTTATGGGGTCGCTTTTCACCACCAGGTAGTGATCCCCCATGTCAATGACGGCTGCATCTTCGCCAAAGTTAGCCCCTACCACCACCCTCTCGTCCAAAGATGTGTATTTTCTCAGAAGATAGCTGAAAAGCTCCGGGTCCAGCTTCCCTACTGGTAGAACTTTCAACTTTCCTCCCCTTGGGGAGGGATTATATCACAGGGCAAAGGAAGGGGCAAGGGGCATGTTTGGGGTTTAAAAAGCCCCTGCGCCGAAAGGGCCGGCCAGGGGCGATTTTAATCCCACCATGGTGCGATTGCGACAGACTACCACGAAGGACACGAAGGAGACTACCACAAGTTTTAATCCCACTATGGTGCGATTGCGAC
>CAZZMI010000071.1:0-9082 GCA_964655275.1 uncultured Anaerolineae bacterium | reverse complement strand
GGGCGCAGGGCGAAAGCCAGGGCATAAAAGGCCAGAAAGGCGTAGGCCGCTTTCGCCAGAAGCCGCACAACGAGCCCCAGGCTCTCCAGCGGCAAGGCCCGCAGAGCCACAGCATATCCCGCCAGGGCCACACCACCCGCCAACAGCGGTACTACCAGAACCGACGCGGGATTTGCTCCCAGTTCCTGGCGGATATACTGGTAGGCCAGCCCAAGGCCCACCAGTAGTGCCAGCCCTACCGCTGCACAGGTCCCCAAAGCGCCCCAGCGCAGCGTCAGCGGGAGGCCCGTGATGCCCAGGACGCCTACCTGGGCCCAAAGCAATCTCGCAGCGCGCGCCGGTTTGCCCATCGCGTTCAGCAGCACCCCAGCGTTCTCTAGATGGGGCCGCACCACGAAGAAGGCGATGAGAATTCGCAGGAAGAGCGCGCTGGGCAGCCACCGCTCCCCGTAGAGCAGAACGATAATCTCCGGCGCAGCGATGAAGACGGCGATTGCCAGCGGGATCGCTACCATCCCGATTGCCCACGTCAGCATGTTTGCCGTCTTTTCCAGCCGCGGCCGGTCATCCTGCAGGCGCGCGTAGATATAGAAAGCCGGGTGCAGAAGCACCGCGTTGAAAAGCAAACCCGGCCACTGGGCCATCCGGTAGGCCCGGTCGTAGTAACCCAGGGCCGTAACCCCAGCAAATGTGCCGATGAAGAAATTGTCCAGTTGGGAAAAGAGCATCCCGGCCATCAGCCAGAGGCCGGTAGCCGCACCAAACCGCAGGAAATAGCGAGCCAGGTCCGGACAGAACCGCCAGGGTTCCTTCCAAAGTTGAGGTTCCCTGCGGCGGAGCACCAGCCAGATGCCCAGCCAGAGGAAACTATAGACAGTCGTCTGAGAGACCAGGCTCCAAACCCCACCGCCGTGGGTCGCTAACCAGAGGGCAGGGAGATAGGAGAGGGGAAAGATGATAAATTGATACAGGCTGATGACTCCGAAATGGAGACCTTTTTCCAGAAAAGTCCCGGCGATACTGGAGAGCCCTTCCATACAGGCCGCCAGGGCCAGGACCAGCGCGGCCCAAACGACCAATAGGTCATACCCCAGAAGGCGCAGGAAAGGGGCCGCCAATCCCATTAAGAGAAGACCGGAGAAGGCCGCCGCCGCATCCAGCGCAGCGTAGGTTCCCGCAGATTCGCCGTCCGTCTGTTTGTATTGACCAAAGGCATAATTCAGCCCCAGTTTGGTCTGGATCCGAAAAAGTTGGGCAAAAAACATTGCCAGGGCGAAGGTCCCAAAAGCTTCCGGTGAGAGGAGCCGTGTAAGGATAATGTTAATAATGAAGCCGAAAACTAAAGTCCAGTAAGAACTAAGAGCTACCCAAAGACCGCCCCGTACGGCCTGGTACGCCAGAGGGGTAGATTCTTGCCCCTTGGCCTTCATTCCTCTGATCCCTTGAGCCGCCTCCATAAGTATGCCGCCTATTTTGGGCCATATCTTCTTAAAAGTTCTTCTTTGCTCATCCATACCCGGTAACGGCGCATTCGGAGCAGGCTCTTCTTGCGAAGGCTTACTGGATTGTAGGCCCATATAAGCGCCATAGAGTACAGGTTCTGCCAGAAATGGGCGAACCTCTTCCATAGCCCAGCAGGTTTCTCTGAGTTAAGAATGAGACCAAGGTGACTTAATAGCATTTCTATTTGCTTTGCCTTGTCTTTGGGCAAAGCTATTTCTCCCCCTAAAATTCTGATTTCATCCGTCATGGGCAGACCATCCTCAATGGCCCTGGCTAATAAAGTCAGAGAATAACGAAGCTTCTTTGCGACCTCGCAACCCCATTTTAGATCCGGGCCTTCTTGCGGGATAACGGGGATTTGTTCGTTCCATAAATGCAGTTCGCCTACAAGCTCCCCCTCTTTTACCTCTAAATCTTCCGCAATCTTGATGGTAGACGGAGCCCTCCAGAAAGAAAGCCTCAGGATGCAGTTTGGATCCGAAACAAACGGCTTAACTCCATAAGCCTTCCTTAGAATGTAATCTAGGCCATAAATGGCAAGTTTGATAGGGTTTTTCATTGCAATCCTCCATATTTCAAAATGCATTCCTCAAGGGGGGCAAAGATTACCTGGACCTTCGCCCATGAGGGGAGGTAAAAAGCAGCCTTGGCTGAGTTAGTGGCTACTCGCTTTATGCCCAGGAATTCCACCGGAGCCACCACCAGGCAGGTATCAGTCAGAACGAGCCCACCAGCTTCTTCTATAGTTTCTACCCATCTGGCGGCTTTCTCTACCACTTCCCTGTTAGTAGTAACCCACAGCTTAGTGGAAAGCCTTCGCCCTTCCAGTAGCGATGCTGTAAGCTTTAATTCCTCTAATGAAGCGTGGGGACAACCTATCCAGATAAGATCCACTTCATCAAGAGGCATACTGAGGGCGCGAAAGGCCTCTTCAAGGGATTTTATGACCAGGGGTTGTTCTCCGAATTCTTCCCGGGAGAAAGTTTCGGCTTCAGGGGTCAAGCCTTCTGCGTGGAAAAGGGAGATGGAACCAGAAGCTGCCATGGCGGCTCCCATGGCTTTAAGAAATAGTTCACCGGGGGAAAACTCTGCGTGGAAGCGCAAGTAAGGGGTTTTATCTTTAAGCTTTTTGCCTATAATATACCCCAATGCTCCGAAATCAGCCTCGTTTCGTAGGGGAGTGTAAACTTCCACGAAGGAAACAGGCTTACGGCCTAAATTTGTATGGAAGCCGTAACAGGCAGTGCGTCCGGCGATAGCTGCGGCCAGAGCTGAAGGTCCTCCCTCGCGGTTCGTCCTTGCCCCTATGACCGAATTAGCAAAAATTACCGCTGATGATTCAGACCAGGCTAAATGGTCCCCAAAGCTGGGACGATGCCTGCCCAGATAGGGTGCACAGGTGAGGGTTGGCTCCACACCCATTGCAACCAGAGTTTCTACTACCTCCAGCTGTCGGGAAGCAAATTCTTCTGGAATGCCCATTTCCCTCCAGCGCCTCAGGTCCATCCCCGCAGGGTTCATCATGGCAGGTACTTGAACCCTTGCCCCCTCCAGGGCCCATTTCTTGAGGAAATCAAAGCCAGCTTCCCCCAGGTTCTTGTAACTTATCCCTGAAATTTGCGCACTTTTTATCAGAACTGTTTCTTTTGCCCCATAAACATTGCCAAGAGCAAAGATTATCTCCATGGCCCGGCGCAATGCTGGCCCCTTTTCCCCTGAAATCATGGCCCTCTCTTCTGCGGTCAGGCGCACACCCCTTCCCCTTTAAATCGGATCTACTGGAGGCAAAGGCTTTCCAGAAAGAGTGGCCCAAGCTTCCCTGGCTTCCGCCACCAGGAAAAGGGAACCTGTCACACAAACAAGGTCTTTCTCCTGAGCTTCCTTCAGAGCTTCTTCCACAGCTTTAATAGCAGGTTCTACCACCCTCCCTTTAAAGCCCAGAGTTTGCACTTCTCCCAGTATGTCCTCAGGTGAAGCTGCTCTGGGGTTGCGGGCTCGGGTGAGGATAATTTCATCAGCCAAGGGCAGAAGTTCCTTAAGCATACCAGGGATATCTTTATCGGATGAGGCACCAAATACCAAAATCAGCCGGTTCCAGGAGAAAAGCTTTTTTATGGAATAAGCCAGGCAGCGTGCGGACTCCACATTGTGGGCTCCATCTACTATGAAAAGGGGAGATCTTTGAAGGATTTCCAGCCGCCCGGGCCATTCAACTTTTTCCAGTCCTTCCCTCATAGCCTCAACGCTAAGCTTGAGGCCGCGCTCGCTGGCTGCATCCAAGGCGGCTACTGCTACAGCCGCATTTATGGGCTGGTGGATTCCTAAGAGGGGCAAGCGTACCCTTAAGGAGAAATCCGGAGGGTTAAGCCTTCTGATGGTAAGGATTTGGTTCCCCTCTTCTTCCCATATCCAGTCCCTTCCCACTAAAACAAGAGGGGAACCTCTCAGCTTAGCTGTGGCTTCTATAACCTCAAGGGCTTCTTCTTGCTGGGGAGCACTTACCACAGGAACGCCCTTTTTTATTATACCGGCTTTCTCCTGCGCTATAGAAGCAAGGGTATTGCCTAAAAGCTGAGTATGGTCATAGCTTAAAGAAGTTATAACTGAAACGAGCGGAGTGATCACGTTAGTAGCGTCAAGCCTCCCCCCAAGCCCCACTTCCACCACTGCAACTTCTACGCCCTTGTGGGCGAAAAGCAAGAAAGCCAGTGCGGTCATTATTTCAAAAGTCGTAAGGCCTGGTATATTCTCAATAAGAGGCCGCAGCTCTTCAATCCCGTAAACCACATCTTCTTCACTCACCATCTCTCCAGCAATGCGAATCCTTTCCCGGAAGGTGTGGAGATGAGGGGAAGTATAAAGGCCGGTCTTGTAGCTCTGGGCCCTGAGGGCAGATTCCATCATGGCGCAGGTGGAGCCTTTGCCTTTGGTCCCCGCCACGTGGAGGGAAAGGAAAGAAGTATGAGGATTCCCGGCGAGGTCTAAAAGTTTTTCCATCCTTGAGAGGTCAAATTCTTCAGAGGAATAGCGGTAGCCTTTAAGCTTCTCGTAATCGGTAAAAGAGTAAATGAATTCCAGAGCTTCTTTATAGGACAAAGACAACCTTTCCTCCGCAAGCGGGCTATTTTAATTTTACACTCCTGCGCTCTCTAAAGCAAGTGGCACCCCTTATAATTTTGCCCGGCTCCATGGTGCAGGGCGCTTCGCTACGCCTATTTGGCAAATCTTCTGTTTTATGCTACAATCTTTCTCACTATGAAAGAGGAAAAATTTTGGACCCCTTTTAAAAAAGCCTGGTGGCTCTCCACTTCGCAGGCTCATTTATTTATCCCAGGGAGGTAGCTGCTTATGGGTAACGGAAGCTTTCTGGACCTGCTAACCCAAATTTTTGAGGGAAAATGGGGGAAGTGGATAATAAACTTGATTGTGATACCCACACTGCTTTTTGCCGCTCTGTGGTTACCCCCCATTTCCCTCAGGGAAAGGGTCCTGGAAGCAGGCTTCACCACTATTGACGATGAAATAGGCGGCTCTGTTCTGGACCCTGACGGCACTCAGATTACCATCCTGCCAGAGGGGATGGCGGCTCCGTTACGGATTCGCCTTTCCAGCATCCCTCGCATTGACTTCCTCAGAGGGGCTGGCGGGATGGAGAAAGTAGCTAAAAGCATCCCTCAATATTTGGAGATAAAAAGCCCTCTCTATAAAGTCAATTTCAGGGGAACAATGCCTACCTCCGTAATCCTGACAGTCCCTATTCCCAATGATGCTGAACCCCATGAAACCCTTGACCTTTACTACTGGGATGGTTCCCAGTGGAAATGGCTCCCACATCAGCTTATACCCGAAGACGAAATCCTGGAAGCCCGCATAAATTTCGTCCCTCAGGCCTTTGCAGTAATGCAGACAAAACTTACCCCTCCATTCATCTCGGCTGACCTGCCGCTCGGTGGACATGTAAACGCTAAAGCTCGGGATATCCTTGTTGAAATCAATCCCCAGGGTCTATATCTGGAAGGGGATGGTACTCTGGGAGGGAAAATGCGAGATCTCTCCCCCGAAGAACGTTCTGCTTCCATATTCATCATACCCACCATCACCAACTGGGGACCCGATGGCGTTGTCCGCAGCGATTACATTGACAATCTCCTCATAGATCCTTCCCTCCAGGAAAAACACATCAAAGAAATCATCAACTTCGTGG
This sequence comes from uncultured Anaerolineae bacterium, assembly GCA_964655275.1. GTDB lineage: Bacteria > Chloroflexota > Anaerolineae > SpSt-600 > SpSt-600 > SpSt-600. The sequence continues at coordinate 3,375 of CAZZMI010000071.1, read as the reverse complement.
TTGGTAACCATTATTCCGGCATTGACATCTATTACCGCGAATTCAGCCCTGACCTCAAAGTGGAGTTCGTCAATTTCATCCGCAAACTTGCCGATGCCCTCCACAGGGAAAATAAAATTCTGTCCATCAGGGTTGACCCACCAAGCCAAATAGCTGAGGATCGCTGGGATACTGGCCTTTATGATTGGTATGCCCTGGGTCAGGCTGTGGACCTGTTCAAAATACCGGCTATCCTTGATCCCAGAGCTTATGCTTCAGGCGGTCAGGCAGAACAGCTCCTGAGCTGGGCCTGCGGTCAGGTGGATCGCTACAAAATCCAACTGGTAATCTCCACAAGAAGCGTGGAAAAGGCAGGTAATACCCTTTACTTGAAGCCATATGCAGAAGTTCTGGAAGCCTTGGCGGCTTCCATTAAGGCCGATAAGGAAGTAGCGGCTCCCGGCGAAGAGGTTTCCTTTGTCGTGCAGGGGTTGGCTCAGATGACCGGGATCCAATATGACCCCGCTACCGGCTATAACTGGTTCAGTTACACTGATCCTTCCGGGATTGAACGAGTAGTCTGGATTGGAAATGCCTCCAGTCTGGCTCGCAAGCTGCACCTTGCTTCCCGTTTCAATATAAGAGGAATAGCCCTCCAAAACCTCCTGGAAGAAGAAAACGACCAGCTTATATGGGATGTCCTGCAGGGATTCCATGAGTATGCAATCCAGACTGTGGAAAGCAACTTTGCAGTGACCTGGAAAGTGCAGGACGCCATGGGTGTGGTCCATGCCCAGGGTACAACCCCTCTCCAGGGGGCATCATATAAATGGCAGGTTCCCAATCTCCCTGGCGAGTATACTGTGGAGGCCAGCATATCTTCCGATGGAGGCCGAACTCAAACGGGCATAATCCATAAGCTCGCCCTTAAAGTGGCAGAACCAACCCCAACTCCAACCCTAACCCCAACCCCTGTTCCGAAGCCGACTCCAACCCCAACTCCAAAACCCTCTGGTCAGACTACCACCACATCTCAGCCAGCACCCCCTCCATCGGTGAAAGGAACCGGATTTGGCTACGGAATCCAAGCTCATATGGTCCACAACCCTGACCCAAGAATAATCCAGGCAGTTAAAGATATCGGCTTCAACTGGATAAAGGTGCAAATTGAGTGGAAAGCATTTGAACCTTCTAAAGGAAACATCGCCTGGGGCGAAATGGACCGGATAGTAAACGAAGTCCATGGCAATGGGCTGAACCTGCTTTTCAGCATAGTTAAGGCACCAAAATGGGCTCGGCCGCCTCACACAGATTTCAGCGTGGAAGGGCCCCCAGCCAATCCCCAGGATTACGCCGACTTCGTCGGGCAAGTGGCTGCTCGCTACTGCGGAAGGCTCAAGGCCATTGAAGTCTGGAACGAGCAGAACATAAACTATGAGTGGGGCAATGAACCACCAGACCCGGCCCGGTATGTGCAGCTTCTGGCAGCTGCCTACAGAGCCATAAAGGCCGCATGCCCTCAGATGATCGTGGTAAGCGGTGCCTTGACCCCAGCAGGGGATGTAACCATAGGGGGTCAATGGAGGGCAGTGGATGATATAAACTACCTGGACGCAATGTACCAGCACGGCCTCAAGAACTATTCCGATGCTATTGGAGCTCACCCCAGCGGATACAATTGTCCTCCCGATGGCGATTGGCGCACCGTTACTGATCCCACTGCCAGATTCCGGGGCCCCTTTGACAACCGGCATCACTCCTGGTGTTTCCGCGGCACCATGGAGGGATATCGCAATGTAATGCTCAAATATGGCGATGGTGCTAAGAAGATCTGGGCCACTGAGTGGGGCTGGGCTTCAGTAGATGGATTGGGAGTTCCTCCGGCCCCAGGATACGAATATGCCGCTGATAACACCGCTCAAGAACAGGCCGAGTGGACCGTCAGAGCCTTTGAAATAGCCAGAAGCTGGGGGTGGGTCGGAGTTATGTTCCTCTGGAACCTGAACTTCGCCCCGGTAGCAGGGCCACAGGACGAGAAGGCGGCCTGGAGCATAGTAGACCATAACTGGCAACCGCGACCGGTATATTATGCCCTTAAGAACATGCGGAAATAAAAATATGGGGGTGGCGGGACAAAACCGTCGCCCCCTCCTCTTCCTCATCGGCATATTCCTGATCTTTCTTCTGGCAGTAACCTTTAACCAAACTGAACCCTCTTACCCCTCTCCCCCATGGCGGATGCAATCCCCCGAATATGGAATGCATGCTTTCCTCTGGTGGCGTCCAGAAGTGGCTGACCGGGACCTTCAGCTCATAAAGGAGGCCGGGTTTCAATGGGTGAAGCAAAGCTTTGCCTGGAGAGATATAGAAGGAGCAGCTAAAGGGCATTTTGATTGGACCCGGGCGGACAGGGTTGTGGAACAGGTTGAGAAATATGGTTTAAAGCTTCTGGTAAGGGTTGATCGACAACCAGCCTGGGCCGGGGGAGGATATCCTGCCAATGGCCCCCCGGATAATTACGATGACTTCGGCGATTTCCTCTACGCCCTCGCCAGCCGTTACCGTGGACGCATACATGCCTACCAGATCTGGAACGAACCAAACCTGAACCGTCCTGATGGAGGCGGTGAGTGGGGAGGACGCACCCCTGACCCGGCTGAATATGTCCGCCTGCTCCGGATAGCTTACAAACGCATAAAGGAAGCAGACCCCAATGCACTGGTAATATCTGCCGGGCTGACCCCAACTGGTGATATGCCCCCGAGGGCAATACCCGATGAAATTTTCCTGGAAATGATGTATCAGGCTATGGAAAATCACTCCAGCGATGGCTACTTTGATGCCCTTGGGGTGAATGCTCCAGGATACAAAGCTCCTCCTGAGATGAGCCCCGATGAAGTGGAGAAAAACCCGGAATACGGAGGAAAACGATTCTTTTGTTTCCGCCACGTGGAAGACCTGCGTCGGATAATGGTCAAGTACGGCGATGAAAGGAAACAAATAGTCGTTCTGGAGATGGGCTGGACAAGTGATCCCCGCCCTGATTCACCTTACCGCTGGCATTCAGTAGATGAAGGGACAAAGGGAGAATACCTCGTTCGGGCATATAAGTATGCCCGTGAGAACTGGGCACCATGGATCGGCCTCATGGTTACCATTTATATACCCGATGTTAACTGGACTCCGGACCGTGAAGAATACTGGTGGGCAGTGCTGGACCCTTGTTATCCGGAGCTTTGCCTCCGACCAGCTTATGTGATGCTCAAGAACATGACCAAATAATTGGGGATCTCAATGATCCCAACAGCCTGGTGGCACATTTTAGCCTTGATGGCTACGCAGGCCTGGCCGACATGATGGGGTCCAGGGGGCCATACCCCCTGGACCCCATCATGT
>CAZZMI010000070.1:0-9401 GCA_964655275.1 uncultured Anaerolineae bacterium | reverse complement strand
TTGGGGGCACATCCCTTCCCACTCGTGGGGTGATTGCTAATGTTAGCAGTTTGCCCCCTTTTTCCCCATGGCCCTGAGCGTGAATTTGACAGCATAAGCTTTGCGGATATAATTTTTAAACTGCAAGGGCTTGACCTTCGGGGCAGGGTGAAATTCCCGACCGGCGGTAGGACACCTGGGCTGGCCTGGCCCTGCCAGCCCGCTAAAAGGTGTCGAGCCCGCGAGCCCGAGTAAACCTCGGGTTGATCCGGTTCAACGGCCGAAAGGCCGCTAAGCCGGAGCCGACGGTATAGTCCGGATGGGAGAAGGTCAGCCTGAGGGTCCTTAGCTTTTTATGGGGCTCAGGGACTCTCATTTTGCCCCGGAGGTTATGCCTTCGGGGCATTTTTATTTGGGAGGGTTTGGCTTTGATGAACCTTAAACGTTATCTCGGGATGATTTTCTCCCTGATTACCATTGTCGCTCTGTGGAAAGCTATAGCCTGGCTCGGCCACTACCCAAGCTTTATCCTCCCTCAACCGGAGGAGGTGGCAAGGCGCTTCTGGGTTGTCCTTACAAATGGTTCCCTCCTCTTCCATGCGCGGGTTACTCTAATTGAAATAGCTGCAGGATTAGGCCTGGGCTTATCGTCTGCTTTCGTTCTCGGCTATTTCCTGGCCAAAATCCCCTTCCTTGAATCCTACCTCACGCCCCTGGTGGTCATTTCTCAATCCATGCCTGTTGTGGCTTTAGCCCCCCTGCTGGTAATTTGGTTCGGATTTGGCCTGGCTTCCAAAATTGCGGTTTGCGCCCTAACGGTCTTTTTCCCCGTGCTGGTAGGGACCATAGTGAGCATACGTTCGGTGGAGAAAGACCTGTATGACTTAATGCGCATCCTTAGCGCTAACCGATGGCAGGTTTTCTGGCTTCTGGAACTCCCAGCATCCCTTCCTTATCTTATGGGGAGTTTGAAAGTTGGCGTTACCCTTTCGGTAATCGGCGCAGTTGTAGGGGAATTCGTTGCCGCCGATAGAGGGCTCGGTTTTCTGGTAAATTTAGCCAGGGGGTTGTTTGATACCCCCTTGCTTTTTGTGGCCCTATCTTCCCTGGGCATAATAGCCGTAGTTTTGTATTTTGCCGTCACTGTTTTGGAAAAGAAATTCATAAAATGGAGGTGAAAAATGCGCGGCAAAATCTTTGTTCTCCCCATAATTTTTCTGCTCCTGATACTACTAAGCTGCACCAAGCCTACACCTTCCCCTCAGAAAGTAACCATTGCTATGGGCTACATCCCCAACGTTCAGTTCGCACCCTTTTATGTGGCTATTGAGAAAGGCTATTTCCGCCAGGAAGGTATTGAGCTGGAGTTCAATTACGGATGGGAAGCCGACATAGTTAAACTTGTAGGTACGGGCGAGCTTGATTTTGCTATAGCCAGCGGGGAGCAGGTCCTTCTGGCCAGAAGCCAGGGTTTGCCCATAGTTTACGTAGCCGGATGGTATCACCGCTTCCCGGTGGTAGTGGTCTCCCTGGAAGAAAAGGGGATAAAGAGCCTTCAGGACCTTAGAGGGAAGAAAGTGGGAATACCGGCCCTTTTCGGGGCAAGCTACGTGGGATGGCGTGCCCTCCTTAAAGCTGAGGGCTTCAAGGAAGAAGATTTCAACCTTCAGGAGATAGGCTATACCCAGGTGGAAAGCCTGACCAAAGGCCTTGTAGATGCAGCTATATGCTACGCTATGAACGAACCGGTCCGGCTTCGCCTTGCAGGCTATAAGGTGAACGTTATCGCTGTAGCCGACCGGGTTAACCTTATTTCCAACGGGATTATGACCAACGAAAAGACCATAAAGGAGAAACCTGAACTGGTACGGGGGATGGTCAGAGCTTTCCTGAGAGGCCTCCGTTACACCATAGAAAATCCAGACGAAGCTTTTGAAATAAGCAAGAAGTATGTGCCGGAAATGAAAGAGGATCAGAAGGAAGTGCTCAAAGAAGCCATAAAATTCTGGACTTCGCTCCACCTCGGCCGGACCGAGAAAGCCGATTGGGAGGCTACCCTTAAGGCATTAAAAGATATGGGGCTTATAACTACAGAAGTGCAAGTGGAGAAGGCTTTTACCAATGAGTTTGTCCCATAAGGGAGAGTCTTGGTAATCCTGGAAGCCAGAAACTTAAGCATGATTTATAAAACTCGCCAGGGGCCAATAGAGGCCCTGCGCGATGTTTCCCTGGAGGTGAGGGAAGGGGAATTCGTGTGCATTGTAGGGCCTTCGGGGTGCGGGAAAACCACTTTGCTGCGCATCCTGAGCGGGCTCCTCAAACCTGTTTCAGGGCTTGTATTCTGGAAAGGCGAGCCCCTAAAAGGCCCCAGACCGGAAATGGGCTTTGTTTTCCAGAAAGCCAACCTCATGCCCTGGCGCAATGCCCTGGAAAACATTCTCCTACCGCTGGAAGTAAGGGGCTTGAACGGCCCCAAAGCTTTAGAAAAGGCCTCATCCCTTCTTGAAGCCATGGGGCTTGAGAGTTTCCGCTACGCTTACCCCAGGGAATTATCAGGGGGGATGGAGCAAAAGGTAGCCTTAGCCAGGGCCCTGGTTTACGACCCCGACATCCTTTTCCTGGATGAGCCCTTCAGCTCGCTTGATGCCTTAACCAGGGAAAAATTGAATGTTGAGCTTGCCAGTCTCTGGCGCAGCCGCTGCAAAACTGTAGTTATGGTTACCCACAACCTTCAGGAAGCTATCTTCCTGGCTGACAGGGTTATAGTGATGAGCCCGCGCCCAGGCACAATAAAGGCCCAGTTTGCCGTCCCCTTCCCTCACCCCAGAGCTTTACCCCTTATTTTCACCCCCGAGTTTGCGGCTCTGGCCCGCAAAATAAGGGAGGCAATAGAGTATTAGCCCCAAAAGCCCGGTAAATCCGGCGAAAACCCCGCTTATCACAAGCCACCACCTGGTAGCATCAACCCAGAAAGGCAGCGGATAAAGCTGAATGAGGGTATCAGAATAAGGGAAAAGCCAGGTATCACCTTCAAAGAAAAGCCTGTGGAATAGGGTGAAAAAGAAATCAAAATTCAGGAGAACCATTCCCCCCACCGCTAACCCGATTCCTGTTAACATCAAAACCCCTGCAAGCAAGCCCAGGGCTAATTCCCGCCTCCAACCTCTCAGCAGAAACGTCACAGTTAACAGAAAAGCAAGGGCCAGAGAGAGCCTGAGGACAAGCAAAGCCCCATTGGATAACCTCTTAACGTCGGCCATGTGACGGAGTTCCCGCTCATTGTAAATGGGACCACTCTCGTCGGCCAGGGATTTCAGGTAATCCAGGGTTTCGCCAGTGATGAGGTAACGGAGTGTGGCAATGGAAAATTTTTCTCTTTCCGGAGGTGAAAACCGGAAAGAAGGGGGAAAACCCGGGCGGGAATACTCCCAGCGGATGAATTCGGGCCGGGCCAGCAGGGGGTATGGAGCAAGAAGGATGATGAGGAACACGCTTACCGCCAAAAGCAGGGAGAGGAATATGCGCATCTTTTACCCCCGAAGCTTGGCCCCCAGTTTCCTTTCAAGCTCTTTTATGACCTTTTCCCTCAACCTGGCAACCTCTTCGTCGGTCAGGGTGCGGTCATCGGCCTGGAAAGTAAGGGAGTAAGCCAGGCTCTTTTTGCCCGGTGGCACTGGCTTTCCCCGATAGAAGTCAAAGAGGATGGCATTGCGGAGGAATGGGCTACCGGCTTCCATGATTACCCTGCGCACTTCCTCAGCGGGAACACCTTCATCTACCACTACCGCTATATCCTGAACCACGGCCGGGTAACGGGAGACAGGCCTGAATTCCCTGAAGGAAGAGGCATGGGAAGCCAGGGCTTCAAAGTTAAATTCAGCCATGAAAATTTCCTCTTTCTCCAGCTCAAAGGCTTCCGCTATGGCCGGATCGAGCTTACCCATAATGCCGATGATATCCTCGCCCACTTTTAAGAGGGCCGTCTGCCCGGGGAAGAACCTGGGGTCTTTAGTTGCCTCAAACCGGTAAGCCGAAATTCCCATCCTTTCCACCAGCTCTTCCACAACACCCTTAAGGTCAAAGAAATCCAGCTTCCTTCCCTTTCCGAACCAGCTTATCTCCTCCGTTTCCCCCGCCATGGCTATAGCCAGAGTTGACCTTTCAATAGGGAGGTCATTTTCCCTTGGAAGGTAAATGCGGGCCAGCTCAAAGATTTTGACCCCTTCCTGGAAGCGGAGATTATAAGCCACAGTGCGGAGGAGGCTGGGCAACAGGGTTGGCCGCAGGAAGACGTGCTCAGGGGTCATGGGATTAGCCACGGAAAGCAGAGGCAATGGATACGAAATTTTAAAATTATCCAGCAATTCCTGGCTTACCAGGGCATAGGTTTTGACTTCATATAGACCGCAGGCTACCAGAATATCCCTGGCCGCTTCTTCCCACCTTAGAAGTTCGGGGAAAATTTGGGGAGAAGCAGGGTTTGGAATCATCTCGGTAGGGATGAGGTCATAGCCAGTTATCCTGGCCACTTCTTCCACCAGGTCAGCCGGCTCTGTTACATCGCCGCGGTGGGTAGGCACGGTCACCAGATATGTTTCAGGCCCTTTTTCCTCAAGTTCAAAGCCCAGCCTGCTCAGGATGGATTCAACCTGCTCTTTGGGGTAACTGAGCCCTATAAAGCGTTCCAGTTCTTTGAGATGGAAAGTTATGGTTCGGCGAGGGGGGAGGGGAATGTGGGCATCCACCAGCCCTCTGGCAATTTTACCGCCAGCCCATTCTCTTATAAGCTGAGCAGTTCGCCTGGCTGCCTCAGGGGGAAGATAGGGGTCAAGACCTTTCTCAAACCGAAGGGAGGCTTCAGTCCTCAAGCCTAAGAGCCTTGAAGTGCGCCTTATGCTTACCCTGTTGAAGTTGGCGGATTCAATGAGTACATTCCTGGTTTCGGGGGTTACCTCGCTTTCCAGCCCTCCCATTACCCCCGCTATGGCCACTGGCCCTTCGGCATCGGCTATGAGGAGGACATCGGGGAAAAGATCGCGCTTGACTCCATCCAGAGTGGTGAAAGAGCTGTCGCTGCGGGCTCTGCGGACTATTATCTTTTTCCCCCGGATTTTGTCGTAATCAAAGGCGTGAATGGGCTGCCCCATCTCCAGCATGACGTAGTTAGTGGCATCCACTACATTGTTTATTGGCCTCATGCCTGCAGCTCTCAATCGCCTCTGGACAAGGTAGGGGGAAGGGCCTATTTCAACCCCCAGGACCATTGCTGCCACGTAACGGGAACAGAGGTCGGGATCGGCAATTTCAACTTCTATAAATTCCTGAGCCTCACGGCTATCTTCAGGGTAATCAATGATGGGCGGACGGAACTCAGCATCGGTAAGGGCTGCCACTTCTCTGGCTATCCCAAGGATGGAAAGGCAATCGGGGCGGTTAGTGGGCACTTCTATATCAAGGACTACATCGCCAAGGTAATCAACCAGAGGCATCCCCACTGGAGCATCGTCGGGGAGAATGATAACAGATTCATGGTCATCGGAAAGGTCCAGCTCCTTTTCCGAGCAGACCATTCCCGGAGAGAGCACCCCTCTTATCTTTGCCGGCTTGAGGGTGAAGTATGTTTTCTGAGGAGAGTAGGGGTCTACAAGGCGAGCTCCGGTCAGGGCAAGAGCCACCTTCTGCCCCTTTTGTCCAACTTTTATGTTAGGTGCTCCGGTGACCACTTCCACGGGTTCAGGGGCTCCGTAATCCACCACTGCTATGGTTAGGCGATCGGCATTAGGGTGGGGTTTCACTTCCAGTATCTGGCCCACGAAGATTTTATCCCGGTCCCACATTTCTCCCACCCGGTGGATTTCCGCCACTTCAAAGCCGGCCATGGTAAGTTTATAAGCAAGTTCCTCTGGAGGAAGTTTTATATCCACGTATTCTTTGAGCCAGCTCAAAGGAACCTTCATTTTCCCACCTCCTCTAAGCGCGGAATTGTTTCAAGAACCGCAGGTCATTGGCGTAGAAGTAACGGATATCGTCAATCCTGTGCTTGAGCATAGCGATCCTTTCAACCCCCATGCCGAAGGCAAAACCGGTGTATATATCGGGGTCAATGCCTACATTGCGCAGAACCTGTGGGTGGACCATACCAGCTCCCAGGATTTCCAGCCAGCCGGTGAACTTGCACACCCGGCAGCCCTTTCCGCCACAGACTATGCAATCCATGGCCATATCAGCTCCTGGCTCTACAAAGGGGAAGTAATCGCACCGAAACCGCACTTTCCTCTCCCTGCCGAACATCTCCCGGACAAAGGTAGTGAGGACGCCTTTGAGGTGGGCCATGGTTATGCCCTTATCTACTGCCAGTCCCTCTACTTGATAGAACATCCATTCGTGGGAAGCATCGGTGGCTTCGTGGCGGTAGCATCTGCCTGGAACCACAACCCTTATTGGAGGCTTCATGGATTGCATTACCCTTATCTGGTCGGGGGAGGTGTGGGTGCGGAGGAGCATATTGCCGTCCTTGCCGTATGGTGGAGCTATGTAAAGGGTATCCCACATATCCCTGGCGGGATGCTCCGGTGGTATATTAAGGAGTCCGAAATTGTAATCATCCCATTCCACTTCAGGCCCCTCGTAGACCCCGAAGCCCATGCGGGAGAAGATTTCAATGATTTCCCTCAAAGTCTGGGTTACAGGGTGAAGAGCTCCGATCTGAGGCTTTCTTCCGGGTAAGGTTATGTCAACGGCCTGAGCTTCTGCTGCCCGGAGGCGTTCAGCTTCTTTGATGGCGGCGGCCTTTTCTTCGTAGAGTCTGGTTAATTCATCCTTAAGTTGGTTAGCGGCTTCTCCTGCCGCCGGCCTCTCGTGAGGCGGTAAATCTCTTATTCGGCGCAGGAGCTGGGTTAAGTGGCCTTTTTTGCCCAGGTAAGTTCTCTTCCATTCTTCAAGGGAGCCTGAATCGGCTACTTTTTCCAGCTCCTGAAGGGCTTTTTCCCTGAGCTCTTTCACCTGTTCCAGCATTCTTCCCTCCTTAAGAAGGAATTAAAAAAGGCTGCCTCCAGGGACGAAGAGGCAGCCTTTCCTCTCCGCGGTACCACCCTGCTTGGTCGGCCTGGGCCGACCCTCTCCTTAGGGTTTGCCCCTGTAACGGGGGGCTTCCGGGGCAGACTACTGAGGGTTAAACCTGTTCGCCTGCCCGGCTCGGGAGCGAACTTCAGCAGGCTTCACCTGCAGGGAGGTCCCAGCCACGCCTCCCTTTCTCTGTCAGGCTCCCCCTGCCTACTCCTCTCCGTCATCGCCTTTTTTTAAAATTATACTCAAATTGCGAGAAAAACAAAATCAGCCGATGGCCTGTAGCTTTCCCTTATGGTGCGATTGCGAGCACTCTTAGGCCCTCATCGCGGCTTTTACCCCACTATGGTGCGATTGCGATTTAGTGTCTCCGCAGGAGCCGAGGTGGAGGGAGGAGTAGTTGGAATGGCTGTCCCCCTCATACCTCACAACCCGCACCATCGTTCTCTGGGGTGATACAATCGCCACCTGGAGGTTCTTCCTGCCCCATCCCCGAAAGCGCTAGGGCAAGGGAAAGGAACAGGAAAAGGAGAGCATAAAAAAGCTTCCTCCTCATTTCTCCTCCTCAATATCAAAGTTTTTCACGTCATCAATTAACCACCTCCCCCTTTCGGGAGACCAAACCATCCTGTAAACCCACATCCTGGGCGGGGCGTTTACTCTTGTAACTTCTTTCATTTCATCGTTGAAACAAGCAAAAACCTTTCTTCCAGCATACAGCACAACAGCGCAGGATTTCCCATCAGGGGAACAACCAGCTATTACCATCCCCTCCATTTTCCAGGGCTCTTCCTCTACAACCTTGCAGTGGACGCGGTCCGGGCCACACTTCTTTTTCAAGTCTGCTATTATCCTTTCAGCATAAGCGGGGGTGTGGTAAGTTCTCCTGATTTCTTCCTGGGCACAATCGGATGGGGTGGGGAAAGAAGTAACTATAGCATGTAAATATTCCCAGAGGTCATGGATTATCCATTGCTGCACCTCTTTCGGGACATCATATTTTTCCCTCCCGCTTATTTTGTCCCTTACCCTGTACACCGGCCAGGATGATGGCCTCGGGGAAGAGGGTTCTGGTGGGGGTGGGGAAACAAGCCATTTGTAATTGGGGTCCTTAACAAGCCTGTAAACCCAGTCCTGGGAGGAAGCGGGAGTGGGGGATGGGGTTGGAGTCGGAACCTTCTGAGAGTTCACCTTGTGGATCATCTGGGCCTGAGCGAAGTTGAGGGAGTAGAAGGCGATAGCTACAAGGAAGATGGCTGTAGAAAAGAATACAAGCCAGCCAAGGGGTGTAACCTTCTTTTTTCCTGTCCACTGATCCTTCTTTATGAGCATTTTCCCTCCTCCTTATTCGAACCTCTGTGGGGGGCCTCCGTAGAACCTTTCCCTCCTGTGGGAAGCGCAACCTCAGAAGCCCTCCATAAATTTCAACCCCACTACGGTGCGATTGCGACTCCTTGAAGCCTACGGAATTCGCGCCAGATTGCCAACCTTCAATCCCACCATGATGCGATAGCGACCCCTCCACCATTCAGCAAGCTGCTTTTCCGCAGCCTGCCGGAGTGCTCCCCCTTTCCAGAAGGTCCCTCCAGTAGTTCTCAACGCTCACTTCACCCTTACAACCTCAACGAATGGGTTTTCCCAGTGCCACTTATCTCCGGTGCGGCTTACGCTCCCGAGGGGGGCAAAAACAGGGTTGAAGAAATCTGGCCACTCTGTTCCTGGCGGGCCATGGACGAAGAGACTATTTACGCTCACTATAAGGGCGCTTATGAACTTATCTGTAGTGTTGAAGTCTTTAACTGGCATGGCGATGAAGCACTCTTCTGGGTCATAGTATACCCCCCACTTCGTTTCGGGAGCATAGTAGGCACAGGAAAGCCATATCATCCCTTCTCTCCCCACTTCCCCACCATATCCATAAATTAGGCAATTCTCCAACTGCGGCATTGCATGAAGTGGTATTGGAGCTCTGGGGGCTAAAAGGTTGGCGAAGCACCCATCTGGGGAGATGTTGTCATCTATGATCGTGTACTTCACCCCTGAAGGGTAAAGGGAGAAGAGCTTATCCCCGAAGAAGTTCTGGAAGACGTAGTCGAGGGCTTCGGGGCGGTGGAAGACGAAATCGTAGCGCTCCGACATATCAATTACCTTCCAACCATTCCCCTGGAAGACCTTTGGCCCAGAAGGAGCTGGAGTAGGGGTAGGGGTTGGAGTTGGCTTAGGCCTTGGAGTTGGGGTTGGAGTTGAGGTCGGAGTTGGGGTCGAAGTTGGAGTTGGTGTTGGAGTCAGCGTTGGAGTCGGCGTTGGAGTTGGGGTTGGTGTTAAGGTTGGCGTCAGAGTTGGAGTTTGGGTTGGGG
>CAZZMI010000069.1:0-9576 GCA_964655275.1 uncultured Anaerolineae bacterium | reverse complement strand
AGCACCGCCGCACGTTGCGCCACAGGATCTCGGCCGCATCGATGCTCCAGCCCCAGCCCACGCCATCGGATTGCGCCCAGGTCAGCACCCCATCTATCCGACGGCTGTTGTAAGAGAGGCGAAGGGTCGGCCGGATGCCCCCCGGCCCCGGCGGAAGGTCAAAGGGGTATTCCCATATCAACGCCCCGGAGAAACGATCCACCCGGGTATCGTTGAAGTTCAGGATCCAGCCGCTGACCATCACCCCCTGCGTCCCGGCCCCGAAGGTGGAAAGATGGTCGGTGGTGAAGGTGACGATTCCCGCCTCCTCGTCTATCAGGGTGGGGGTGATGGTCTGCCACTTTTGCTCTTTCTCATCCCAATACCCCACCCAGGGGCGCAGCCAATCCGGGCGGGAGGCCCAGTTAACAAAGTCCCCCAATTGCAAGGTGATGGTTAATGGGGTCGCAAAATGGGTCAGCGGCGTACCCTTCTCATCCGCCGCGCGAAGATCAAAAGAAAAAGCCAGCCCAGCTTCATGGCTGGAGAGGGAGCGCATGTAGGTGACCTGGAGTGCCAGCTTTCGCACAGGTACATCTGGAGGCACAGCCACTGCTATCCGGCCCTGGGCCAGAGAAACTTCCTCTCCTGCCTGAACCAGGAGGACTTCCTTATACGGCAGAGGAAGAGAGGGAAGCACAGTTTTGGAGGGTTCTCCTTCAAGCCCTTCAGGGATAGGCAAGGGGCTGGTAAAGGTCGGGGCATGGGGTTGTGACATCGGGGTAGGCAGGGGGCTTTGAAATGCCATAGAAGCGCTCCACCCCGATATAGGGGAGAGCCGAAGCCAGACCGGATACTCCGGAGATCTTGCCCCTGCTGGTTCCAGGGCTACCGGTGTTAGCAACGTGTGGATCAACAGGAGAAAGGCAACAATAACCCGGATTAACCTTTCGTAGCGCAGGAATTTCATTGTCGCCTCCCTGCTTAAGGGGCAATTCTATTGTATCACAATGTGAAGCAATTGTCAAACACTATTGGTGCCAAAGCGAGGTAAAGTGGGCATTCTCCCCGTAGTTAGACGAGCCCTGAGATAGTTTGGCTAAATCTTGACAAACCACACCCCCTGTTTTATATTAACTATAGGCCAATTTTGAGGAGTTCCTTTGGGCAATTTTACGCCTTCATACCTTGCTTTATATGAATCAGGCGAGCTAAAGAGGAGAGTTGAGGAGGCGATAGCTCGCCTTGCCAAGTGTGATATTTGTCCCAGGGAATGCGGAGCCAATCGGTTAGAAGGGAGCAAGGGGGCAGGTTGCCGTACCGGAAGAAAGGCATTGGTTTCAAGCTTTCACCCACACTTCGGTGAGGAAGCCCCTCTGGTAGGCATCCACGGCTCCGGGACAATTTTCTTCACCTGGTGTAACCTCCACTGCCAGTTTTGCCAGAATTACGAAATAAGCCAATTGGGTCATGGTAGGGAGGTAGAACCAGAGCAGTTAGCGGCCATGATGCTTTATCTTCAGGACGTTGGTTGCCACAACATAAACTTGGTCTCCCCAACTCATGTGGTCCCTCAGATCTTAGAAGCTCTCCTCATCGCCGTGGAAAAGGGCCTTCGCCTCCCCTTGGTCTACAATACTGGAGGTTACGACTCCCTCAAAACCCTGAAGCTTTTGGATGGGATTGTAGATATTTACATGCCCGACATGAAATACTCTGATCCTGAAATTGCTTGGCGCTACTCAAAAGTCAAGGATTACCCGGCCGTAAACAAAGCTGCCGTTAAAGAGATGCACCGCCAGGTTGGAGACCTGGTTTTGGACGAGCGTGGAATAGCTTTAAGGGGACTCCTTGTAAGGCACCTGGTTCTACCTAACCGCCTGGCAGGAACGGAGGAAATTGTGCGGTTCTTAGCCCAGGAAATCTCCACCAATACTTACCTGAACATAATGGACCAATATCGGCCCTGTTACAAAGCCCACCAGATTCCAGAACTTTCACGGCGCATAACATTTGAAGAATACGAAGAGGCCATAGAGATGGCCCGCAAAGCAGGTCTCAACCGGTTAGATAAAAGACAACCCAGGTTTGTATGGCTTTTCGTTCCTTAAAGCAGGGATAAACAGATGCCCCTTCCCCCCGGCTTGGGCAAAATGGTTAGCCGGCGATCTGCTGTATCAGGCCCCAAAGTTGTGGCCATAGGCGGAGGACACGGCCTTTATACCCTCCTCAAAGGACTTAAAAAGTACACCCATAACATAACAGCGGTTATTACCGTCGCTGATGACGGTGGCTCATCGGGCAGGATCCGGAGGGATTTTAACACCTTGCCACCAGGGGATTTCCGGAATTGCTTAGTAGCTCTTGCCGATGATGAAGGGTTAATGGCCAAACTCTTCCAATTCCGCTTTGGGCGAGGGGCAGGGCTTGATAATCACACCGTAGGCAACCTATTAATAACCGCTTTAGCTGAGCTAAGTGGAAGCTTTGAGAAGGCCCTTTCCGAATCCGCCCGGGTCCTGGCTATAAATGGGCGCATCCTCCCTTCTACTACCGAAAGGATAACCCTGTGTGCCGAAGTCCACTGCCCGGATACATCTGAGATCACCCTGGTGGAAGGGGAATCGGCTATCCCGAAAAGGATGGGGAAAATTGAAAGAGTATTCATAAAGCCAGAAAAAGCAAAGGCTTACCCCGAAACTATAAAGGCTATCCTTGAAGCCGATATAATAACCATTGGCCCGGGAAGCCTTTTTACCAGCATAATGCCGAACTTGCTGGTGGAAGAAATATCTGGGGCCATAAGGGCCTCAAAAGGGATGAAAATTTACATCTGCAACATAGCAACCCAAAGAGGCGAAACCGACGGCTTTACCCTGGAAGATCATGTGAAAGCTCTGGAAAAGAATGTAGGCAAGGGGCTTTTTGATATAATAATAGCCAATAACAACCTAAACCTGGAAATACCTGATGCAGAGCCTGTTCTTCCCACCCTTGAAGATCCAAACTACCGGTTAGTAACGGCTGACCTTGCAGATGGAGAAAACCCTTGGCGACACGATCCTGATAAACTTGCCAGGGTTATAATGGAAATTTACAAAGGAGGGCAAAAATGATAAAGGTAGCAATAAATGGCTTCGGCCGGATAGGCAGGCAAGTGTTCAAAGCCATGTGGGAGAATTACCCCAACACCTTTGAAGTAGTGGCAGTGAACGACCTAACCGAGGCTAAAGTCAACGCGCACCTTCTCAAATATGACTCCAACTATGGCCGCTTCCGGGCAGATATAAAGGCAGAAAGTGACCGCATAATAGTTAATGGCCATGAGATCAAGGTTTACGCCGAAGCGAACCCCGCGAACCTGCCCTGGGGAAAACTTGGGGTGGACATAGTAATTGAGTCCACCGGGGTCTTCACCGATGCGGAAAAAGCCAAAGCCCACTTAGATCCAGCCGGTGCTAAGAAGGTTATAATCACCGCTCCCGCCAAAAACGAGGATATCACCATCGTGATGGGGGTTAACCACGATAAATATGACCCCGATAAGCATCACATCGTCTCCAATGCTTCCTGCACCACCAATGCCCTGGCCCCAGCTGCCTATGTGCTCTTAAAGGAATTCGGCATTCAGAAAGGCCTCATGACGACCGCCCACTCATACACCAATGACCAGCGTATCCTGGACTTAACCCACAGGGATTTGCGGAGGGCCAGAGCCGCAGCTTTGAACATAATCCCTACCTCTACCGGCGCCGCCAAGGCCATTCACCTTGTAATACCGGAACTTAAGGGTAAAATGCACGGCATTGCTCTGAGGGTCCCAACCCCCACCGTCTCCGTGATAGATCTTGTGGTTCTGACTGAGAAAGACACCACAGCCGAAGAAGTCAATGAGGCTTACAGGCGATGGCAGAAAAAATGGGAAGAACAAGGCCTCAAAATTCTGAGGGTGGAAGACGAACCCCTGGTCTCCCTGGACTTCAAAGGCGACGAATATTCTTCCATCATTGATGCCGAAAACACTATGGTCATGGGCGGCAACCTGGTGAAAGTTCTGGCCTGGTACGATAACGAATGGACCTATAGCTTGAGGGTAGCGGATCTGGCCAATTACATGGCTAAGTTTATGTAAACTTTTCTTGGGGATGCGGGGGATATCTCATGGTTTCCCTAAACCCCGGGGACCTGCAAGGTATCCCCCGTCTATTTTTATCGCTTCCAGCAAAAACCTGGTTTGAGCCAGCCAGTGATGCACCAGCAAAATACCCGGTGTGAAGGGTCAAATAGTGGCCAGAAACGCTCAGGAAGCAAACGGTAATCTCCTTCCTCAAGGGTTGGATGCTCAGCAAAAGTGTCTATAAAAAGCAAACGAGAACGGGGGTTAGCGCGGGCATAATCCATTAAAGCAGCCATTGCTTTGCCAGTGTAAGTGGTCTCAAGGGGTAAACCTTCCAGCTCTCCAGCCAATTCCACTGCCTTCAAAGCTTCAGGTGTGGGATAGGCATACCCCGGCCCAAGATACCCACCCAGAAGTTCTACCTGTTGCGGCTTTATTTCCACCAGAGGAATGGCAGGGTCAAGATTCCGCAAGAAGCGCGCAGTTCTGTTGACCATTCGGGCCACTTTTCCCGGGTTGGCAATGCTTTCCTCAATCACCCTGACCCCGATAATCCGGTTTCTAAGGTTTGCAAGCTTTGCCCCTAAAAGGAGCCCTGCGAAGGTCCCACACGAGCCCACTGCCACGAAAATCGCTTCCGGTTCAGGGATACCCATGGAATCCAACTGCTCTTTAATCTCCAATGCAGCATTCACGTAGCCCAAGATGCCAAGGGTTCCTGAAGCGCCTGGGTAAATAAAGTAAGGAAGCTTGCGGGAAAGCACGAGGTATCGTATGTATTGCCACAAGAAAGACAGGGCAAGCCCTGGATAATCTCCGCAGAAGTGGGCTTCAATTCCCAGGGGCACACTCATTAAGAGGTTGCGCCGAACTTCCTCACTGATGGGTTCACAGAAATAGCAGCAAACAGCTTTTATCCCAAACTGACGAGCGATCACAGCAGTGGCTAAAGTGTGGTGGGAGCCAAGCCCCCCGCCCGTTATTACAACCCTGGCCCCCCGACGCAAGATGTCAGCAAATATGAACTCAAACTTGCGGATTTTGTTCCCCCCATAAACCGGATGGGTAAGGCCATCCCTTTTGACCCAGACCTCAGCCCCGAGCCGGGAGGAAAGTTTTTCCATGTAGGTGATAGGTGTGGGAAGGCTGGCAAGGGGGACGAACGGTATTTTGCCTTTAAGGGCTGGAAATCTGGAAAAAATAGCCCGCTCTTCCACTTCTCACCTCCTTGTTCGGGTGAACACCTCCCACGGCCACCCGGAAGTCATATGCTCAGGATTATTCTTCCCCCAGGTTATGCCACCGGTGCAGAAAAAAGATATGTTTACTCGCCCGGTGATGAGAGGAATTGCAGTGGAGTTACGGCATATGGACATATCGGCAAGGGTTCGAGAGATAATGGCTTCGTATCCGGCGGTGACGAGGTAGCTTTTGAACAGGTAACGGGTTAAAGCCTGCCAAGTTTCAAAGGGGGCAAGCTTGCTCAAAAATCTGTTGACCAGGGTTATAAGCCGTGCCCCCATTGTTCCCTTCTCCACCAATCCATTAGCTGAAATCTCCAAGCGATTGCCATGGCCATCCCAAAGATATTCTTTCCCGGCTTTTTCCACCAATCCCTTCAAAGTGAAGAAATCAGCCCGGATTATTACGATGTCTGGCTCTTCGGGAAAACTTTCCAATGGTCCCAGAAGAAAGCCAGCTACAGGGAACCAAAGCCTGGGGGTAAGGCGAAACTCAAAAGGCTTCTGCGGCTCCTTCAGACCCAGAACAACCGGGGACCAGCGGCAAACCTGGATGGAACCGGGCAACAACCTGAGCACTTGACCTTCCCCGGCAAGGCGCACTGCATCGCAGTAAGATACGCCTCGGTAAATGGGAAAGCTTGAATATTGATCGGGCTCGGAAAGCAGTTTAACCGCCACCACGTTCCGGAACCTCCGGGATTGGAGGATGGTGAAAGCGCCTGCGGCTTAAAAGGAATGGAAACTGGCGCTTCGCAGTCCCCACAATCAGCCAGAAAGTAAGGGCATCTTGCCTGCGAGCTGGTTTTTCCCCAATGGCCAATTGAACGAGTTCCAGAAGGTGAACTACCGGCCGCAGGTTTGGGTCAGCCAGGCGTGCTACTGAGAACATGGCAAGGCATCCAGCGCAGTAGACACAGGTAACATCAGCTTTTATCCGTCGGTGGTCCTTGGATGTAACACGAGCCGAGGCTAAAAGGGAAAAGGGGTGATAGGCCGAGAAAGGCGAAAAACCGCCTCCAATTCCACAACAGAGCTGATATTCTCTATTATGCGGCGCTTCCACCACTTCCACCCCTATGATCTTCAGTATCTGCCTCGGGATTTCGGCAAAATCGCTCCCCAAAAGACGGGAATGACAGGAATCCTGAACCGTTGCTTTCCAACCGAGAGGTTGCAATGGTCTGAATTCGCCCTCTCGTAGGCCTTTTAAGATACGTTCAAAATAATGGGAGAACGTGATGCCCGAGAAATCGGCTCCGAACTGAGGGAGGACATTTTTAAGCATATTGAAGCAAGCGGTACACAATACGTAAACCTGCCTCGCCCCAAGCTGGCGAAACCACGAAGTAAGCCTGATGGCTACCTGCTCCACTGCCTCGTATAACCCCATCCTGAAGAGCATTTCCCCGCAGCAGTAATCAAGACCACCCCTGATCTCTATCCCCTGAAAGAGACGGGAAGATGTAAGGTAAGGGACCATGAGGAGGTTGCAACCGGAGTATAGGAACTCGGGAGCAGGATCTGTTTTCCCCCATTGGGCTACTTTCATGCGTTCCGAAGGCGGGAGCCGGGCTATAACATCGCTCCGGAAATTGGGACGAGCATGAGGAAGGAAATAGCGCGCGTAAAGGGGAAGGCCCCTTTCCTGCCATATTTTGTGCCAAAGGTCCAAAATCAAGTTAGCGGGCTTAGCATCCACAGGGCAAAAGAGGTTACAAGCCATGCACGAGGTACAGGCCTTGAGGACTCCAGAAAACTCGCCCTTTAAGAGCTTTTCCATTTCCATTGCAGCTTTTTTCAAAGGCAAGCGCAAGACGGGGCAACGGTGAAAGCATTCTCCGCAAAGGTTACACAGTTCCTGCGCGAACGGCTTCCGGATATATCCCGTGGAGATCATAGCGTTTCACCATGATTATAGCTTTATTAGGGCAAGCTTCAACGCACCTTCCGCACCCAAAGCACATTCCCACCAAGTGACTTTTTCCTTGCCTTATAGCCCTGGCTCCGAATGGACAAGCTTTCACGCATTCTCCTAAGCCCTCGCAGCGAGCTAAATCGGTCTTGGAAATATATGGGCCAGGTATAAACGGATAAACTTTCTGGCCTAATTCGCGGTTCAGGATATATGGCACGCATCCGCAGGTGCAACAGTTGCAAATCACATACTCAGTACCTCCATGGGCTGGGCAATGGATGAAAACCATCTGCCACATCCCTAAGTTGTGGCATGAAGTTATGATCTCTTTAGCTTCCTCAAGAGAAATAAGACGGTAATCTTCCGGGAAAGCCTTGCTCCAGGCTTCAACACCAGACCGGATAACTATGTCAGTTTCCAACGGGTGGGGGCACGCTTGATGGGAAATGCGACAGCGGCATGGTCCCACGGCTATGGGGCCATCCACATGCTCCAGCCAGTTCAAAATCTGGGGGAAAGGGAATGGTTTAGCAGTATCAGCCAGACGTGCGAAAGGTGCCGCCAGGGTCCACCCCAGCATCAGACGGATAAAGGGATTATGACCCAACCTTTTCCATCTTCCGCGAAGGAAGGAGAAACTTAAGGAGAGAAGGGGTAGCTCAAAATAACGGGCGAACAAATAAAGGAGCACTCTTCTCCACAAAGTGCTTTCATCTGAGGAATGGAAACGCGACACTTTCCCCCCTTGATCAGCGAACTATAACTTGCTCCCTCTCGGGGCCTACCGAAATGATTTTTATAGGCACCCCTGCCAATTCCTCAACAAGCCTGACATAATCCTGAGCCCGGGGCGGGAGGTCTTCAAAATTTTTGGCCTGCGAAATTTCTTCCTTCCACCCTGGCACCTCTATGTAAACAGGCTCGCAATGATATAAACTTGCGGTAGAAAGGGGAAATCGCTTTGTCTCCATGCCGCACAGCCTGTAAGCAACGCAAACTTTAATAGGGTCAATGCCGGTAAGAACATCAAGTTTGGTTAAAGCCAGCTCTGTAAAGCCATTGACCATCACAGCATATTGCAAAGCGACCATGTCAAGCCAGCCCGTGCGACGGCGACGACCGGTAGTAGTCCCGTACTCCCGGCCAACTTCTGCCAGGCGCTCCCCTATTTCATCAGTAAGCTCAGTTGGAAATGGTCCTCCTCCCACCCGGGTAGTGTAAGCCTTGGTAACCCCTATAACCTTTTCCACCCACTTCGGTCCAATACCGAGCCCCACCATCGCCCCGCCAGCTGTTGGGTAAGAGCTCGTGACATAAGGATAAGTGCCGTGGTCTATGTCTAAGAAAGTTCCCTGGGCTCCTTCGCAGAGGAGCCTTTTCCCCTCTTTCAAAGCCTCGTTAATAAACCAGGAAGTGTCTTCAATGTAAGGGATAAGGCGGCGGGCATATTCCAGTTGCTTTTGGACTGTGGATGAAAGGTCCAGTGGCTCAGAACTATAGACATTTTTGAGAAAGCGATTGGCCATTTCTAGGGCTTTCTCCACCTTTTCCGGAAATTCTTTGTCCAGCATATCGGCGACTCTCAAGCCACGGCGGGCGAACTTTTCGGAGTAAGCGGGGCCTATGCCTCTGAAGGTGGTTCCTATCGCCCCTTTTGCTCGTATGGCCTCCTCTGCTTTATCCATAGCTATGTGGTAGGGCAGGACCAAATGAGCTCGTCCACTAATTTTAAGGCGGGCTGGGGATACTTCAACACCCCTGGAAGCCAGTTCATCCAGCTCCTGACAAAGGCGTTCAGGGTTTATCACCATGCCATTTCCAAGGATACAAATTACTCCGGGGTATAGAATGCCGGAAGGAATGTGGTGCAAACGAAAAGTCTGGCCTTTAAATACCACAGTGTGGCCGGCATTATCGCCTCCATTGTAGCGAGCTACAATATCTGCATCCTGGGCCAGCAAATCCGTAATTTTGCCTTTCCCTTCGTCTCCCCACTGCGCTCCGACGATCAAAGTAGCGGGCATGCCTTTTCCTCCGATTGGAAGCTCGGGAAGATTTTAGCCTAAAACTCAGGGCTCGTCAATAAGATCAAAATCTCCTCCCGGGGCGCGAGACTATGTTTCCCCACCCTCGTGGGCTTGGGGTTTACCTGGCTTCGGGTCCCACTCGCTGGCCGATTGCAAATGTTAGCGGTCTGCCCCTTTTCAAGGTTTTCGGGGGACACCCCCAACGCCCCCGGGAGGGGCAAAGCCCCTCCACCCTTTTCTTCCCCACCCTCGTGGGCTTGGGGTTTACCTGGCTTCGGGTCCCACTCGCTGGCC
>CAZZMI010000068.1:0-9618 GCA_964655275.1 uncultured Anaerolineae bacterium | reverse complement strand
ATCACCCTCTCCTTCGCCCGAACCCACGACCCCTGCCCCGTCACCTTCCCCTACGCCCGAACCCACAACTCCAGTCCCGTCACCTTAACCTGAACCCACAACCCCCGTGCCATCGCCTTCCCCTTCACCCGAACCCACAACTCCTATCCCATCACCCTTGCCTACTCCAACTCCTTAACCCTTTCGCCTTTCCCGACATTGCCTGAACCTGCAATTAAACTTTGAGGAAACTTCCAGGCCCCGGGAAAAGGATATGCATCCTCACAGGTTCTGAGGGCCAATGTTAAAAAGGTGCGTGTGCTGGCTTCAGAGGTAATGGGGGACTTTTAATCAAGCAAATACCCTGAGGGCACGGGTTAAAAGCTCCCGCAACCTCTCATCGGGGTTCAAATAGTAAACGAAAGTATTATCAATTTCCTCCTGCTCCAGTATGCCCAGAAGGTAAAGGTCGTATAATTCCATCATTACCGCTTCTTTTTCCCTGCCTACCCTCAACGCAATTGCCGAGCCTGTGTCCCTGAAGTTAGGATTACGGCTGAAGAATTTCAACAGGTCCAGTTTCAGCAAAGAGCGACCAAGCCTTTCTATAAAAGCGAGCACCTCCAAATCTGCTCCGGAGAATTCAGCCATGTTGTCCTCCAACCGGATTTTAAGGCAGGCTCGCTCTTTTAGCAATAGTACTTACGTCCCTCTGACCTTACGCTTGAGCTCATATAGCTTGTTGAGAGCTTCAAGGGGGGTCATGGAATCAATGTCCAGGTTTTTGATTTCATCCAGGACCGGGTGGGAGAGGGAGAAAAGCGGAAGCTGGGTGGCTTTAGGGGCTCGCGGGCGAATAGCTGCAGGGTGGGAGTTGCCTTCAAGATCTCTGAGGATTTCTTCCGCCCGATGGATCACAGCCTTAGGGAGTCCTGCCAGCTGGGCCACATGGATGCCGTAGCTGCGATCTGCCCCTCCCGGAATTATCTTGTGCAGGAATATCACCTTGCCACCCTCTTCTGCTACAGCTACGTTGTAGTTGCGGACCCTCGGGAGAAAACGCTCCAGCTCTGTCAGTTCATGGTAGTGGGTTGCGAACAGGGTTCTTGACCTCAGGTTAGGATGGTTGTGGATATATTCCACTACCGCCCAGGCTATGGAAATGCCATCATAAGTGCTTGTCCCACGGCCTATCTCGTCCAGAATTAAAAGGCTTCTGGGGGTGGCATGGTGGAGGATGTTGGCTGTCTCCACCATTTCCACCATGAAAGTGGACTGGCCCGCAGCAATTTCGTCCTGGGCCCCTATGCGGGTGAAAATCCTATCTACAATTCCTATGCGTGCCTCCTTTGCCGGCACAAAAGAGCCTATCTGAGCCATCAGGACAATCAGGGCAACCTGGCGAATGTAAGTGCTTTTGCCACTCATGTTAGGACCGGTTATTACCAGAATGCGCTCCTCAGGGGTGAGGTGGACATCGTTGGGGACGAAAGGTTCGCTTATGGTAAGCTCTACCACGGGGTGGCGCCCTTCAATGATATGGATTTCATCGCTTTCATCCACCACTGGGCGGACGTAACCATTCCTCTCGGCCACTTCAGCCAGGGAGGCATAAACATCAAGTTCAGCCAGGGCCAAGGCAGTATTTAGAAGTCTGTGGCTTTCCAGAGATACTTCCCGGCATACTTCCCTGAAAAGCTGGGCTTCCAGCTCGGCAATCCTTTCCTCAGCATTGAGGACCAAAGCTTCATATTCCTTGAGCTCGGGGGTAACAAATCGCTCGGCATTGACCAGGGTTTGCTTGCGGATGTAATCGGAGGGAACAGCGCTGAGGTTGGATTTTGTCACTTCAATGTAATAGCCAAAAACCTTGTTGTATCCCACTTTGAGGTTTTTTATTCCTGTCCGCTGGCGTTCCCGGGCTTCAAGGCGAGCTATCCACTCCTTAGCATTGCGGGATGCTTCTATGATTTCATCCAGCTCCTTTGAAAACCCTGGTTTTATGATCCCGCCACCCGTTACAGTGGCAGGGGGATCATCGGTTATAGCGCGGGAAATAAGGTGGATAACCTCGGAAACGGGGTCCAGTTTTTGAAGAATGGGCTGGAGCGGGGGAGTGGCCCTTTCTTCCATGGCTTTCCTGAGCTGAGTCACCGCTTCAAGAGTCTTCCGTATTCCCACAAGATCCCTGGGGCCTGCTATACCTTGCCTCACCCTACCTACCAGCCTTTCCAGATCCGAAACCTGCTTCAGCAGTTCCCTAACCTTAGCCCTGAGGATTGTATCCCTGTAAAGGGCTTCAACAGCATCAAGCCTGCGGTTTATTTCATCAATTTTAATCAACGGCTGGTTAACCCACCTGTGCAGGAGCCTTCCCCCCATTGGGGTCCTGGTCTGGTCCAGAACCCAAAGGAGGGAGCCTTTCCTCTCCCTGCCCCTTATAGTCTCTGAAAGCTCCAGATTCCGCCTGGTGGCGGGGTCAAGGACCATAAATTCGGAGACTGAATAGGTTTTCAGGGAAGAAAGCAGGTGAAGGGCGCTCTTCTGAGTTTCACCAAGGTACTGAATTATAGCGCCAGCGGCTCTTAAGGCTAAAGGTTTACCTTCCAGACCAAAGCCATCAAGAGTAGCTACCTCAAAGTGATCCAGGAGAGCCTGTCGAGCGGTTCCCAGTTCAAAATGCCAGGATTCGTAAGGGGTCAAGTGGGCATTCAGCCCCAATCCTTCCAGTTCCCTCTCATTTGCCTGGTCCACGATTATCTCAGCAGGGCGCAGCCTTTCCAGCTCCTCTCGCAGGGCCAGAAGGGGGTCATCGGCTTCAATCTGGGTGGCCGCAAATTCACCGGTGGTTATATCAGTGTAAGCAATGCCAACTTTTTTTCCCTCCAGGACAACGGCTGCGAGGTAATTGTTACGCCTATCGTCCAGTAGACCTGGCTCCACTATCGTCCCCGGGGTCACAACCCGGACCACTTCCCTGGGCACAAGGCCTCTTATGGGTTTATCGCTCAATTGCTCACATATCGCCACCTTATATCCGGCAGCTATAAGCTTTGCCAGGTAAGTCTCCAGGGAGTGGTAAGGGACTCCAGCCAGAGGAACCCTCTGGCCTTTCCCAACCGGGCGCGAAGTGAGCACAATATTGCAAACTTCGGAAACAATTTTTGCATCTTCATCAAAGGTCTCGTAGAAGTCCCCGAGGCGAAAGAGAAGGATGGCATCCGGATACTGGCGCTTTATCTTCAGGTATTGGGAACGTACCGGGGTCAATTCCCTATCTTTCACGACCTCCCTCCACTGCACTAATTATACCCTAAAGGAAATTTGACACAACAGCGGAGGTCTGGTATTTTGTAAGCAAGATGCGAGAACCTTTTGAATTCGTAATCCTCAAGGAAGATAAAAACTTATGGGCGAGGGCCGGGGTCATTCGCACCCCACATGGGGAGATCCCAACCCCGGTTTTTGCCCCTGTGGGGACTCAGGCCACTGTGAAAGCCCTTACACCAAGACAACTGGAAGAACTTGGGGTAACCCTCATCCTGGCTAATACCTATCACATTTACCTGCGGCCTGGCCCGGAGGTTGTAGCCGAACTTGGGGGTCTCCACCGTTTCATGGCCTGGCCTCATCCTATTATGACCGATAGCGGTGGTTTCCAGATATACAGCCTTGAATCCTTTCGCCAGTTCACTGAAGAGGGTGTTATATTCCGCTCCCACCTGGATGGTTCAATGCACCTTTTGACCCCTGAAAAGGCTATAGAGATTCAGGAGCTTTTGGGAGCTGATTTCATAACCTGCCTTGACGAGTGCCCTCCTCCGATGGAGAAAGAATATGTAAAGGAGGCAACGGAAAGGACCCACCGCTGGGCTGAGCGCTGTCTCAAGGCGCACCGGCGCAAAGATCAGGCTCTTTTCGGCATAATCCAGGGAGGGATTTTCCCGGACCTGCGCCGGGAAAGTGCTCGTTTCATTGCTTCCCTGGACTTTGATGGTTTCTCTATAGGTGGGTTATCTGTAGGCGAGCCCAAGGAAAAAACATGGGAAATGGTGGAGGTAGTTATCCCTCTGCTCCCACAAGATAAACCCAGGCACCTGCTTGGAGTTGGTGCCCCCGAGGATTTCTTTGAAGGCATAAGCAGGGGGATTGATATCTTTGATTGCGTGCTACCAACCCGGATGGGGCGCACCGGCACCCTTTTCACCCGAGAGGGGAAGCTTAATATCCGCAATGCCATCTATGCCCGCGATCCAAACCCCATAGATCCCACCTGCCAGTGTTATACGTGCCAGAATTTCTCTCGCGCGTACCTCCGTCACCTCTTCAAAGCTGAGGAAATCCTGGCCCCCGTTCTGGCAACCATCCACAACGTCTATTTCATGGTCAATCTGGTGAAAGGGATAAGGCAATCCATCCTGGAAGGCAATTTTGCTCAGTTCCGGGAGGAATTTCTGGCTTCATATAAAAGATCTTCCGAAGGGGAGGTTTAATGGATCCCCTTAAAGCTATTGCTATGGGGGTGCTTCAGGGGGCCACGGAATTTTTGCCCGTATCCAGCTCCGGGCACCTTGTCCTTATCCCTCACCTTTTGGGCTGGCCCATACCCTCTGTTACCTTTGATGCCCTGGTGCACACAGGAACTCTAATGGCTGTCCTGGCTTATTTTCGCTCGGAGCTTTTGGACTTTGCGAGGTCCTGGTTCAGAAGCATCTTTGCGGGGGAAAGGTCTTATACTGCTTACCTGAGCTGGCTTATTCTCCTGGGGACAGTTCCGGCTGTGGTGGCAGGTCTTCTGCTGGAAGACTTTTTTGAAGGGCTTTTTTCCTCCCCGAAGCTGGTCTCGCTGGCCCTTATGGGTACGGCCCTTCTCCTAATAGCAGGAGAACTCGCATTAAAACCCCGGAAAAAACTTGAACAACTTACCTGGACCGATGCAATTTTTATCGGCTTATTTCAGGCTTTAGCTATAGCCCCAGGAATTTCCCGCTCAGGTTCCACTATAACGGCAGGGATTATAGCCGGCCTTGAGCGGAAAGAAGCAGCACGCTTCAGCTTCCTCCTGGCGGTTCCAGTAATATTTGGGGCCGGGCTTAAACAGTTGCTGGACCTCGTCCTAAAAGGAGAATGGCAAGGCCAGTGGATCATCCTTTTGTTTGGTTTTTTAAGTTCACTGTTAAGTGGATACGCCAGCATAGCTTTTCTTCTCTCCTTCCTCAGACGCAGGAGGCTTTATGTCTTTGCTTTCTACTGCCTGGCGCTGGGCCTTCTGGGCCTTTTCCTTTCTTAGCCTGGCGGCGGCCTGCTTCCAGCAGCGCCCTCAATTCCCCGAGCCTGTTAAAGTGGGCGTGTGCACCTCTTTCCGCCCCCTGGTTGATGAGGTGGTTCGGACAGGCCTGTGGAACCTGGAAATTACCGAAGGCCCCAGCAGGTTTGTCCTGAAAGGATTTGAGGCAGGAGAGTTTGACCTGGCAATAATAGCTCTGCCATTGCCTGAAGCTACAATTATCGCTACGGATACCCTGGCCATTGTAGTTCACCCGAGCAATCGGGTAAACTCTTTAACCTTAGAGGAACTTAAGCGCCTTTACGCTGGTTACATATGGGATTGGAGCTTGCTGGGAGGGAGAGGTGAAGTGGTAATTGTGAGCAGGGAAGAGGGCTCGGGGGCAAGGGCTTTATTTGAAGAAGCCGTAATGAAAGGGGAAAGGCTTTCCCCTGCAGCTTTGATCGCCCCTTCAAGCCAGAGCGTCCTGGACTATGTTTCCTTCAGAGAGGGAGCAATCGGTTATGTTTCCGGAGCAATGGTGGGGAAAGAAGTCAAAACGGTGCTGGTGGAAGGGAAAGCCATTTCCTCACCCGATTATCCTTTGAAACTGCCGGCTTACGCTATATGGCAGACTGAAGCTGGCCGCAAGCTTCTGGAATTCATCAAAGGGCCTGCAGGCCGCAAAATCTTATCGCACCGCTACCTCTTGCCCTGATTTCTCCTTGGGGTAGAAACAGAAGCACGGCAGTAGCTCCCGATTGCTTCCTATTCCTCTCATGGGATATAATTAAAAGGGGAGGTAAAATGCATGCGGATGTTTCCATGCGGAAGACTTTTGAAAATTTCATAAAGCTGCGGCTGTTGTTACCGACTATTGCCGTTTTCTTTTTAGCTGCTGCCTTTACCGGTTACTACGGGGTTAAAGTCCACATCTCCCGCAACGAAAGCATAGCTGAATTTGCGGCTCACAGGTTGGAGGAAGAAATAGCTCACCTCAATTTGTACCTTTCATCCCTCGCCGAAAGCCTCCAGGGCAAATCCCTCCAGGAGACTGCTCTTACCCTCCACAAAGCTCTCCATGAGGGTTACTTTGAAGGTTTTTACCTGGTAGATCATTCCGGTGCTATTGTTCTGGCTATGCCCTCCAGTTATTCGCTCTCCCTTAAATTTCCTATCGGCGATTTTACCTTAGCCCGTAATTCATCAGGTCGCACTTCTTTTTACCTTGCTTCTGAAACACCCGGGGGTCTCCTAATAGCGGCTGTTAACCCTCATCAATTGAAAACAATAATGGCCCTTGAGCTCGCACCAATTTATAAAGGCCAAGTGTTTTTAAGCGATAATTCCGGGCTTCGCTTTCCCCTTTTCCCTCCAGAACTGGAAGAAAAAGCCCTTGGATCCGTGCCCCCCCTCAGGCCAGGCCGTCAAATCTACATCTCAGGTGACCTTTTCGCAGCAGGGATTTACCCCCTCTCTAACTTTATGGTGGTGGCTCGTTCCTCCCTCTTGAAAGCGATGGCTCCCTTTTTGGCTTGGGGATTTGTTCCCTTGTTCCTGGGTGCTCTCTTTTGGTACCTGGCAATGCATTCTGGCTACCGTCACTTAGAGAAGAAAGTCATTGCTCCCCTTGAAATGTTATTAAGAGCCATTGAAAAGTTCCGGGATGAGCCGACTTTGCCCTATCTACCCACAGAAATGCCAGGAGTTGCGGCTGAGATTAACCAGCTCTTCTCTGCCTTCAGAGAGGCGCAAACTGCTTTGGCTCATTCTGAGAAGGAGAAAAGCCTTATACTTGAGGGTGTATCCGATTTAGTCACATTCCAGGATCCGGAATTAAAGATACGATGGGCCAATAAAGCCGCAGGGGATTCAGTGGGGAAGAAGCCTGAGGATCTTATAGGCAAGCATTGCTATGAAATATGGCAGGGAAGGTCATCACCATGCCCTGGGTGTCCAGTGGTAGAAGCAATGAAAACAGGTTCTTACCAACAGAGCGAGGTGACTTCCCCTGATGGCCGGAGGTGGTTTATAAGGGCGAGAGCAGTGAAGGATGAAAATGGCAAAGTAATTGGGGCAATAGAGACCACTACAGATATCACACAAATCCGCCGGGCTGAAGAAGAAGAGAGAGCTCTGGCCCAAATTTCTCACCACCTTAATGCACTCAATGTAAAAGAAACCTTCCCTGCCCTGGCCCGAACCCTCTCACAGCTTATGAACTGCCAGAGGATTGTGCTTTTATTTTTTGATGAAGAAACCGCAAGATTCCACATCTTTACCCTTACCTCCGAACCGCCAGTCCCCGAACTTTACGATGGCTTTTCCTTCAGCATTAAAGATACAGCAGCGTCAGAGCCTCTTTTACGCGGGGAAATAAGCTGCATTGCTAATTTGGAGGAATTTGCTTCCTTCCCAGTGGAAAAAGCCCTTGTGCGGGCGGGATACCGATCCAGAATTGTTTTGCCTTTAAGCTTTGAAGGAAAACTGATAGGAGCTTTGGCCCTGCTCAGCACACGTCCAGAGCCTTTCTGGGAGGGAAGAAAAGAGTTCCTTCAGCGGGTGAGCGAGGTTCTTTCTATAGCCCTGGCCAGGGATCAGGCCTACCGGAATGAGGTGGAAGAGCGCCAATTTACCCAAACCTTAGCCGATACCGCGGTTTTAATCCTCAAAGCTTCTTCTCCTGAGGAAATCTTTAACGTAGTGATGGAAAAATTAGAGCAGATCATCCAAGGCGATGCTTTCAACCTGATGTTAATTATAGGCGATTACGCTCAGGTGGTCAGCTGTAAAGGATATGAAAAATGGGGGGTGGAAGATAAAATCGCTTGGCTTCATTTCCCCCTCTCCCAATACAATACCCTCCAGTTGGTTCACGAAAGAGGCGAGCCCTTGCTCATCCATGATACCTCATGTGTTCCTTGGTGGGTGCAACTGGAAGGCTTTGAGTGGATTAAATCCTACATGTGTGCGCCTCTAAAGTTTAAAGATCAGGTAATTGGTTTCCTGAATGTGGATGGAGCCCGCCCCTACCAGTTCACCACTGCGGATCTTCAGCACCTCAAGGTATTCGCCGACCACATATCCCTCGCTTTAGGGAAGGCCAAAATGCTTATGGAACTTGAAGAATATTCCGAGCAAATGGAAAGGCTTGTCCAGGAGAGGACTGAGCACCTTCTTGCCCGCCAGGCCTGGCTTGAAGCTATCTTCAAAGGCACAAACGATGGCCTTATACTTTTAAACCCCCAAGGGAAAATCCTGGAGATGAACCCATTAGCATGGGCCTGGCTACATCAAATTACATCGCCGGAAGAAGCCGAATCCCTCCGGGGAATTTTAAGCGAAATAGCCCGCAACGCTCAATCTTATCCGGAAGTCATTAAAGAATTAGAAGCGGGAACATTATTCATCAAAGCGATTCCCCTTGAACCGAGCTATCCCGGCTCCCTTGCTATACTTCACGATATCTCTCACCTTAAAGCTATTGACAAGATGAAAACCAAACTAATAACTGACCTATCCCATGAATTACGCACCCCTCTGGCTGCCCTTAAGCTTTACAGCGAACTGATACAAATGTCCCCTCCTGAAAAGCACAAAGATTATATTGACCAGATCCTTCAACTCATAGACCACATGACAGTGTTGATAAATAATATAACAGAAGTTGCAAAGCTGGAAGCGGGAAAAGTAGAACTTATGCTGAAGCCTTTAGAGCTGAACCAATTTGTGAAGAACACTGTAGAGAAACACCAAGGAGAGGCTAAAAAACGCAGCCATCAGATAGAAGTGCGACTTTCTGCGGATAATCCGACTGTAATGGCTGATTCCCATCGCCTGGAGCAAGTTCTGGACAACTTAGTCTGTAATGCTATACGCTACACGCCCGATGGGGGGCATATAACAATATCTACTGACATTCGGGAAGAAGAAGACCGCCTCTGGGGAGTTATAGAAGTAGCTGACAATGGCATTGGGATAACGGAGGAAGAGCTCCCCCACATCTTTGAAAGATTCTACCGAGGTGAGGAAGCACGCTCACGGGGGGTTTCAGGCTCGGGGCTTGGCCTGAGCATAACAAAAGAATTGGTGGAGCTGCATGGAGGGAAGATAAAGGTTAAAAGCAAGGTAGGGGAAGGTAGCACCTTCACAGTTATGCTACCCCTTATCGGTAAAATAGGGGTGGAGTAGGCTATATAATGGCGTAACGCTGCTACGTCCGTCCTTCCGCTGGTGTCCTACGTTTTTTTAAAGGGGGCAAGCGGCCGGCATTAGCAATAAGCCCACGAGTGGGACCAAAAACCCTGGCAAACCCTGAGCCCACGAGGGTGGGGAAAACAGGGGGTCCAGGGGGCTTCCGCCCCCTGCCAGGG
>CAZZMI010000067.1:0-9826 GCA_964655275.1 uncultured Anaerolineae bacterium | reverse complement strand
ACCCCATTCCTTCCCCACCCCCGTGGGCTTGGGGTTTGCCTGGCTTCGGGTCCCACTCGGGGAACACTCCAGGTTCCTGGTAATGGAGTTTCGTCCCCTGCACTTTCTATTGACAACCATGCGCTTTTAATTTAAGATATCCTCAGAACCCCTCAGGAGGAAATAGCCATGGAAAACGTCACAGGAGTAATGGTCCTTAATCCACCTGAATCCAAAAGGCTGATAGCCAAAGCGGTAGTCCAGCTGCCTCACGTTAAGAAAGCTTTCGCTGAGGGCTGGGTAATTGTAGCCAATGGCACTACTACCGCTTATATTGCTGAAGAGCTGCTGGGCAAGCCTGTTGATAAATTCACCTACGCAGTAGGTTACATCGGCCACGGCAAGCTCTCTGCTACTCCCCCTGAAATACGCCAGGCCCCGTTTATTTTTTACAAAGGCGAACTGGTGAACACAGAGGCTAAAGTAGCCATTCGCTCTTTTGGAGCCGATGACGTCTTCATAAAAGGGGCCAACGCTGTTGATCCTCACGGTCATGTAGGCATCCTTATGTCCAATGATCTGGGTGGCACTATTGGGATGGCCTTAGGAACAATAATGGCACGAGGGGCTCACCTTATTGTCCCGGTAGGTCTGGAAAAGCTTGTGCCCTCGGTCCCGGAAGCGGTGAAAAAATGCGGCATATATCGTATCAAATATGCTACCGGTGATAAAGTAGGACTGATGGCTGTCCACGGGGCTGAGGTTGTGACGGAGATAGAGGCCCTCAGAATCCTGGCGGGAGTAGAAGCTACCATGATCGCAGCCGGTGGCCTGGGAGAATCCCAGGGAGCAGTGGTTCTTCTGGTAGAAGGGCCCGAGGAAAAAGTCCAGAAAGCCTTTGAGATTGTGGAGAAAATCAAAGGGGAGCCTCCGGTAATTCCGTCAGTTTCAGGATAAAAATGGCTATACACTTTGATATCCTGACCCTCTTTCCAGGGATGTTTGCGGGGGTCTTTGAGGAAAGCATAATAAAAAAGGCCCGGGAGAGGGGGCTGGTTTCTATCACTATTCATAACATAAGGGATTACGCCACTGGCAAGCATAAAGTCACCGACGATTACCCCTATGGAGGTGGTGGGGGAATGGTTATGAAGCCAGAACCCATCTTCCGGGCCGTAGAAAGTATATTAGGCCTTGAAGAAGGCCAGAAACCTCAGGTCCCGGTGATCCTCCTGAGTCCCAGGGGCCGTTTGTTCACCCAGGAAGTAGCGTGGGAACTTTCACGACACCACCGCATCGTTTTAATCTGTGGACATTATGAAGGAGTTGACGAGAGGGTAAGGCTTTACCTGGCCAATGACGAAATCTCCATCGGGGATTACGTCCTGACCGGTGGGGAAATCCCGGCCATGGTAATTGTGGACGCCGTCTCCAGGCTGATACCCGGTGTGCTTGGAGATCCGGCTGCGGCCTTTGAAGATTCTTATTCCCAAGGCCTTCTGGAATACCCCCATTACACCCGGCCAGCTGATTTCCGGGGATACAAAGTTCCTGAAGTCCTCCTTTCGGGAAACCATGCGGCCATTGCTCGCTGGCGCAGGCAGCAAGCTTTGCTCATTACCTGGCAACGCCGCCCCGATCTCCTCAAAAAAGCTCGCCTCACGGAGGAAGATAAGGAGTTCCTCCGAAAGCTGGAAGAAGGCTTTAAAGAGGTGTAAAATAGGTTGTCAAAATCCCCTCCACGCTTTAAAATATTTTATGGAAAGTGGCCAGGGCATGCTAAGCGAGATAACCATCAGGAACTTCGCAATAATTGATGAACTGCACCTTCGCCTGCAGGCCGGCTTTAACGTCTTCACCGGGGAAACAGGCGCCGGTAAATCTATTATCATTGACGCCATAAGCACACTCTTAGGGGGCCGCGCTACAAGTGATGTCATAAGATCAGGGGCGGAAGGAGCCTACATAGAGGGTGTTTTCATCCTGGATGAATCACACGCTTCCATTATAAAGCCCATCCTTGAAGAATATGGGCTGGAAATTGAGGACAACGTTCTGATTATCTCTAGGGAAATCCGTGAGGGCAGGAGCATTTGCCGGGTTAACGGCAGAGCCATCCCCGCTGGAGCACTTTCCCAGATAACCCAGTATCTCATTGACATCCATGGCCAGAGTGAGCATCTGGCCCTCCTGAGCCCATCCCGCCAGAGGGAGTTCTTAGACCGATACGGAGGGCTAGAAGAATTAAGGAACCAAGTAGCTGAAAAGGTCAGGAGGTTGAGAGAGGTAAGAGCCCTTCTGGAAAAGCTGAGGCGCGATGAAAGGGAAATAGCCAGACGCATAGACCAGCTGGAATATCAAGTGCAGGAGATAACATCGGCTAATTTAAGGCCTGGAGAAGATGAAGAGCTTGCCCAGGAGAGACGTCGCCTTTTGAACGCCGAAAAATTACAGGCTTTGGCCACCGAAGCCTACACTGCGCTTTACGAAGGCTTTGAGGGAGAAAGCTCTGCCCTAGACCTTATGGCAAGGGCCCTCAATGCCCTTCAGGGATTGGCTAAAATAGAGCCAGGGTTGGAGAAACTGTGCAAGGCTACGGAGGAAGCCATAGCCTGGATTGAAGAGGTAGCTCATCAGGTCAGGGATTACCGGGATCGGATTGAATTCAGCCCCGAAAAGCTCCAGCAGGTGGAAGAGCGCCTCCAGCTTATAAACGCCTTAAAGCGCAAATACGGTGATACCATTGAGGAAATCCTGGAATATGCAGAAAGTGCTCGAAAAGAGCTGGAGGAAATGTCCACGAACCAGGAAAGGATTGAGGAACTTGTAAGGGAGGAAGAGAAGCTTCTGCACGAAATAGGTGCTTTAGCTAATGAGCTTTCTCAGAAGCGTAAGGAGGCTGCTATATCCCTGGCCGAGGGGGTTGAAAAGCATCTGGCAGAACTGGGCATGGCTAAAGCCCGCTTCCAGGTGAGCATAACCTGGAAGGAGGACCCAGACGGAGTTTGGGTTAATGATAAACGTTATGCCTTTGACTCCACAGGTATTGACAGGGTTGAATTCCTGGTTTCCACCAACCCCGGTGAACCCTTGAAGCCCCTGGCTAAAGTAGCTTCGGGAGGGGAAACATCTCGCCTGATGCTGGCCCTTAAAACTGTCCTATCCACAGCTGATGATACCCCCACCCTTATCTTTGATGAAATTGACGCTGGCATAGGTGGGAGGATGGGAGCTGTGGTGGGGGAGAAAATGTGGCGTTTATCGGAGCATCACCAGGTCCTATGTGTGACCCATCTACCCCAGCTGGCAGCTTACGGCGATGCCCACTTCCGGGTGGAAAAGGTGGAAATAAACCAGCGCACAGTAACCAGGGTTAAGGAACTACAAGGCAAAGCCAGGGTAGAAGAATTGGCCCTGATGCTTGGCCCATCAACCCCACTTGCTCATCAGAGCGCTGAAGAAATGCTCCGTCAAATAGAAGCCCACAAAACCTCCCTCCAGAACGCTTCTTCTCAAGAAACGAATTTGCTTTAGGCACAAAATATGCTATAATTACTGAAAAATAACAAGCCCGAAGGAGGGCTTGCCAAAGGAGGAGAGAAATGAAAAGGTTGGTCGTGCTTACAAGTATGCTGGTTATTCTCGGCATTATAGCTTCATCGTGTGCCCCCAAGCCTGGCGTCATCAAGATTGGGCTTAACGCTGAACTCACCGGAGGAATCCCCGTAGTAGGTCAATCCTGCAAGAATGCCGCCGAACTCTTCGTGGAAGAAGTTAACAAGGCTGGGGGTATAGAGGTAGGAGGCCGCAAGTATACCATCCAGCTCTTGATTGAAGATAACGAGGATAAGGCGGAATCTGCAGCTGCCGCTGCCCTGAAGCTCCACACTGCAGGCGTTCTCCTGATGATAGGCCCCAATGCCAGCCGTAACGCTATCCCTGCCTCTGAAGTGGCTGAAGCTAACAAAATGCCCATGATTAGCCCTTGGTCCACTAACCCCAAGACCACTATTGACCCCAAGACAGGGAAGCCCAAGAAGTATGTCTTCAGGGCTTGCTTCATTGACGATTTCCAGGGAGTTGTGGCAGCCAAGCTGGGTGTGGAGCTGGGAGTAAAGAAGCCAGCCGTCCTCTTTGATGTGGCCTCTGAATACAACAAAGGGATCGCAGAGGTCTTCAAGAAGACCATGGAAGAGTTGGGTTACCCTGTGGTAGCTTACGAAACCTACACCACAGGTGATAAAGACTTCTCAGCCCAGCTCACCAAAATCATAGCTTCCGGAGCCGATGGCCTGTTCCTGCCCAACTACTATTCCGAAGTGCCGCTTCAGGTCCAACAGGCCAGGAAATTGGGCTTCAAGGGCATAATCTTCGGTAGTGACTCGTGGGGGAACCTGGAGCTCATTGACCTGTGCGGTCCTGATTGTGATGGTTTGTTCTTCACAACCCACTATGCCCCGGACATCGCTACTCCTCAGGCTCAGGCCTTTATAAAGGCCTACCAAGCTAAGTACGGCAAGACTCCGGATGACGTGGCTGCCCTGACCTATGATGCCTTCGGCCTTGCGGTTACAGCCATAAAGCAGGCCGGTAAGATTGACCGAGAGGCCGTTGTAGAAGCCCTCGGGAAGATCACCAAGTACGAAGGTGTGACCGGAGTCATGGAATACAGAGGCACTGGCGACCCCATAAAGAGCGCTGTGGTCCTCAAGGTGGATGTTCCGGGGAAGAGGTTTACTTATTACACCACAGCAAAGCCGTAAGGGGTAATTTCTAAAAGTTAAAATCCAGGGCGGGGGTAAGCTTAGAGCTTACCCCCGCAATATGTGGAGGAGCCATGCAAACTTTTCTCCAGCAAGTCCTCAATGCCTTACAGTTAGGAAGCGTTTATGCTCTCATCGCTCTGGGCTACACAATGGTTTACGGCATCATCACCCTCATAAACTTCGCCCATGGCGACATTTTTATGGTCAGCACTTATGTGGCTTTCTTCGTGGGCTCTGCTTTAATAAGCTACGCTTTTAAATTCCCGGGCATTATCACCTTCCTTCTGACAATGTTGGCCTCCATGTTTTTTACTGCACTTCTGGCAGTAACGATTGAACGATTCGCTTACAGGCCTTTGCGGAAGGCGCCACGGGTTTCAGCGGTTATAACGGCCTTGGGAGTTGGACTTTTCCTGGAAAACTTTACCTTGGCTACTATAGGACCCCACCCTCGTTTCCTCCCACCCATAATCCCGATCAAACGTTTCACCATCGGTGGAATAGCCACTTCTAACGTTCAGCTTATAATAATCCTTGTCTCAGCCATCGTCATGTTCCTTTTAGATACTATCGTCCGACGTACAATGGTGGGAATGGCCATGAGAGCCATCTCCTGGGACAAGTTTACAGTCCCTCTCATGGGTGTTCCTATGGACCGCATAATCTCCATAACCTTTGCCCTTGGAGCTTCCATTGCTGCTGTTGGCGGGACTCTGTATGGCATGGTTTACACCATTGACCCTTACATGGGCATAAGGATAGGATGGTGGGCTTTTATCTCCGCTGTGGTAGGTGGGATAGGTAACATTCGTGGAGCAATGCTGGGAGGATATTTGCTGGGTCTGGTGGAAATTTTCACCCCGGTTATCTTGCCTTCATCCACTTATAGGGACTTCGTAGCTTTTTCCTTGCTTTTGCTTTTGCTGGTTTTCCGGCCTTACGGTCTCTTGGGTCGACCTATAACTCAAAAGGTGTGAGGGAATCATGGAAAAAGTCAAAGGTTTGCTTTTCGGTATAAGGGACTGGTGGAATTCCTTTTACTCCTCATGGCCAGAGCCTGTTAAAAGAGCTTTTCTCCCCGGTTTAATAGTTCTGTTCTTCTTTGTAGCGGTTTTCTTCCCGGCTTGGGGCATAATTAACCTATATTGGCAGCAGGTGCTAATATATGTGGGAATTAACATCATCCTCACCTTGAGTTTGAACCTGGTTAACGGATATATGGGGGAGTTTTCGGTAGGCCATGCAGGTTTCATGGCTGTGGGTGCCTACGTTTCTTCCATCCTCACCGTGTGGGTGTTACCTAAGCTGGGCCTTTCGGATTATATCCCCTACCTTTTCCCTTTAGTCCTTATCATCGGAGGATTAGCAGCGGGTCTTACCGGATTGATCATCGCTTTTCCCTCCTTCCGCACCAGAGGTGATTACTTGGCTATTGTTACCCTTTCCTGGAACATGATAGTTAAAAGCGTGCTGGAGAACATAGAGGCCATCGGTGGGCCAAGGGGTTTTATGGGCATGCCTAAGCTTACGAACTTGGCCTGGGTTTACGTCTGGGTTGTCATAACCATCTGGCTTATCCGCAACCTCGTTTATTCCAATTACGGTAGAGGTGCCCTCTCTATTAGGGAGGACGAAATAGCTGCTTCCCTGGTAAGTGTTGACACTCGCACGGTTAAAATCGTGATCTTCGTCATCGCTTCCTTCTTCGCTGGAATTGCTGGAGGGCTTTTCGCTCACGTCCTCCTTTTCATTAACCCCAGGGCGTTTAGCATCCTTAAATCCACCGATATCCTGGTTATGGTCTACCTTGGAGGTATAGGAAGCATAGGAGGCTCTATCCTTGGAGCCACCATTTATACCGTCCTTCTGGAAATCCTGAGGCCTCTTCAGGTTTGGCGATGGGTTATTGGCCCACTCCTTCTGGTCTTCCTGATGATCTTCAGGCCCAGGGGAATAATGGGTATGAGGGAATGGAAGTTCTTGCTTCCTGCAGAGGAAAGGCCTGAAACGTGGCATAAAGAAAGGGAGACTATTATCTTACCCAGGTTGGCTTCCGCCAGGTCAAATCCTGAAAAGTTAGGGGATAAGGCATGACGATACTCAAAATTAGGGGATTAACCCACTACTTTGGAGGTTTGCGTGCTGTTTATGATTTTAACCTTGACCTGGAAGAGGGGGAGCTTATAGGTATAATAGGGCCGAATGGTGCAGGAAAAACCACCGTTTTCAACCTTATAACAGGTGTTTACCGTCCAACGGCGGGGGAGATCTTTTTCAACGGGCATAATCTGGTAGGAAAAAGGCCTGAAGAAATCATATCTTTGGGGATTGCGCGCACTTTCCAGACCCTGCGCCTTTTTAAGAACCTTACGGTATTGGACAATGTTCGCATCGCCAGATTCGCAAGGATAAAATACTCTCCCGTGGAAGCCATGTTTGGAATTGGAAGAAGGGTAAGAGAAGGCGAAAGAGAGGCCAGGTTAAAGTCATTGGAGCTTTTGGAAATAATGGGCCTTGCTGATAAAGCTGACTGGCTAGCTTCAAGCCTCCCCTATGGGCTCCAGAAGAGGCTGGAAATAGCCAGGGCCTTGGCCAGCGAGCCCCGCCTCCTTCTCCTGGATGAGCCAGCAACAGGGATGAACCCGGCGGAAGTCTCAGAGCTTATGGAGCTAATCAAGTGGATCCGCCGCGAGTTTGGCCTCACGATAATTTTGATAGAGCATCAGATGAAGGTAGTGATGGGGATATGCGAGAGGATAAAGGTGTTAGACTTCGGCGAGACCATAGCTGAAGGGCCACCTGATGAGATCCAGAACAACCCCAGGGTGATTGAAGCCTATCTTGGTGAGGAGGTCATAACATGAAAAGTGATGTCCTGCTTCGGGTGGAGGACCTCCATGTTTCCTACGGAGCAATCAAAGCCTTAAGAGGCATCTCCTTTGAAGTCCGGGAAGGTGAAATCGTGACCCTGATCGGAGCTAACGGGGCTGGGAAATCCACAACCCTTAGGGCTATTTCTCGCCTTATCCCCATTGAGAAAGGCACTATTATTTTTGATGGGATAGACCTGAGGAACGTCCCTCCCCATAAGGTGGTGGAGCTGGGGATATCCCATGTGCCGGAGGGAAGGGGCATTTTTGCTAACCTTACCGTTATGGAGAACTTGAAGCTGGCTACCTGGGCAAGGAAGGACCATAAAGAGATAAAAAGGGATTACGAACGGGTCTTCGCCTTATTCCCTCGCCTCGCAGAAAGGAAAAACCAGATGGCCGGCACCCTTTCGGGTGGGGAGCAGCAGATGCTGGCAGTGGCAAGGGCCCTTATGAGCCGAGGTCGCCTTATGCTCCTGGATGAGCCCTCCATGGGCCTTGCCCCAGTTTTGGTCAGGGAAATTTTCAATACTTTGAGGGAAATAAACGCTCAAGGAACTACAATTCTCCTGGTAGAGCAAAATGCCCGCCAGGCCCTTAAGCTCGCCCATAAAGGGTACGTCCTGGAAACGGGCTCCATCGTCCTTTCGGGGACTTCCGAAGAGCTTATTAATAACCCCGAGGTTAAGAAAGCCTACCTCGGAGGATAAATGGCTGAAGGAGGCCCTGCAGCCCCCTCCTGGATTGAAGTAAACCTTGATGCCATTGAGGCCAATGTAAAGAATGTAAAATCTTTCATTGGCGAAAAAGTTGAGCTTATAGCCGTAGTAAAAGCAAATGCGTATGGCCACGGAATTATCCCGGTAGCGCGGGTTGCCCTTGAAGCAGGTGCTTCCAGACTGGCAGTAGCCAGGGCTTCGGAGGGGATTAAGCTCCGTCAGGCTGGGATAGAAGCCCCAATTTTAGTGATGAATTACATCCCCCTGGCTGAAGTACCCCAGGTAATCCGCTATAACCTTACCCTCACTCTTATTACCCTGGAACAGGCTGAAGCTTTCTCCCACGAAGCCACCAGAGCCAGGAAGAAGTTGCCCGTTCACATCAAGGTTGACACCGGAATGGGGCGATTTGGCCTGATGCCAGAGGAAGTGGAAAGGTTTGTAAGAGAAGTTGCTTCCCTTCCGGGCCTGGTTCTTGAAGGCCTTTACACGCACTTTTCCGTAGCTGACGAGGTGAACGAAGATTCCACCAATTACACTTTACGCCAGTTTGAGACATTTATAAAACTGGTGGAGAAGCTGGAAAAAGCCGGTTTTTACTTCCCTATCAAGCACGCCTGCAACAGTGCTGCCACCGTTCGCTTCCCTTCAATGCATCTGGATGCTGTCAGAGTAGGGATAATCCTCTATGGGCTCCGTCCTTCGGAAGAGGTTGAACCGCCATTTATCCTTTTTCCGGCCCTTTCCCTTAAAGCCCGGGTAGCAAGGGTCAGGGTTCTTCCGGCGGGTTTCCCCATAAGTTACGGGCGCACTTATGTGACTTCTCGCCCGACTCCTGTTGCGCTTGTTCCTGTGGGCTACGGCGATGGTTATCACCGGCTCATATCCAACAGAGGCTTTGTCCTGATAAAGGGCATAAAAGTGCCTGTAGTTGGCAGGATATGCATGGACCAGTTTGTGGTGGATGTAAGCGGAGTAGAAGGGGTACGAGAAGGGGACGAAGTAGTTTTGATAGGGGAGCAAGGTGGAGAACGAATAGGAGCGGAAGAAGTTGCCCGCTGGGCTGAAACCATAAATTACGAAGTAGTAGCTTCTTTAAACACCCGCCTTCCTAGAATTTATCTCCGAGGAGGGAAAATCTTAGATTTCACAACTCTCCCCTGGGCTTAGAGTTCACCATAATCTCGGATCCCACTCGCCGGCCGATTGCAGATGCTGGCGGTTTACCTCTTTTTAAGGGTTTCTGGGGGGACACCCCTACTCTCCCGGGATGGAGGCTTCGCCCCCTTACCCACCCCCGTGGGCTTATGGTTTGTCATGGTTTTGGGTCCCGCTCGTGGGCCTATTGCCAATGCTGGCGGTTTGCCCCTTTTAAAAAACCTGGGGGGACACCCCCACTCCCCCGGCAGGGGGCTATGCCCCCTGCACCCCTATTTTTCTCCCACCCTCGTGGGCTAAGGGTTTGCCATGGTTTTGGGTCCCACTCGTGGGC
>CAZZMI010000066.1:0-9910 GCA_964655275.1 uncultured Anaerolineae bacterium | reverse complement strand
GAATTGGGGGGTTCAAAAGGGGACAAACCGCCGACATCGGCAACCCGCCAGCGAGTGGGACCCAAAACCATGGCGAACCCTTAGCCCACGAGGGTGGGGGAAAATGAGAGGCACAGTAGGCATGGCCCCTTGTCGGATTCTCCTCAGAGCCACCGTGATAGACATCTGGTTTTAAGGCCCAACTGCGGATTAAAACTTGACTGTGCGCCCCTTCCGGGATATAGTTAAAGTGGAGAAGGCCTATGAGTGAAATCCTCAAAGTTGAAGAGCTGTGGCTTGAAAGAGAAGGGAAAGAGATATTGCGAGGAGTTAACCTCAAGGTAAAAGAAGGCTCAATCCATTGCCTCTTGGGGCGCAATGGCTCCGGTAAATCCTCCCTGGCATATACCATCATCGGCTCTGGAGGTTATGCACCTTCACGAGGGAAAATTTTCTTCAAAGACCAGGACATCACCACCCTTTCCATAACAGAAAGGGCAAGGCTCGGTATAACCCTGGCCTGGCAAGAACCAGCCCGCTTTGAAGGCCTTAAGGTCAAAGATTACATAGCTCTGGGGATGAAAGAGCCTTCTATTTCTCACATTGAGGAGGCCCTGAGGGCAGTGGCTCTATCTCCATCTGAATACATGGACCGATATGTAGATGAGAGCCTTTCAGGAGGGGAACGCAAACGGGTTGAGCTGGCTGCCGTATACGCCATGCACCCTAAGCTTGCCATCTTAGATGAGCCCGATTCAGGCATTGATGTGCTCTCCCTTGAGGATATATACGATTTGATCCGCCGCATGAAAAATGAAGGCACCACCGTTATACTCATCACCCATAGGGATGAAATGGTCCCCGTAGCAGATGAAGCTTCCCTTATCTGCGGCGGGGAAATAATACGCACGGGCGACCCCAAAATGGTGCGAGAGCACTACGCTCGCCGCTGTGTGCCTTGCGAGCTTGTAGAACCAGTGGAGAGTTCCAAAGACTATGAGCGTTACATATGAATTTGCGCGGGAGTTTGAAGCCATAGTAAAAGCCTACGAGAAAGCCGGGGGCAAACCTGAAGTCTTTAAATCATCTCGTATTGCCAGCGCCATAATAAGCGGCAACAAAGTCCTGTTCGTCAACGAAATCCCTGGAATCCGCATAGAAGCTGAAGAGCTGCCTTCGGGCGTAAAAGCCAATATAAAAGTAGCACCAGGGGTCCGCCTGGAATATCCGGTACATCTCTGTTTTGGAGTCCTTCCCAAAGATGGAGTGCAGGAAATTTATTCACACTTTGAAATAGGGGAAAAGGCCTGGGTGGCTTTCATCGCCCACTGCACTTTCCCCAACGCTGTGAACGTCCGGCACATTATGGATGCTACAATCCACGTAAGCAGTGGGGCACTGATGCATTACCGTGAAAGCCATTACCACGGTGAATATGGGGGGGCAGAAGTTTTACCCCGGGCGAAGGTTACCGTGGAAGAGGATGGGCGATATTTCTCGGAATTCACCCTCACCTCCGGACGAGTGGGTAAACTGGATCTGGATTACACCGTGGATGTGGGACCAAGAGGGGTGGCAGAACTTGTAACTAAAGCCTATGGCTACGGAGATGACTCCATTGTGGTAAGAGAGACCATACGCCTTAATGGGGAGAAAGCGAGGGGTCTGGCCAAAGCCCGCATAGCAGTGAGGGAAAAGGCCAGAAGTGAGGTCCATGGCATTGTTGAAGGCAATGCCCCCTTTGCCCGGGGGCATGTGGACTGCATTGAAATTGTGCGAGATGAAGCCATTGCCAATGCAACACCTGTGGTCCTGGTAAGAGATCCCACCGCTTACGTGACCCACGAAGCAGCTATAGGAACGGTGGATAAAAAGGAACTTGAGACCCTTATGGCTCGTGGCCTTTCCGAAGAAGAGGCTGTTGATGTTATCATAAAGGGCATGCTTGGAGGATAAGATGGCTATAACCAGGGAAGAGGTAGAGCACATAGCTGAGCTGGCCAAATTACACCTGAGTGAGGAAGAGAAAGAGAGGATGCAACGGCAACTTTCAGCTATCCTGGAGTACTTTGCCAGACTCCAGGAAGTAGATACATCAGCTATTCCCCCAACAGCCACAGTCCTTCCTCTACGCAATGTAATGAGGGAGGATATCCCCTCCCCATCGTTTGAAAGGGATAAAATTCTGGCCAATGCCCCTCAAAAAGCCGAAGGCTACGTGAAGGTCAAAATCGTCCTGGAGTAAAAGGCATGAAGGAAGAATTGCATTACCTGACCATCCATCAGGCCCATAAGCTATTGCAAGAAGGGCAGATAACTTCAATTGAGCTTACAGAGGCAGTGCTCCGGCAGATTGAGAAAGTTGAAAGCTCAATCAAAGCCTACATTACTTTAACCCCTGAACTTGCCCTGGAACAGGCTCGCCTTGCTGATGAGAAGATAACACAGCATCGCCGTGCTGGGGAAGATTTCAATCCCCTCCTGGGGATTCCAATTTCCATAAAGGACATAATTTGCACCGAAGGGATCCGCACCACCTGCGCCTCCCGCATCCTGGAAAATTTCATCCCCCCTTACGATGCTACCGTTGTAGCTAAGCTAAAAGAAGCGGGGGCAGTTATAGTGGGAAAGACAAATTTAGACGAGTTTGCCATGGGTTCATCAACGGAAAATTCGGCCTTCTTCCCCACCCGCAATCCATGGGATCTGGATAGAGTCCCCGGCGGGTCAAGTGGAGGGAGCGCTGCTGCTGTGGCTGCAGGAGAATGCCTTGCTTCCCTGGGGACCGATACCGGGGGAAGTGTACGTCAGCCAGCGGCCTTCTGCGGAGTCACAGGCCTTAAACCATCCTATGGAAGGGTCAGCCGTTACGGCCTCGTGGCATTCGCTTCCTCCCTGGACCAGATCGGCCCGATAACCAGGGACGTTACGGATGCAGCTATACTCCTTTCCATCATAGCTGGCCATGACCCGAAAGACTCCACTTCTGTTGATGAGCCTGTACCTGATTACCTGAAAGCCCTCGTTCCGGAAATTAAAGGGATAAAGGTGGGTGTGCCGAAGGAGTATTTCATTGAAGGGATGGAAGAAGGGGTGGAGAGGGCAGTGCGAGAAGCTATAGATTGTCTGGAAGAGCTTGGGGCTGAGATAATTGAAATAAGCCTTCCTCATACTGAATATGCCCT
Source organism: uncultured Anaerolineae bacterium (assembly GCA_964655275.1). Taxonomy (GTDB): domain Bacteria; phylum Chloroflexota; class Anaerolineae; order SpSt-600; family SpSt-600; genus SpSt-600. Next base: position 6,746 of record CAZZMI010000066.1, on the reverse strand, counting down.
CCCAACTTACTACCTTATAGCGCCGGCTGAAGCATCAGCTAACCTTGCTCGCTATGACGGCGTCAAATATGGCCTCCACCTTTCAGCCTCTGACCTGTGGGATGAGTACCGCCTGAGCAGAGGAAATGGCTTCGGCCCGGAAGTTAAAAGGCGCATTATGTTAGGAACTTATGCCCTCTCAGCCGGATATTACGATGCCTACTACCTCAAGGCCCAAAAAGTCCGTACTCTTATAAAGAAGGATTTTGATGAAGCCTTTGAGAAAGTGGACGTAATAATAGCACCAACATCCCCTACAGTAGCCTTCCGACTGGGGGAAAAGGTGGAAGATCCCCTCAAGATGTATCTTTCCGACGTCTTTACCATCCCTGTCAACCTGGCGGGGATATGTGCCATATCCATCCCCTGCGGCTTCTCTGAAAACTTACCAGTTGGTTTGCAGATAATGGGGCCAGCCTTCGGTGAGGAAGTTATACTGAAAGTGGCTTATGCTTACGAACAGGCTAACTCCTGGCATCTGAAGAAACCACCTCTATAAGGAGGTTGCCATGAAAATCATTGACTTCCATGTCCATATTTTCCCCCCTGAGGTGATAGAGAACAAGGAGAAATTCTTCCAGAAGGACCGCTGGTTTGAGGTCCTCTACTCCAGCCCGAGGGCAAAGATGATCACAGCCGATGAACTTATCCAAGTTATGGACGAAGACGGGATTGATGCATCAGTAGCTTTCTCCTTTGCCTGGTCTGATATGGGGCTTTGCCGATGCTGTAACGATTACGTTCTGGATGCCATGAAGCGCTATCCGGGCCGGATTTACGGCTTTGTGGCAGTTCAGCCCAGAGCTGGAAACGAGGCAGTTCGGGAGATAGAACGTTGTATAGAAGCCGGGATGAAGGGGATAGGTGAGCTCATGCCTAATGGCCAGGGTTATGCCTTGGACGATGAAGATATAATGACCCCTATAGTGGCTGCGGCAGTAGCCTACGATGTCCCCCTTATGGTCCACACCAGTGAACCTGTGGGGCACAATTACCGGGGCAAGGGCACCATAAGCCCTGGAATAGTTTACAACTTTATCCAGCACCACCCTGAACTAACTCTTGTCTGCAGCCACTGGGGAGGGGGACTTCCTTTTTACGAACTTATGCCCAAGGTGAGGGAAAAGCTCGCGCGGGTTTATTATGATACAGCTGCTACCCCGTTCCTTTACGACATTCAGATTTTCCCCATAGTGGGAGAACTTCTGCGCTACAAAATCCTCTTTGGTACCGACTTTCCCCTGGTGAGGCCTGGACCTTTTGTAGAGCAAATAAAAAATTCCGGCTTATCCCAGCGGGGGCTTGAACGAATCCTGGGAGAAAATGCAGCAAAATTGCTAAAAATAGCCCCCGATTAACCTGTGGAGTGATCGAGAGGAAAGTGTTCCCTCAGGTAGTTCCTGGCCTCCTGGGGTCCAGGGAGCTGCTCCCCAGCGCCCATTACCGTGCAGGCCAAAGCTCCCATAAGGTTTCCCAGCGTTCCACTTTCCTCCAGACTTCTGCCAGAGAGTTCCCCAAAGATAAAGCCGGCATTGAAAGCATCGCCAGCTCCAGTCGTATCCACAACTCTGACGGGGAAAGTTTCAATAGTCTTAAAGTTATCTCCATCGCTCACAAGGCAACCTTTTTCCCCCATCTTGAGGGCTACCTTCCTGGTACCGCGCTTAAGGGCATATTCCACAACCTTTTCAGGTTTTTCTTCACCCACAAGGGCAAGGGCTTCCTCCTTGCTTAAAAACAGAACCTCAAGCAAAGGCAAAGCCCTTTCTATCTCTTTGCGCGCCTGAAAGGCTGCACATATTCCCACATCAAGGCTTGTGCTTATTCCTAATTCTGAAGCTTCTTCCAAAACCTTAAGCGCCGTAGAGCGCTGAGGGTCCTGCAGGAAAGAGTAACCGGAAACATGGACCCAGTTTAAATTTTCAAGCCCCGCGCTTTTAATGGAAACCGGGGAAAGGTTAACGTTTGCCCCCCTGTGGCCAAATATGGTCCTTTCCCCATCAGGTGTTACGGCTATGAACATGATTCCGGTAGCTAACGCCGGATCCCTTTGAATTAAGCTTATGTCAACACCTATTTTTCCCAAAAGTGCAAGGGTATAATCCCCGAAAGGATCTTTTCCGACTCGCCCAAGCAGGAAAGTTTTTACCCCAAAGCGGGCCAGGACCACAGCGGTGTTAGTAGCGGAACCACCGAGGTGAATTTCCGCCCTATCGGTAACCCCCTCTCCCCCTTTATTGGGATAAAAGGGGATGGGGGCAATTATGTCAAGGTTTATGTCGCCTACCGCCAGGACAGTCCGTCGGCCTTCCATGGGCAAGTCATGAAGCCAGCATTTTCTCTACCAGCGCTATCTCCTCTTCCAGAGAGCTGACTTTACCATCAAGCCTTGCATCCCGCAAGGCCAGCAGGATTTTGCGGTAAATAGGACCAGGTGGTATTTTCATTACCTCCTGGAGGTAATGCCCGTCTATTTCAGGGCGGACAAAGCGAAGGTTGCGCTGGTAAAGGTCAAGGCGCTGACGAGCAAGCCAGGAATCAGTCAATATGCGGGCCAGGAAGCGAGCCCGGTCGGAATAAGGGGAAAGAAGGTGGTAAATAGCGCTTGGGGCAAGTTCCCCCTCAGAAAGCTGCTTGAGGATTTCTTTAAAAGCCTGGAGTTCCCGCATTAAGGAGGAATCGTCCTGAGGGGGATGCAAGCGCCTTATGAAAGCTTCCAGTTCTTCCGGCTTCAGTCTGTAGGTAAGAAGAGCAAGGTATAGAGCACCTATTGGTTCATATTTAGCTCTCTTGCTTGGGGAAGGCGAGGATAGATCATAGCCAATTTCCTGAGCTATGGGGATTTCCTCCCGCAGAGCGCGGAATTTCTCGGTTATCCAGCCGTCCCCTTCCAGAGAAGGGTGGATTTTCTTGAGGACTTTTATCTCCTCAAGACGCCTCAGGGCTTTTTCAGGTTCGCTCTCCTGGAGGGTAAGGCGAAGTTCGTGGTAGATCCTTTCACCGCTCACTTTATCCAACAAGTCCAGAGCATTATCCACCAGCTCAAGAGTCCTGGTTTCTATACGGAAGCCAAGGCGCTGCTCAAGCCTGACCGCCCTGAGGATGCGCGTTGGGTCTTCCACAAAGCTAAGGTTATGGAGCACCCTTATAAGTCCTCTTTCCAGGTCCTTCAGCCCTCCATAGAAATCATAGAGTTCGCCAAACCTTTCCGGGTTCAGGGAGATGGCTAAAGTGTTTATGGTAAAATCGCGCCGGTAAAGGTCCTGCTTGATTGAGCTCATCTCCACTTCTGGAAGGGCCGATGGGTGCTCGTAAAACTCAATGCGAGCAGAGGTGAAATCCAGATGGCTGGGATAACCCATTGCAAGCTTCTGAGGGTCCTCAATTATGAGTTTAGCCGTCCCAAAGCGAGCATGGCTTCTTACCCTGCCCCCGAAATCCTTTGCCAGGGCTTTAGCCAGAGTTATGGCATCACCTTCCACTACCAGGTCCAAATCCAGGGTTGGCATACCCAGGAGCAAATCCCGAACAAATCCTCCGACCATGTAAAGGGAGAAGCCAAGCTCATGGGCTTTCTCCCCAGCCTTTTTGAGGATATCTAAGAGGGGCTGTGGGAGAGCTTTTTCCAGCTTGCGGGCAATTTCTGATGCTGGCCTTGTGGCCATGCCCCCGCTCCAGAGTTTTATGAGGTCAGTTCTGGTTACAATCCCGATAACTTTACCCTCCGATACTACAGGCACCTGTCCTATACCATGCTCCAGCATAACTTTCTGGACCTTTTCCACCGGGTCTTCGGGGGAAACGCTAACATCTCCTTTATGCATGTAAAGCTTTATAGGGTTGTGACCAAGACCGTGGTGGAGAGCTTTGTCAATTTCGCGACGGGTAAGTATACCTACTACTTTTCCGTCTTCCACCACGGGGAAGCCTTCATGACCGTACTTTCTCATAGCTTCAGCAGCTTCGTTAACGGTTGTATCAGGGGAAAGGAAATGCACACCATACGACATTATGCGGGAAACAGTTATGCCAGGTTTGACGGAGGAGCGTATGATGTCCAGGAGCATATCGCGCGCCTGGGCCAGAGTTAATCCCTGGATAAGGGCAGCAGCCGCTTTTGAATGTCCTCCTCCCCCCAGTTTGGAGGCGATCGAGCCAACATCCACGCCATCTACCGTGCTTCGGGCTACCATTTGAATCCGATCTCCCATATCTACCAGGACAAAGAGAGCATCGGGCTCCAGAAGGTCTCTGAGAAGATGGGCGAGGGTTGAAATTTCTTCAATGTAGCCCTGGAATGGGGCAGCAGAGATGATTATGGAATAGCCATGGATTTCGTAGGGGTATGAGCCGCTTAAGAGTTTATTGTATAGCTCCCTTTGGGCCTCTGAAAGAGGGTAACGCAAAAAGGTTGTGACAGCAGAGAGATCTGCGCCGATCTCCATCAGCCATGCAGCGCATTTAACATCCCTGGAGGTGGTGCCTGCATAGGATAAGAAGCCGGTATCTTCGTATATTCCCAGCAAGAAAAGGGTAGCTTCAAGGGGGGTTACAGGCACGTTCATTTCATGGATTTTTTCTACAAGAATGGTAGTGGTAGCACCAGTGTATCCCCCTATGTAGTTCATCCTTTCGTCCAGCTCGCGGGAAAGGGGATGATGGTCAATGAAGAGGATGGGGGTTTGAGGGCCTATCCCTTTGAGGAAAACAAAGCTCTGAGTATCAACCACTATAACTCTGGTGATGGGCAAACGGGGCAAATCTTTAGGGGGTAAAAAGGGAAGCTCGTCCCTGTGGAGGGAGAAAAATTCCCGCACATTACGGTTCAAGCGGTGCGGGAGGACGGGAATTGCTGGAGGGTAAACTTTGGCTGCTGCCAGAAGAGAAGCCAATGCATCGAAGTCTGCGTTTTCGTGCGTAAGGATTATTTCCATTCATTCCTATCTCCGGGGCTGTGCCGCGCATTTGCTGCACAGCGTGGTATATGGCAAAAGTTCAAGCCTGGCCTCTTCTATAGGTTTACCACATATCTCACAGACCCCATAATCCCCTTTAGCGAGCCTATCCAGAGCCCTCTTTATTTCCTTTACTTTTTGCGCCGTCCTATCCCTGAGGGCAAGGTTAAGCTCCCACTGGATAATATTGGGGTCTCCAATGCCGAGGCCGTAATCGCCTTTTATCTCCAGCCTCTTTTCCAGCTCCTCCAGCTCCTTAACCGTCTCCTCCAGCTCCTTTTCCAAAAGCTGGCGGATTTTTTCAACATCAAGCATAAATGGAATGACCTCCTTTACAAAACAATAACCGTGAATTAAGGGGGTTTATTCTTCCCGCTTGAGCTGCCGCAGCATACGGCGACGAGCCTTACGGATGGCTTTGCGGAGTTTTATGCGCTTCATTTCACTCTTGGAAATATACCACCGTTTCTTCCGGATGATGCTAAGGATCCCTTCCTCCGCTACCTCTTTCCGGAACCTCTTAAGAAGGCTTTCCTGTGATTCTCCTGGTCTGAGGACAACGGACATTAAATAAGCACCCCCTTCCCTTAGGTTTTTGCAAAAATAATTATACCCTGAGACGGATAAGAAGTCAAACGGAACAATGAGCGTTCACCTGCACGAGTGTTAGCTTGCATCTATTTGCCTTTTGGCTTATCCTTAAAACAAAGGGGGCATCAATGGTTTTACCAGCGGAACTGGAGGAAAAATTTGAGGAATTGCTTGATCATTTGCGCTCGCTTGGAAGCGTAATAGTGGCTTTTTCGGGCGGAGTGGATTCTACTTTCCTGGCCAAAGCCGCCCATATGGCCCTCGGTGATAAAGCTGTAGCCGTCACAGCTCGCTCCCCCTCCTATCCCAGAGCGGAAATGGAAGAAGCAGCTCGTTTGGCCAGACTCATAGGGATACGCCATATCTTCATTGATACCGATGAAATAAACGATCCGAATTATGCCTTAAACCCTCCCAATCGGTGTTATTTTTGCAAGACAAACCTTTTCTCTAAATTAAAGCTCCTGGCCCAGGAACTGTCCATCCAGCACATAATCTATGGAGCAACAGCTGATGACCTGGGAGATTTTCGCCCAGGGATGCAAGCAGCGAAAGAGCAAGGGGCTCTATCTCCACTGATCGAATTAGGATTCACTAAAAACGAAATTCGTCAGCTATCTCGCTGGCTTGGGTTACCCACTTGGGATAAGCCGTCCTTTGCCTGCTTAGCCTCACGCTTGCCCTACGGCTCAAAAATCACCCCAGAGAAGCTAAAGCAAATAGAGGAGGCGGAAGACTTCCTACGTCAATGCGGATTTAGGGCCTTCCGCGTTCGACATCACGGAACCATCGCTAGAATTGAGGTTCCACCGGAAGAGTTCCCCCGTTTCCTTGACCCGGAATTCAGGTCCGAGCTTATCAGGCGTTTCCGCGAAATCGGCTTCCTCTTTATAACCCTTGACCTAATGGGGCTGAGGAGCGGGAGCATGAATGAATTGCTTTTCTATGAACAACAGGCTAAGCCTTAATTTGCTGCCCCTTTCACCCCTGCTTTCCAACCAATCTGATGCTCGAACCTATTCATGCCGTTTGCCAGCAAGCAATGAGGTGTCCACCCAAGTTTTTTCGAAATAAGGGGGTGCAAAGGCAAAGCCCCCTGGCAAGGGGCTTGGGGGGTAAAGCCGCCACCATTACCAATAGGCCCGCGAGTTGGGAATGGGG
>CAZZMI010000065.1:0-10187 GCA_964655275.1 uncultured Anaerolineae bacterium | reverse complement strand
CTCTTCAACCTCCCAGTTCCCCCGGGATGGGGGCTTCGCCCCCCTGCACCTCCCATTTACCACTCGGGAGCCGATGGCCAATGTTGGCAGTTTGCCCCTTTTTGAAGGTTTCCGGGGGGACACCCCCCAGTTACTCCTCCCCCGCCATAGGCTTGCCTCCTATCTCCCATTTTCCCCATCCTCATAGGCATGGGGTTTTGGGCACGCGGCAATGGCCAGCAAGTTGCCTTTCCTATCCTCCTTTACTTGCCAGTAATCTGTCCGGAGGATCTGCAAGAGATTGCCGTTTGCCGCCTTAGGCGTTATAATTAACCTCCAAATCTTGGAGGAGCAAATTGCATGGAGGAGCTCGCATTGAAAGTTCTGCTGTCCGTTGGCGGAAGTATTTTCAGTTCCTTTTCCCTTTTTATCCTGATATCCATGGTTCTGGAGTCCTGGATGACAGGAGCTCCTGCCTTTCCCCAGCATGAGCGAATACCCCAGATCGGCCTACCTTACGAGGAAGTGGCTTTTCCCTCCTCTGATGGCATCACTCTGAGAGGGTGGCTCTTTCCCCCAGCAGTTCCCGACAGACCCGTGATAATTTATGCCCATGGCTCCGGGAGAGATCTTAGAGAAGGATTACCCATTGTGCCTGTGCTCAGCAAAGCAGGCTTTGGGGTTTTGTTGTTCAGTTACAGGGGCCACGGTTTCAGTGACCGAACTTTTAAAGGCCATACTTACGGCTTGAAGGAAAGCGAAGATATAGATGCAGCAGTGCATTTCCTGAAAGGGCGAGGGTATAAAGTAGGAGTAATCGGATATTCCCTCGGAGCAGCAAGCGCAATAATGAGCGCAGCTCGTAACCCGGAAATAAAAGCGGTGGTGGCGATAGCTCCCTTTGCTTCGGCAAGTGACCTGTGGTTTTCCAACAGCCTACCTTTTATCCCCAGGATGCTGATTCAGTTCAACATGTGGCTGACGGAAAAACGCAAAGGGATAAAGCTTTCCGCTATATCTCCAGCGGCTGAAATAGGGAAAATAGCCCCTCGCCCCATCCTTCTGGTTCAGGGAACAAGAGATGGATACATTCAAGCACATCAAACCCGCAAGCTGCTGGAGGCAGCTGGAGAAGGCATTACTTTGCTTTTAATTGAGGGAGCCACCCACAAATCCGTTTTGCTTCCGGGGTTTATCAAGCATCAGGATTTTATCCTCAAATTCCTTCAAGAAGCTTTAGCTTCGGGAACGGCGCCAGGGATCCATTAAATCCCGCAACCCATCCCCCAAAAAGTTAAACCCGAGCACAGTCAAAAAGAGGGCAAGGCCGGGGAAGAAGGCCATCCAAGGGGCTCTGTCCATAAAAAGCCGTGCTTCCTCCAGCATCCTCCCCCAGCTGGGGTCAGGAGGCTGAGTTCCAAGCCCAAGGTAACTGAGGGAAGCCTCAGCCAGTACGGCAGTGGAAGCCCCGATGGTAACTTGCACTAAAAGGGGGCTCAGGCCATTGGGCAGTATGTGACGCCACAGGATCCTGAAGGTGGAGGAACCAAGGGCTTCAGCGGCCATTACGAAATCCTTTTCTTTCAGGGAAAGGACAACGCTGCGAGCAAGGCGCGCGAACACTGGCCCATTCACCAAACCTATTGCTAACATAGCATTCAAGGGGCCAGGCCCTATAATTGCCACAATAGTTATTGCCAGAAGTATGGAAGGGAAAGCCTGGAAGGCATCCATGAAACGCATAATTACCTCATCTATAGCCCTCCCTCCCAGACCGGCTAAGAACCCCACAGGTATCCCTATAAGCGAAGCAATTCCAACCGATACAAAGCTTGCGCCCAAGGCAACTATCCCTCCCCTTAACACCCGGCTGAATATATCCCGGCCATACTGGTCCGTCCCGAAAGGATGGTGCCAGGAAGGAGGAGCGAGACGTATGGATACATCCATGGACAAAGGATCAGGCAGAGGCAAAATCCAACTTCCGGCTGCTCCCAGAAATATGATCCCAAGGAAAATTGCCCCCAGAATTACGGACCTCATCCAAGCCTTATCCTTGGGTCAAGGTAAGCATAAAGCACGTCCACTATAAAATTGTTCACCACCACCACGGCAGTCATAAACATAACAAGCCCTTGAATAAGGGGTATGTCCCGGGTGTAAACGGCGCTCAGGAGCAATCGGCCAAGGCCAGGAAGGGCGAACACCTGCTCTATTACAATACTTCCTCCCATGAGGAAACTGAACTGAATTCCAGCCAGGGTTGTGACAGGTATCAGGGCATTTTTTAAAGCGTGACGTAAAATTACCTGCGAACTGGTCAATCCCTTCGCCCTGGCCATAGTAATATAAGTCTGGCTCAGAACTTCCAGCATGGAAGAACGAAGCATCCTGGTAAGGAAAGCGGCTGTCACCAGCCCCAGCGAAAGGGAGGGAAGGATGAGGCTCCTGAAAGATTCAAGGGGGTTTTCACCCCAGCTGACAAAACCCCCGGTGGGAAATAGGCGCAAATAAAGGGAGAAGATGAGGATTAGGATGATGCCCACCCAGAAAGAGGGTATGGCTATCCCCAGTTGAGTGAAAAATAAAAGGAAATAATCAAGGGGCGAGTTCCATTTTATAGCCGAAAGGATGCCGGCAGGCAGAGCGATGAGCAAAGCTATGAGCATAGCCATAAAGGCCAGAGATAAAGTAACAGGAAGCCTTTCAACAATGAGGGAAAAGACAGGCCTTTCCAGCCTGATTGAGACTCCGAAATCACCCCGGAGCATCCCTAAAAGCCAGGAGGCGTATCTCAAAGGCCATGGTTTATCCAGACCCAGTTGAGCTCTCAAGGATTCAAGGGCTTCAGGTGAAGCCTCAATCCCCAAGATCAGCTGAGCTGGATCTCCGGGTATGACCTGGAGGAGGCAAAAGGTTAAAAATGAAACGAGCAAAAGGATTATGAACAAAGATACAAAGCGCCTTACTATGTATCTCAAAGCCAGCCCTTGCCCCCTTCACTAAATCATTTGGGGGCTTACGCCCATTCCCACAGGCGTTTCGGGCCCATAAAGCTCCACGGGAATGGACGAAGCCCCCTAATTTTACCAGAAAACAGGCTCATCTGGAAACTTTGTAAACAGTCCGCAAATCAAAAATGTCCACCGGATATATTTTCCACCCTTCAACTTCTTTCCTCATCCCCACTGTCCATAAGGGGGCCATGAGGTAAAGGGCCACTGCATCTTCAGCCAGGATGCGCTGAGCTTCAGCGTAAAGCTCTTTACGCTTCTGTAAATCAACGGTCACAGCTGCCTGACGAATTATTTCATCGTAGCGAGGGTTATTGTAGTTCATGTAGTTCTCCTTGGAATCGCTTACGTAGCGGTTAAGGAAGGGGTCGGGGTCAAGCCTGCCAGTGTGACCTATGCAGGTAGCCTGGTAATCGCGCCCCATGTAGACTTTGTCCAGCCATGTGCCCCATTCATAGGTTTCCAGTTTGACTTTGATTCCGATTTTCTTGAGGTAATCGGCAATGACTTCACAGTTCCGGATGTGGAAATCGTAGGGTTGGGGCATTATGAGGGTGACTTCAAAGCCTTCAGGATAGCCGGCTTGAGCCAGGAGCTCACGAGCTTTTTCGGGGTTATAAGGGTATTTATCGGTCAGGTCCACATAGAAGGGGCTTACCGGAGGCATATGGCTTCCTATGGCGGTTCCCTGCCCCCACTGGGCAGCCTCAATCACTCCTTTCTTGTCCACTGCATAGGATATAGCCTGGCGGACCTCTTTCTTATCAAAAGGTGGGCGGGCATTGTTCAGAGCCATTATGTAGATGCCATTGGCAGGAGCCTGGACCAGCTTTATTTCGGGGTTTTTCTTCAGCCCTTCCACCTCCTGAGGAGGAACCTGGTCCACTACGTCCACTTCGCCGGCCCTGAGGGCAGCAAGCTTAGCGGCAGGGTCAGGCATTATCTTGAAAATTACGCTGTCCAGGTAGGGCTGGCCCTTGATGAAATAGTCGGGGAAGCGCTCAAGTTTTATGTGGCTATCGGGCACCCACTCCACGAAACGGAAGGGCCCCGTGCCAACAGGGTGATTGCGCAGGTCTTTCTCTTCCACCGGCACTATGGCTGCCCAGCCATAAGCCAGGTTTGAAAGGAAAGCAGCCTGAGGTTCTTTGAGGTGGAAGACGACAGTGTAATCATCTGGGGTCTCAATTTTCTGGATTACAGAGTAGTCTTTGGCTCTGGGGGCTTTGGTTTCAGGGTTGAGGATGCGTTCAAAGGAGGCTTTTACATCAGCTGAAGTCATTTCCCGGCCATTGTGGAATTTTACCCCCCTGCGGAGGTAAAAAGTCCAGCGGAGTCCATCAGAGGATGTTTCCCACTTTTCTGCTAACCCTGGCACAATATTTCCTTCTGGATCGCTTTCTACCAGGGTGTCATAAATGCTTTTAACTACTTCAAAGGTTGCTGCTGCCACGGTTTTATGAGGATCAAGGCCATCGGGGTTGGCAGATAGGGCTACTACCAATGTTCCACCTTTGACCGGCTTAGCAGGGCCAGCACAGGCGACCGCTACGAGCAAGAATAGGGTTGCTATGAGCATACCCTTTCTCATTTTATACCTCCTTTTGTGGGATTACCACCTCAGGGGCTAAGCAGGAGGAAACATTTTCCTGTCCCGGTTAGCTTCTAATCCGGGCAGTCCGGAAATCAAAACGGTCTTTTTCCCTCCTGCTCACCGCCATAAGGTCGGTGGCGTTTACACATTATAATTAGGGCAAAAATTTTTGTCAAAGCTTATATGGCCTGCCTTTATTCAGGGATAAATTATCACAAGGGTCCCGGGATTACTGGGGGAAGAGTAGATAAAACTTGCTCCAGGCGGGAGAGAGGGGTTGGTCCAATTAAAGAGCCAGCGGGCATCTTCAACCCTCAGGTTCACGCACCCATGGCTCATGGGCCGACCAAAATTGTTGTGCCAGTAAGTCCCGTGCAGAGCATATCCGCGGTAAAAATACATCACATATGGCACATTCCTTAAGTAGTAGCCAGGACCAGCCATGTCTGCATAAAGAAGTTTCAGGTAAATCCTGAACCTTCCTGTTACCGTCGGGTAACGCGCTGTCCCGCTTGAGATTAAGGTTTCAAAAACCGGTTTTCCATCCTCATAGGCTGTAAGCTTTTGTTTCTTCAAGGAAACCTCTATCCACTTTCTATCACTTGCGGGGGTGGGAGTGGATGCGGTTGGTGCGAGCGTCAAGGTAGGGCGCGGTTCCAGAGCAGGGGAAGGGGTAAAAAGCTCGGGAGAAGCGGGTAACACGGTTATGGGAAAGGGGGTTAAGCCCAGGGTAACAGGCGAGGAAGCAGGTGTATATTTGACAAAAGGCGAAGGAGAAGGCATTATTACAAGGGAAAGGAGCGCAGCTATAAGAATAAGGTCCATACCGAGCAATATTATGGCTATCCCTGCCCAGTTCCTGGGAGCAGACATTTTTGCAAATCCTTATCTATGGAAAGCCGGTTTGCCGTTGTCCATTATGCCGAAATAGGACTTAAAGGGCGGAACCGCTCCTTCTTTGAGCGCATCCTGGCCGAAAACATCCTCAAACGTTTCCAAGGTGTGGATTCGGTAAAGGTGGAGAGGATGCGCGGGCGCTTCCTTGTGCGGGCTAATTCGCCCTTGAGCGAATCCGTCTGGGAGGAAAAACTCCGCACTGTGTTTGGCATTGCTTACTTTGCTCCTGCTATACCGGTATCCAGAGATCTGGAAGACATAGAGGAAGCCATCCTCAAGAATTTCCCTCCAGAACCTCCCGGCCCCTTCCGGATAAGAGCCTCCCGCGCAGATAAACGTTTTCCTCTAACCTCGCTGGAGCTGGAGCACCGGCTCGGGGAGGTAGTCCGTTCCCACACTCACCGGCCTGTAGACCTTAAGAATCCGGCCATTACCGTTTACCTTGAGATAACTCACACCTCTGCTCTTATATATTTTACCAGAAAAGAAGGGCCAGGAGGATTACCTGTAGGGGTGAGCGGGAAAGTGGGCCTACTCCTTTCAGGGGGGATAGATTCACCTGTGGCGGGCTTCCTGGCGCTAAAAAGGGGATGCCGCGTCGTCCCCATTCACTTCCACAGCCAGCCTTTTGGGAACTGGATGGCCTCTGAAGAAAAAGCCATTGAAATTGTAAGGGTTCTAATGGATTGGGGGATGGAACCTTACATTTACATCGTGCCCATAGGAGATCTGCAGCAGGAGATTGTGCTTTCGGCTCCCTCAGCTCTAAGGCTTGTTCTATACCGTCGCCTCATGCTCCGAATCGCCGAAAGGATTATGGAAAGAGAAAGAGGGCTCGCCCTTGTCACCGGCGATTCCCTGGGGCAGGTGGCTTCCCAAACCCTGGAAAGCATTGTGGCCATAAGCCAGGCCACGAGCATGCCTATTTTAAGACCCCTTATTGGCTTTGACAAAGCCGAGATTGTCAGGCTGGCCAATTCTATAGGCACCTACGAAATCTCCATAAGGCCGGGCGAAGATTGCTGCCAGTTCCTCTTGCCTATGAAAGTAGCCACAAGGCCAGCCCTCACGGATGTCCTTGAAGCCGAAAAAGGGCTGGATATGGAACGCATGGTTCGTCACGCTCTGGAGAGCATGAAAAGGGTTGAGCTTAAACCTTCCTAAGGAGGAACAAAATGTTTCCATTTTTTCCGGACCCGGTAGCTTTCAGGATAGGGCCTTTCGCCATAAGGTGGTATGGTCTCCTTCTTATGCTGGGGACCTTAGTGGCGGCCTTGGTGGCTGAAAGGGAAGCCCGGAGGCGTGGGGATAATCCCGATCACGTATGGAACGCTTTGAGTTTGTGCATAATCCTGGGGATTATAGGGGCCAGGCTCTACCATGTTTTCTCCAGCCCCGCCGAAGGCCTCGGGTGGGATTATTACCGCCAGCATCCTATAGATATCATCGCCTTCTGGAAGGGTGGGCTCCAGGGGCTTGGAATCTATGGTGCGATAGCTGGGGGAATCCTCGGGGTATTCATCTACACTCGCATCGCCAGAATCAGCTTCCTCCGCTGGGCCGACCTGGGTGCCATGGTTCTCCCCCTGGGCCAGGCTATAGGAAGGTGGGGCAATTTCTTCAATCAGGAACTCTACGGTTACCCAACAACTCTGCCCTGGGGCATAAAAATTGACGCCGCTCACCGCTATGGCCCCTTCACCGATTTAAGCAAATATCCCGTAGAAACCACCCTTTTCCACCCCACCTTCCTTTATGAATCAATCCTCTGCCTTATAGCTTTTGGCATACTAATGTGGGTTAACCGTCGTTTTGGACCTCGCCTCAAAGAAGGGGATTTGCTGCTTCTATACTTTATCCTTTACCCGCTGATCCGCATCATAACCGAATTTCAGAGGCCTGATGCCTGGAGAGCATGGGGTATACCGGTAGCCCAGCTTATCTCGGCGGGCTGTATTATTTTAGCTTTGGCTTTGCTCATATACCGGCACACTTACAGGAGGAAATGATGGCACTGGGAGCTTTCACCTTTGTCCTCCACTCACATCTTCCCTACGTTCGGATGGCAGGCCGCTGGCCTCACGGAGAAGAAATGCTTCATGAAGCCATCGCTGAAACTTATACCCCCCTCCTCAATGCCCTCTACGACCTGCGTGAGGAAGGGGTTGATTTCCGCCTCGCTATCGGCATAACCCCTATCCTGATGGAACAGCTGGCTGATGAGGATGTAAAGAAGCACTTTACCACTTACCTTGAAGAGAGAATTCAGCTGGCTGAAGAAGACTACAAAATCCATATAAACCGGGGGGAGGAGGCGATAGCCTCCCTTGCCCTCTTTTACAGGAACTGGTATTCAAGCATCCTTGAAAGCTATACCGGTCGGTTCGGGAAGGATCTCCTGGGGGCTTTCCGGAGGCTCCAGGACGAAGGCTTTGTGGAGGTGCTCACCAGCGCCGCTACCCATGCTTACCTTCCCCTTTTGGACCAGGATTCCAGCATTTATGCCCAGCTCAGGGTAGGAGTCCAAACCTATTACAGGCATATGGGCAGAATGCCCAGGGGAATATGGCTTCCTGAATGTGGATATCGCCCGGGATACATGAGGGACCCAAGGCCGGGAGAGCCGATAAAGCATTCTTACTACAAACCCGGGCTGGAAGAATTCCTCGCCGACCTAAACCTTCATTTCTTTTTCACTGACTCCTACGTTATAGAAGGTGGGAGGATGGTGGGCAAGGTGGCAGGCGATGTGGTAGGTCCTTACGGAGGAGTCCCGAGGAGAAGGCTTGTCCTTAAAACCGATGAATTGCCTACCATCCGCAGAGGCACTACTTTTCGCCCCTACTACATTCGGGCTGCCAGGGTAGCAGTCTTTGGTCGGGATGAAGGCACAAGTCTTCAGGTCTGGTCTGCCACCTACGGTTACCCGGGAGATTACCTCTACCGGGAATTTCACCGCAAAGACGAGCATTCGGGCCTCAAATACTGGAGGGTAACAGGGGCTCAGGTAGATTTGGGTCAAAAAGAGCTTTATGATCCGGAAAGAGCTAAGGGGCAAGTAAGACTTCATGTGGACCATTTCTGCGGGCTGGTTAAAGAAAGGCTTGCCAACTTCCATCGGAGCACCGGCCAGTATGGGATAATAGTTTCAGCTTACGATACAGAACTTTTCGGGCACTGGTGGTTTGAGGGCATCCTCTGGCTAAAGGAAGTTTTGCGTTCCCTTTACCACGATCCTGAAGTGGAACTGACCACACCTTCCTCATACCTGGAAAGGTTTCCTCCGACTGAGGCGATGGCCATTCCGGAAAGCTCCTGGGGACTCGGGGGTGCCCACTGGACATGGCTGAACCCTGAGACGGAATGGATGTGGCCTCTTATTCACAATGCTGAACGGACTATGGAGGAGATGGTGAAGCTTTATCCCGATGCCTCTGAGCCTATGCGGGAAGTCCTCAACCAGGCAGCGCGGGAACTTTTGCTCCTCCAGGCCAGCGATTGGCCTTTCCTCATAAGCACGAGCCAGGCCAAAGATTATGCCACAGCGCGTTTCCAGCAGCATGTAGCTCGTTTCAACCATCTTATCTCCATTGCCCGCCGTGGTAAAATGTCCCCTGAGGACCGGGAATTCGTTGCGGAAATTTCCCGCCTTGATAATCCCTTTCCGGACATAGATTACAGGATTTTTGCCCGGAGAGAGCAGGAATGACTTACGTACACACTGTACCATTCAAAGTTCGCCTTTACGAGCTTGATAGCCTGGGCCACGTAAACAATGCCGTTTACCTCCGGTATTGTGAACAGGCAGCTATGGAGGCTTCGGAAAGTGCAGGTTATACTTTGGATAAGTACAAAGAAAAGGGATGGCTTTGGATTATAAAGCACACTATCCTTGAACACGTGGCCCCGGCTTTTTATGGTGATGTAATTGAGGTTACCACATGGGTCAGTCAGATAACCCCCGCCTCTACATTTCGGGAGTATCTCCTGACCCGCCGGAGCGATGGGGCCTTAATAGCCAGAGCCAGAAGCCGGTGGGTCCTTCTGGATGCTAAAAGTGGTCGCCCTATGAGGATGCCTGAAGAAATGCGGGAGGTCTTTCGCCCCAATGGGGAAATTGCGGTGAGGGATTTAAAGCCAATGCGGGGCGAGAAGCATGTGGAGAACGCAAAAGTGTTCCACCACTTCCGCAAGGTTCAGCGGTATGAGCTGGATTCTGCGGGGCATGTGAATAATGCGGTATATTTAAACTGGCTGGAGCAGGCCAAGTTTGAGGCTATGGTTTCAGCCGGCTACCCATACTCTCGGCTTAAAGAAGCTGGTATAACTATTGTTCAGGTGCGGGCGGAGATAGAATACATTAAACCTGCCTTAGACGGAGATGAACTGGAGATAGTGAGCCGGCTTGCTGGGATGGCCCGCACCCACGGCACTTGGGAACATGCAATTTACAAATGTGCCACCGGGGAACTTGTGGCGAAAGCCTGGTCCACAGGAGCCTTCCTGGATTCAACTGGCCGCCCCACCCGCGCTCCCGGTGAACTTATAGCGGCGCTTGTGGAAAATTAATTCACCTTTTGAAAAACTTTGGGTGGCACATCCCCCAAACCCCCTGGCAGGGGGCTTTAGCCCCTGCACATCCATTTTTCCCCACCCTCGTGGGCTGAGGGTTTGCTGGGGTTTTGGGTCCCACTCGTGGGCTA
>CAZZMI010000064.1:0-10460 GCA_964655275.1 uncultured Anaerolineae bacterium | reverse complement strand
GGTGGAGGTATGAGTAGGAGTTAAGGTGGGTATAGGGGAGGGCCATATGATGGGTGTGCTTACGGGTTTTCGGGCCGGGGCAAAGGCCAGAGCCAGAAACCCAAGGCAGTAACAGGGTATAGTGGCGAGGATTATGGCTAAAAGGAAGCCATAGGTTAACTTCTGGGCCTGGGTGAGGCGGGAAAACCAATCTCTCAAGCTATTCTCCTTCTAAGGGGAAATAAACCAGCTCTATACCGGCTTCTTGAAGCATTTGCTTTCCGAGATCGTCCGGGTAAGGGGCACCGTATACTACCCTTTTTATGCCTGCGTTTATTATCATTTTGGCACAGGTTATGCACGGCTGGTGGGTAGTATAAAGGTCGGAACCTTCAATGGGCACCCCGTAGTAAGCAGCCTGGATTATGGCATTCTGCTCGGCATGAAGGCCCCGGCATAACTCCTGACGGTAACCGGAAGGGATCCCCTCTTTATCCCGCAAGCATCCTATATCCAAACAATGGGGCAAGCCCTTTGGAGCACCGTTGTAGCCCGTAGCAAGGATACGTTTGTCTTTTACGATCAGAGCCCCTACCTGGCGGCGGAGACAGGTAGAACGCTCAGCTACCTGGCGGGTTATCCGCATGAAGTATTCATCCCAGGAAGGACGTGCCATCTTCAGCCTGTCCCAAATTGGCGGTCCCCGGCATCTCCAAGGCCTGGAACAATGTAGCCGGCTGGGGGATCGCCGGGTTTCTGAGGTTCAGGGGTGAGGTATTTGTCTACAGCGGCCACGAAAACATCCATATCAGGGTGGGCTTTGTAGAGCTTGTCAAGGCCTTCTGGAGCTGCTATCACCCCAACGAATTTTATCCTTGGAACACCGATGGCTTTGAGGAGGTTGCCTGCCATTATGGCTGATCCGCCAGTTGCCAGCATCGGGTCTAAGATGATAGCAACCTGGGCAGTAGCTTTCGTGGGCAAGCTCGTGTAATATTCAATGGGCGTCAGGGTTTTGTGGTCTCTGTAAATTCCGATATGCCAGACCTGAGCACGCGGTATTAGTTCAAGGGCCGGTTCTATCATTCCGAGGCCCGCTCTTAGGATCGGGCAGAAAGCTATTTCTTCGGTAATACGTATTCCTACAGCCGTACCCAGGGGGGTAGTTACAGGTTTTTCCTCCACTTTAAGGTCCCTGGTGGCCTCGTAAAGGAGCAGCCAGGTAATTTCTTTCAGAAGTTCACGGAAACGTTTCGGTTCAGTATTTATGTCCCTCAGAAGGGTAAGTTTATGCTGGACCAGCGGATGGTCGGAAACATAAACCTGTCCCATTTTCCCTCCCCAATCGTAGGTTAACTTATTTTACCACGCAGGGGTTCCACCGTCAATCTCCCTTCAGGAAGCGTTTGGTCCCTGGTAAATTTCAGGTTTGAGAACAGCTATAAAGGGAAGGTTACGGTAAAGTTCTCCAAAATCCAGACCGTAGCCTACAACAAACTTGTTAGGGATTTCAAAGCCTACGTAGTCCAGGGGTATGGGTATACGGCGTCGCTCCCTCTTGTCCAGGAGAGTGCAGATGCGAAGGGATGCGGGGTTGCGAGCTTTGAGGATCCGGGTCAGGTAATCAAGGGTAAGGCCTGTGTCAATTATATCCTCTACAATGAGGACATGCCTGCCGGAGATAGGGGTATCCAGATCTTTCAAAATGCGGACTACTCCGCTGGTTTCGGTAGCAGCACCGTAGCTGGAGGTAGCCATAAAATCCACCTCATGGGGGACAGAAATATGGCGAATGAGGTCAGCCATGAACATGAAAGCCCCCTTGAGAACCCCCACCAGCACAGGCCTTTTGCCCTGGTAATCCCGGGAAATCTGCTCCCCCAGTTCCCGGATCCTGGCCTGGAGAGTTCTCTCATCAATGAGTATTTCAGCTATGTCTTTCTCCAGCATTTTCCCTCCCTTTCAGGCCGGTTTTATATTCGGGCAAAATGAGGATAACTTTGCCTGAATAACCATCCACGGTTACGTGCTGGCCATCCTTAAGGGCAGAGGTTGCCCCTCTTATCCCCGTGACCGCCGGAATATTATATTCCCGAGCCACTATTGCCCCATGGGAAAGCTGGCCTCCCACCTCCATCACCAGGCCTTTTATCCGCCCAAAGACCACAGTCCAGCCCGGGTCTATTGCTTTAACCACGAGGATATCGCCAGGGGCTACTTTCTCCAATTCAGAGGGCGTTAAGACAATTTTGACCGGGCCAGAAGCTATCCCGGGGCTTACTGCTACCCCATCCCAGCTTGCTCTTTCCTCAAGGGGTTTTTCCCCTCTGAGGAAAAGAGGATAAGCTATTGCCGGGTCCATTTTCTCCAATTCCTCAAAGACTTTGCGTCTGGCCTCAGCCAGGGCCGCAGGAATTTGCTCACCATAACATGCTCCTTTCAATTCGTCCCAGGTGAGGAAGAAAACAAGGATTCGTTCCTTCAATTTGCCTTGCTTTTCCAGGCTTTCCCCGATCTTTAAAGCCACCCTGCGCATGAAGGCCAGAGTTTCCTGCCAGTAAAAGCGCTGTTCTTCCCTCAAGAAAGCGTATAATTTAGCCAGCGAAAGGAAGAGGCGCAGGAAAGCCTTTCTCAGGGGATCCTTAAAAATCGGGCTCTGAGGCCTGTCAATTTCAAGGCAAGGCTCCTGAGATGGGGCAAGCCGGAGGAGCTGCTCCGGGTTTTCGGCAAAAGTTGGCCTATAGAGGTCCAGGGAAAAAGCACGGTGCCCATAAATCTGAAGGAACTTCCTCAAAGCCTCTTCCCGGTTAGGGTCCTTCAGGGCTTCCAGAAAGGCCCGTCCCATCTGCGCCGTTTTGGTGCCCAGGCCGGAAAGGAACCGGGATGCAGCTATTGAAGCTTTTCCAGGCTCCAGCCAGAGCCTGAGGAAAAGTTTAAGGAAATTATAGCTTATGTCGGCCCAGACAAGGCTCCAGCGATGGATGGATAGAAGACTTCGGTTCAGAGCCTGGGCTTTTTCCATCAGGGACCACAATCCCATCAGGTTGTCCGGGGCAACGGCCTCAAAAGCTTCTTTCATAGATTTAAGTTCAACCTGGTGAAGTAAGGTGTAGCGTCTCCAGAGGAGGAAGTTCAAAGGTGACCAATTGATGGGGTCCCGCAGAAAATTGCGCACAAGGGAGAAGGGGAAAGAGAGGGGGAGGCGAACTCCCTTGCGAATGCTGGCATCCCTGTTGGGGAAATACCCCTTAACCCCCTCGGGCAAAAGCCAATCGGGGAAAGGCCTGTATATCGTCTGGAACAGAGCCAGGTTCACATAAGGCCTACCAAAATAAAGCCTTGTAACCCGCAGCTTTTCCACGTTACGGAAACCCATGTAACGGAGCGGGTCGCGAAAGGCCAGTTCCTCTACCAGAGGTTTTATTATGCTCCAGCCCAGAGGGGAAATGGGTTCAGAGAAACGCTCATTGAAGAACCCACTGGTCCAGGTCTCATCTCCCCCGGGCTCCGTGAAAAAGCGCCAGGCCTTCAACCGGAGTGACCCCTCCGTTGTAAGGGGCCTTGTTTGAAGGAGGAAAAGCTTACCTTCTGAATAACACCATTCAACATCCTGAGGAGAACCAAAAACTTTTTCAAGAGCCAGGGCCATTTCCGCAACCGCTTTCGCTTCCTGCGGCGATAGTATTTCTCCACCCTTAGGCTCTTCGCCTTTCCTGACGCGGAATTGCTCAGGCTGGGCTGATCCGCTTACCAATGCTTCTCCGAGCCCCCTCACGGCTTCAATTACCACGGCCTCTTCCCCTGTGAGAGGATCACGGGTGAAAGCCACACCTGCTTTATCCGCGGGGACCATCCACTGGATGAGGACAGCCATTTCCCCCGCAGGCAAATTGTGAGAAGAACGGTAAGCTAATGCCCAGGGATTATCCAGAGAAGCCACGCATTTTAAGACCGTTTCCTCCAGATTTTCAGGGGTAACATTGAGGAAAGAGGAGGCTTGACCAGCAAAAGAAAATTGAATTGAGTCCTCAATGGTAGCAGAAGAACGCACAGCCAGCTTGCCGCGGGGGAGGGTGTTGAGAAATCTTTTAACTTCTTCACGAAGGACTGCAGGGAATTCATCGGTAGTTCCCCTCAAGAGCTGGGAAGCGAAGATGGTGAGGCAAAAACCCCGCGGGACAGGGAAACCCTCTCTGATGGCCCTGGCAAGATTAGCAGCCTTGAAACCGACCAGGGAAGGATCCAGGCATCTCGGGTCTTCTAAACTTACGATTAAAGGTTTCTCCTGCATAACAAAAAATTAGCCCCTTAGGCTTTTGCCTCCGGGGCTTGCCAGAACTTTAAGGAAGGCAAGTTAAGCAGCCGCTCTGGAAACATAAGCGTTGAACAATTTCATCAGACGGGACTTGCGGCGAGCAGCATTGTTTTTGTGAATAACCCCTTTCTCAGCTGCTTTATCCAGAGCGCTTATGGCGAGCTTAAGAGCTTCCCGTGCTTCTTCAATTTTACCTTCAGCCAGAAGTTTCCGCACCCTCTTAACGAAAGTGCGGGCCCTGGAACGATAATACATGTTCCTCAACCGCCTTTTCTGAGCCTTTCTCAACTCCTTTTCAGCCGACTTTGTGTTAGGCAATGCACACCTCCCCTGCAAAGTTTTTATTTATAATACACCAATCTGCCGATTTTGTCCAATGCCCGGGGCAATAAAACCCATTTTTGGCTTCAGTTATCGCCAGCGCTGGCCCTAACTGCAAGAGCTGGACACAATGCGCCGGCTTCTGGAAGGAACCATTCAAGCCTGATCAGCGTCTTTAACCATGAAAACTGAAAAGGGAGGTTAAGCAATGAAAAAGTTTTTCCCCCTGCTCATTTTAGCAATATTTGCTGCAGTTAGCTGCAAAGCCCCAACACCTTTGCCCCCTAAAGCTATACCCTCTGAAAGAGGGGAAGTTCCCATTCCAACCCCAATGGGGGTACCTATGGAACTGGCTGGCCAGGCCTTCCCATCTCTAACCGAAAGGATGATAATCCGCCGTGCCGAACTTTCCCTGGTAGTGCTGGATACAAAAGAGGCCATTTCCAGGATTGAAACCATAGCACTGGAAAAAGGCGGTTATTTGCATCAATCCAGCGTATGGAAAGAGGGTGAAAGCTTAAAAGCTCAGCTCACCATAATGGTACCGGCGGCGAAGTTTGAGGAAACTCTGGAATCCTTAAGAAAGTTGGCCGTTGATATCCTGAGTGAATCAGTATCAGGCCAAGATGTGACCGAAGAATATGTGGACCTTGAAGCTCGCCTCAGGAACCTGGAGGCTACGGAAAAAGAATTGAGAGAACTGCTGGCTACCGTTAGGGAACGTTCGGGAAAAGCCGAGGATATAATGGCTGTGTATCGGGAGCTTACACAGATAAGGGGGGAGATTGAAAGGGTAAAAGGCCGGATGAAATATCTGGAGCAGATGACAAACTTTTCCACCATCGTGGTTAACCTTACCCCCAGCATCCTGGCTCAGCCAGTAGCTCCCACAACCTGGAAACCTGCCCGGACCCTCTGGCGCGCAAGCAGAGCTCTGGTAAAAACTTTCCAGTTCCTGGTAGATGCAGCTATCTGGATTATAGTGGTGGTTGTTCCGGTTAGCTTGCCCTTTGCTCTCGTGGCTTTCTTTATCTGGCGGGGCCTGAGAAAACCAAAGCGGGAGGCCAGCCGATGATGGTGGTTGTTGTTCCCCACACTCACTGGGATAGGGAATGGTATTTCCCCTTTGAACGGTTCCGGTATTACCTGGTCCGAATGCTGGATGAAATCCTGGACCTTCTGGAGAGAGACGAAAAGTTCAAGCATTTCTTGCTGGATGGCCAGGCCATCATTGCCGAAGATTACTTAGAAATCCGCCCAGAAAAGAGGGAGGAGCTCAAGAAAGCTATAGCTCGGGGACGCCTCTCCACAGGCCCCTGGTATACCATGCCTGACGAATTCCTTGCAGGAGGGGAAGCGCTGGTCCGTAACTTGCTGGAGGGCCACAGAGTAGGGCAAACCCTGGGCGGAACGATGAAAATCGGCTATTTACCCGATCCTTTCGGGCATGTGGCCCAAATGCCCCAGATATTGCGTGGTTTCGGGATAGAAACCGCTTTCCTCACCCGTGGGGTAGCTCCTCAAAAAACCGAGTTCTGGTGGGAAGCACCCGATGGTTCCAGAGTTCTTACCCACTGGTTTGCCGCTTCTTACTGTAATGCTCGCAATTTAACCTATGACCCGGAAGAATTTGAGTTTGGCCCTTTCAAGGGCCTCGGCTCTCTATTGGATTTTCTGAAAGGCCTCTCTACAACTGAGGCTGTACTGCTAATGGCTGGATGTGACCACATGGGTCCTCAGAAAGAATTGCCCTCTATCCTGGAGAAGTTATCGGCCGAGATGGGCTGTTCTTTTGTCATTAGCTCCCT
Source organism: uncultured Anaerolineae bacterium (assembly GCA_964655275.1). Lineage (GTDB taxonomy): Bacteria > Chloroflexota > Anaerolineae > SpSt-600 > SpSt-600 > SpSt-600. The sequence continues at coordinate 4,037 of CAZZMI010000064.1, read as the reverse complement.
TGAAGATTATCTCCGACTTCTGGATAAAACCCAGGAGCTGGAGGTGATAAAAGGCGAGCTGCGCACACCTTTCTTTGCCCCCTTGCTTCCGGGAGTGCTTTCAACTCGGATTTACCTTAAGCAGATGAACCATCAAGCTTTCACCCTCCTCAACTTCTACGCCGAACCACTTTCCGCTTTTGCCAAAATCCTTGGGGAGCCATACCCCCAGGGTTTCCTCAGGCAAGCCTGGAAGCTCCTTCTCAAAAACCATTTCCATGATTCTATCTGCGGCACATCAGTGGACGAAGTGCACCAGGAAATGGTTACAAGGTTTGCTCAGGTAAAGCAAGTGGCGAGAGAAGTGGCAAACGATTACCTCCGGAGGATTGGGGAAAAAGTTCAAGGCGGAGAAGGGGTAAACATCCTGGTTTTTAACCCCACTTCATCCCACCGTACAGATGTAGCCGATGTGTGGATTGAGCCGAGGCTTCAACCACCTCAAGGTCGGGCTCAGGAACCAGGGCCTGAAGATTTGGACCTGAGCCGCTGTGTTCTCTTATCTCCGGAGGGGAAAATAACCCCCTTCCAGACCGGGGAAAGGGTCCTGGATAGCAGGGATATCCTGGCTGGGGTGAAGCATGTGGAGAAAGTCAAAATCTCATTCCTGGCCGAGGATATTCCCCCCTGGGGTTACAAACTCTACCGTCTGCTCCCCGGAAATTATACTCAACCAATGGAGGGGAAAATCCTCCTGAACTCAACGACGATGGAAAACGAATTTCTGCGAGTGGAAGTCATGGAGAACGGGACCATCAGAGTTATGGATAAAGAAAGCGGGGCCGTTTACGAAAACCTTGGCTACTTTGAAGATGCAGGGGATGCAGGCGATGAATACAATTTTGAGCCACCGGAAAGCCAGGAAGTTTTCACAACTTTGCATTTGAAGCCCGAGGTGGACATCGTTGAGGACTTCCGGGATTGGGCAACTATCAGGATAAGGCATCGTTTTCTCATACCTCAGAGCCTTACCGCAGATCGAAAGCGCCGCACCCGCAGGAAAGTATTTTGCCCATTGACCACATATATTACCCTCAAACGGAAGGTAAAGCGGGTGGAGTTCCGCACAGTGGTGGAAAACAGAGCTCGTGATCATCGCCTCAGGGTTGCCTTTCCGGCAGGTTTCCCATGCCAGAACTCCATTGCCGAAAGCGCTTTCGCTCTGGTGTCTCGTCCTACATCTTTGCCTGAAGCTATAAGCCCATTTGAAGCTCCTGTGAACACTTACCCTCAGGAGCGTTTCCTGGTGGTCCAGGGTGAGGGGTATGGATTAGCCCTTTTGAACAAAGGCCTGCCGGAATACGAAGTTACCCCTGAAGGAACGATTTTCCTCACCCTGCTAAGGTGCGTAGGATGGCTTTCAAGAGACGATTTGCGCTCACGGCTCGGGCATGCTGGTCCCCCTTACGAAGTGCCAGAAGCCCAGTGTCCGGGTATGCACGTCTTTGAATACGCTCTCGCACCTTTCCAGGGAAACTGGTGGGAAGCATTTCCGTGGCTTGAAGCCGAAGCTTTCACCCGCCCTCTGTTGGCAGACAGGGTTAAAGGGGAGGGAAATTTGCCTTCCTACTTTAGCTTCCTGGAAGTATACCCACTGCAGGCTGTAGTAAGCTCTGTAAAAGGAGCAGAGGACGGAAAGGGGATTGTGATACGGTTATGGAATACAACCGATGATGAAATATCGGGTTACGTTGCTTTATGGGGCGAACTTAAGGAAGCCTGGGAAACGAACTTGCTGGAAGAGCCCCTGACTCCCCTCAGAATTGAGGGGAGAAAAGCCTTCTTCCTGATGCGAGGACATGAGATTAAAACCCTGAAAATCATCACCCCGGGATAAACGTCAATCCATCCCGTTGAACTCAGGCAAAACCGTTTACGTTTCTTTTGGACCAAGGGCAGGCATATCCTCTGGAATGAGGTCCAATAGTTTCTCTTTTCTTTCCGAATATTCCGGCTCCTTTAACACAGGACAATCGTCCAATTTGACCTGCCCAGCGACCAGTTTGGTAGCGAAAACGAAACAGGTGGGCTGACCGCAAGCTTTGCAATTGGTTCCGGGCAGCAGCTTATAAACCTCCATCGGCCCCGGACGACGGCGAGTTTCGTAACTGGGCTTAATTTCGTGCCTTTGCTCCCAAATTTTATTCACCAGTTCTATTAGCCCTTCTACCTCTTTAATGGCCTTATCCCGGTCTTCAACATTGCTCACAGCTATCTGGTTGGGATGGAAAACCACATAATGCCCAGCTTTTCTCCAGCTTACCGATGGCACATTGGGCTCATAAACGGCTCCCCTCAGCACTGAATTTAAATATGGAAAAACCTCCCGGATGTCATTCCTGAGCTTAGCTATAGCACTGAAGCGCTCGGCTCCCGGCTCACAGGGAGGGGTGAAAACATCCAATTCATAACCTTCTATAAGCATTCTACCTCCTTTATGGACAGCGGATTATGTCCTGGGCCCAAAGGCAATCAGCGCAGGATGGACACCAACCCCAGCAGCCGTCGTTGGAAGCGGTGATATCGCAAGTGTCCCTGAGATGGCAATCCACGCAGGAAGGGAAATGGAAACGCCTGACTTCAGCCCGGAAGCGCACATAATCCTCGGAAGTCCAGATTTCAGCCAGGGGTTTCTGGTTTATGTTCCCAAAAGTGTAACGTTTCACTTCCTTACGCCTTCCGAAAATGTAGTAAGGGTAAGAGTGGGAAAGAGCATAACAGGGGCTAACACCACCATCCCATCCTATTACCAGAGCGTTGGAAGCAATGAAGCGGCAACGCCTTTCAGCCCCCCAGTTCATCCTGGGGAATTCAACCACACCCCAGAGGAGCCAATCCCCACTTCTAAAAGGCCATCCTGGAAGAGAAGGGAATGGTGGGACCTCATTGCGACCATATAGGGCTTCAGCGGCCATTTCAAGGGTATGGGGAAGGACATGCGTCACCAGTACCCTGGAAGCTCCAAGCTTTTTGGCCAGGGCCGGCAGGAGTGGGATTTCATCCGCATTGCTCTTAAGGGCAACGAATTCAATTCCTATTCTTGGCAATGGAGAACGCATTTTTTCTTTTACAGCATTAAGCCTGGAAATGTTATCCAGCACTGCTTTGAGTTCCGCCCCTTGCCTTATATCAGCGAAAGTTTCGGGGTTCACGCCATCAATGGAGACAATGACAGAGTCAATTCCCAGATGCACCATGGCTTCGGCCTTGACTTCATCCAGCAGGGTTCCATTTGTGCTCACCCCCACCCTCAACTTGAGTTCCTTCAAGGCACCTGCAAAGTCCAGGAAATGCGGGTGGTACAGAGGCTCACCATATCCTCCGAAGAAAACTTCGCTGATTTCAGGTAGATCTTTAAGCTGTGCCACAAGGCGTTCAAAAGTGGTCGTATCCATATCCTGAAGCGGCTCAGCCCAGATATTGCGGACGCAAGTGCGGCAATTGAGGTTGCATCTGGTGGTTATTTCCACGTAAATTTTCCTGACATCAGGAACCAGAGGGTGAAGCACAACTCCTATATCGGTCATTTCAACGAGGAAACCAGTGCCATTCTTCAGGCCATAGCGTTCCCTTAATCCCTGCAGAATTTCCAACTTTCCCTCAAGGTTGGGGTAAATTTTCAGCATTTTGATTCTACATCTCCGTTGTAATAATTTTTTAATGGGCCGGGCGGGATTTGAACCCGCACGGGGATCACCCAGAGGATTTTAAGTCCCCCGCGTCTGCCATTCCGCCACCGGCCCATTTAAATTATAGCTGAACATTGCCGATAAGGCAAGGCGGCGAACCAGGGCTTTTTCATTTTATGCCCAAAAGTTCGGGGGATACCCCTGATTCTTCCGGCAGGGGACTACCCCCCTGCACCTTTTTTTTCTCCCACCCTCGTGGGCTGAGGGTTTGCCAGGGTTCTGCGTCCCACTCGCTGGCCCATTGCTAATGGTGGCGGCTTGCCCCTTCTTTGAAAAAATCTGGGGGGACACCCCCCACTCCCCCCGGGA
>CAZZMI010000063.1:3614-10790 GCA_964655275.1 uncultured Anaerolineae bacterium | reverse complement strand
GGCTATCCCCTTCCCCGGGTAAGCTGCGAGATGCCCCTCCTCCCCTGGAACAAAAATAGCTTAAAGGCCGGATTTTTTGAGCGATTTTGCTCAATCTAATGTTAAGTGTTAAAATAGGAATTGGGGATTTCCCAGAGGCACCGGGCATGGGTTTCTCGGAAAATTGGGCCATTTTACCCTTATATGCTGTTATTATCTTCGCAATCCTTTACTCAAGGTTCTCGGCTTTTAGGTTAAAGGCCAAAGTTTTACCCCTGTCCCTCGTCTGTGCCTTTTTGCATCAATTCCCGAACCTTTCACCCTTCTTAACACCTTTACCTCTGATAATTGCTTCCGTTGATGGGGTTTGGTCGGCCACTTTGGTAGCCCTGATAGGAAGCCTTTCAGGGGTAATTACGGGGAAAACGCCCTGGTTCAATGCCGGTAGCGAAGTCCTCTTCGGTTGCTTAATGGGCTTTCTCATGACCCTTGATTACTCCGATCCCTTACCCCGCTTGCTTAGGAAACCAGTGGTGGCCTCAGCTCTGGTTTCGCTGTTAGCATGGCCTTCCCCTCTGGCTTTTGCCCTCGCTTCAGTGCCAGAGTTATATGTAAGCGGAAAACTTATCTTATTGGTGAAATTTTTCCTGCCTGCTGTTGCAGCCATTGTGGAGGCTCTATTCTTCCAGCTTTCCCCTTTCTACAAACCGCTTCCTATCAGCTCCGACAAGGTTTCCCCCCTGGCTAAAAGCACAGCACTGGCTTTTGGAGCCTGGCTTTTGGCTTTATACCTTATGGTTTCTCTGGCTTCCATCACCCTTGTTACTTTTGTAAAGACGAATGAGGAACTCAAAGTCGCCCAGAAAAATTTAGAGCAGAATCTCTTTGGTCTTTCCTCTTCCCTCAAAGTAGCAGAGACATTGGCCAATTACCTGGCCTCCCTACCTGACCTGGACCGAACTGAAGCTATCAAGCGCATTTGCCTTTCCTCTTGCCTTGTTATTAAGGAGGGCAGTTTTCCCAGCAACCTTTCTCAGGAAGAGGAAGAAGCGCTGAACAATTCCTGGCCTCTTTCAAGACCCTTCCCTAACGATGGTGGCTGGGCTTTCTCGGTGATACGAAGCTCAGACCATGATAGTGCAAAAATCCTCATAAGGGTGCCCGTAGGAACCCCCAACATCTGCTTGAAGGAAAAAGAACTCGGCCTACTCCTGTGCTCGGCTGGAATTCCAGAAAGCTTTGAGGACAAGCTTGTCCGAAGCAATGAGGAAGCCCTGGCTTTCACTTCCTACAGGGAAATTGTTAGCAGAGTGAGCAGATCCATGGCCTCCTTTGCCCTGGCCCACCTTTTAATCCTGCTTTTGATAATGATTTTTGCCTCAATCCTTACATCTCGCTTCGTTCGCCCCCTTGAGGAACTTTCCCGCAGGGCCATACGCCTGACCAGCGGTGATCTGGATGAAAGCCTTCATCTGGCAAGGGAAGATGAAATCGGAAAACTGGCCAGGGTACTGGAAAGGATGCGTTTGTATCTAAAACAGAGGCTTGATGAATCATATACCCTCCTCAGAGTAAGCCAGAAAGCCCTCTCAATTCCAGAACTGGAGAAAGGCATTGAGGTTCTCCTCTCCGGGCTAAGAGAGCTCACAAAGGCTGCAGGGGTAGCTTTAATTATTCTTGATAAAAACGGGCTTGTGGATAGCTGCATTGCCCAGGGAAGAGTATGGCGTGAGGAAAAGGGAAGGCCGCCGAGCGCATGCTCCAGGCTTCTTATAGTGCAAAATAATCCTGTAATAATCCCATTTGTCCGGGAAGCTCCTCCTGTTTTAAGGGAAGTCCTTCAGGAAGTCGGAGCAAGATCGGCCATAGGCATACCCTTGCAAAACGGAGTCCTGTGGTTCACCTTCTCCCATCCACTGCATATCTCCTCCATGGAATTGAACCTCATAAACACCGTGGCTGGACAACTGGCTGTTATGGCTGAAAACATCAAACTTTTCAATGGCCTTGAGAGACAAAAGGCTTATCTTGAGGCCATCCTCAAAAGCACTCTTGACCCTATTTTGGTAATAGATGAATTGGGCAGGCTTGTAACTATGAACCCGGCGGCGGAAGAGGCCTTGTGGATAAAGGGTGAGATTTTGCGGGGTTTGCCTCTTGCAGAAAAATTGAGGGATTTACCGTGGAAAGAATTCCTGGAGCAACTCAAAGGTTCCAAAACCCCAATCCAGGCTGAAATACCCTCCCGCCAGGGTGTTACTTTTCATGCAAAAGCTTACCCCCTTACGGAAGGCGGGAACTTCAGGGGCTGGGTTATCGCCTTGAGAGACATTACCCCACTTAAAGAAGAAGAACGTCTCCGAACAGAATCCCTGGAAATCGTATTCCACGATCTTCATACACCCCTCACTTTGATCAGGGATTACGCCAAAACTCTGAAGGAGCTTGGGGAACTGAACGAAAAGCAGTTAGAAATTGTGGAGAAACTCCTGAGGAACGTGGAGCACTTAAGTCGGTTAGTCAGGAATTTCCTGGACATAAGCCGGATGGAAGCAGGTATGGTGAAACTTTCTCCTTGCTGGCTTGGCCCTCTGGTGGAAGAAGCCGTAACCGAAGTGGCAGAGAGGGCTGAAGAAAAAGGCTTATCCATAGAGGTAAACTTGGAAGAAGCTTACCCCTTTACCGGTGACCGGGAATTCGTGAAGCGAGCTATAGTTAATCTTCTGGATAACGCCATAAAATATACCCCGGCCTCAGGAAAGATAACGGTGTCAGTAGATGAAGCGGGGAATTTCTGGGTGCTCAGGGTGCAAGATACGGGCATCGGAATCCCTTACTCCGAACAGCCACGCATCTTTGAAAAATTCTACCGGGGCAAGGATGCTGAATCCATGGGCATAAGGGGTAGCGGCCTCGGCCTGGCCCTGGTGAAAACAGTGGCGGAGAAGCACCGGGGAAAAGTCTGGGTTGAAAGCCATCCCGGTAAAGGAAGTACCTTCTTCCTGGCCATCCCCAAAGCTCAGAGAGCAAAGCTTCCGGAGGAATCATGAGTTTGGAAATTGGAATAGTGGGCCTTCCGAATGCCGGAAAATCCACCCTGTTCAATGCTCTCACTAAAGCCAATGCTGCCGTAGCAAAATATCCTTTTACCACCATTGAACCCAACGTTGGGATAGCGGCTGTACCTGATGAGCGCCTTCTGGCAGTAGCACAAGTGGTGAAGCCAGAGACGGTGACCCCTGCCACCATAAAGTTCGTGGATATTGCTGGCCTGGTGAAAGGGGCTCACAGGGGAGAAGGGCTGGGGAACAAATTTCTGGGCCACATCCGAAACGTGGATGCCATCGCCATGGTGGTGCGCTGCTTCCGTGCCCCCGATGTACCTCACCCGTTTCAAGAGATTGACCCTATAACCGATATAGAAGTCCTGGACACGGAGATGGCCCTGGCTGATATGGAAACGGTGGAGAACCGCCTGGCTAAAGTGAGGAGCGCAGCTAAAGCTCATCCCAAAGAGTTTAAAGAGACCATAGAACTTTTAGAAAGCTTACGCGAACACCTGGCTCTGGGCAAGCGAGCTGCAAGCTGGGATGGGGAAGAAGGGCAAGCCCTCGTCAAAGAGCTTAATCTCCTTACAGGCAAGGCCAGGATATTTGTGGCTAACGTTTCAGAAGAAGATCTGCCTGATGGGGGGGAATTGGCTTCCAGGGTGCGACAGAAAGCTCTGGAAGAAATGACAGAGGCGGTAGTTATCTGCGCGCCTCTGGAAGAGGAACTTGCCCGCTGGCCGGAGGAAGAAGCCAGAACTTACCTCAAAGAGATAGGGCTTGAGGAACCAGGTTTAAACAAACTTGTGAGGGCAGGCTACAAACTTCTGGGGCTAATTACTTTTTTCACCGCTACCGGACGCCGGGAAGTAAGAGCCTGGCCCATCCGTTACGGGACCACTGCGTGGGAAGCAGCGGGTAAGATTCATTCCGATATGCAGAAAGGCTTCATACGGGCGGAAGTGATAAACTGGAAAGATTTTGTGGAAGCGGGCTCCTGGGCCGAAGCCAGAAACCGCGGCCTGGTGCGCATTGAAGGCCGCGATTACATAGTTCAGGACGGAGATGTAATCCACATCCGCTTTTCCCCTTAGTACCCCTTAGCCGGCTGGACAAGGCCTGAAAGGGCAATATAATAAAAAACGTGAGCTTGAGACGCCTGAAGGCCATTCTCCTTAAAGAGCTGAAACACATCGCCAGGGATATAAGGACTATCCTCCTGGTCATAATTTCCCCTTCTTTCCTTCTGCTGATAATGAGCTCTATTTTTGGCCTGGAAGTAAAAAATGTGAACTTCGCAGTTATGGATCTGGACCGGACAGAGCTTTCCCGTCAATTTGTCCAGAAGATAGCCGCTACGGAAGGATACCGCTACAGGGGTGAAGTCTGGAGTTATGATAAAGCTTACGAATTACTGCGCAGTGGTTCTCTGGACGTTGTTTTGGTTATAGGTCCAGGCTTCACCTCACAGGTAAATAGGGGGGAAGAAGAAACCATACAGGCCCTCGTGGACGGCATGGATCCGATTGAGGCGATCGGAACTTTTTATGACCTTCAGGCAATGGTGAGGGCTTACGGACAGGAAATTGCTACCAGCTCCTTGCTTCCCTCCCGTTCTCTTCAGCTCCTCTATCGTGCGCGCTATAATCCCAGCCTTGAATCCAGAACTTCCCTTATCCCCGGACTTATGGCTATAGTCCTTACATTGCCGGCTATGGCCCTGGCTCTGTCCCTCTCAAAGGAGTGGGAGACCGGAACCTTTGAAGCCCTGGTGGCTTCGCCTGTAAAGGGTGTGGAATATCTCATGGGTAAGCTCCTGTCTTACCTGGGGATTGGCTTTATAAGCGCTTTCCTGACCCTGGGAGTGGCTATTTTCTGGTTCAATATCCCCTTCAAGGGAAGCTTAGCAGACTTTCTGCTGTTCTGCCTGATTTTTTTCCTGGCCAGCATGGGGGTGGGTTTGTTCATAGGCCAGAGTGTGAAAAACCAGCAGGCCACAATGTTCATCACCCTTATTTATTTCATAGTGCCCAGTTTCTTCATAGCTGGCCTTGTTCTACCGCTAAGGGAGGAATCCCCCATTGACGTTATAGCTTCTTATGCCCTTTGTACGACCCACTTCATAAAGGCCAATAGGGGAATAATGCTAAAGGGCCTGGGAATAGCTCAGCTAATGGAACCAGCCCTCATGCTGATCCTCATCGGGCTTATTTCCATAATCCTGGGGTTTGCTTCCTTTCGGAAAAGGCTGGGCTGAAATCATGCGGATTGTAAACCTTATCTGGAAGGAATTCATACAATTGCGTCGCAATGTCCTCCTATCTTTTTTTGTCCTCCTCATACCCATGTTTGAATTCGCCTTGATGACCAAAGCCACAGGGAGGGAAATAAAGGATATTCCAGTTGCGGTTCTTGACCTGGAGAGATCAACGGCAAGCCGGGAATTCATAAAGCTTGTAGATGAAACCCACCGGCTCAAGGTGTCCTTTTATCCTCAGAGCCAGGAGGAACTTGAAGAACTGATTTCCAGAGGTAAAGCTATCCTTGGTCTCATCATACCTCAGGGGTTCGGCGCAGAGGTTCACGATATCTATGCCATTCTGGATGGCTCCTTTGTCACGCCAGCTTCTTTAGGGCTTTCGGGCCTTTACGAGGCTATTGAGGCTTTTTCATCCAGCAGGTTAAGGGAAGCTGGCCTAAAAGTTAACGGTGGGATAAAGCTGGAAAGCCGCATCCTCTTTAACCCTACTTACGATGTGCGGCACTTTACTCTGCCTGCAATGGTGGGATTTATCGTTTACCAGATAACCATAGCTATCGCATCCATAAGTCTTGTCAGAGAAAGGGAACTCGGCACTATAGAGCAGCTTATGGTTAGCCCCCTGCGTCGGGAGGAAATAATTCTGGGCAAAGGGGTTGTAGCTTTTCTCGTGGGTTTCGTGAACTTCTGGTTGCTTTTGTTCCTGGCTACAAAAGTTTACGGTGTTCCTTTCAGAGGTTCTCCAGCCTTGCTGGGCGCTATCACCGCCCTATTCCTGGCAGTGGAATCGGGCTGGGGGCTTGCCCTATCAACCCTGGCTCGCAATCCCCAGCAGGCTATTCTCTTCGTGTTCATCCAGGTAATGGTAGACGTCGCTTTTTCCGGCTTTATCGTCCCGATCAAAAATTTGCCCTTATACCTAAGAGTTATCGCTTTCTTCACCCCCCTCCAGCATTACCTTTTCATAATAAGGAGCATTATGCTTAAAGGAGCGGGTTTCTTTGCGCTGTGGCCCAGGATCCTGGCGCTTATAATACTGGGGGCAGGAATGCTTACAGTGGCTTCTGTGAACCTGAGGCGCAGTCTGGAGTAAAAAGGAGAGCCAGAAGCATGATGAAGGGCAAAGGCAAATACATGGGTGGTTGTTCAAAATTGCCTTTAACGGTGAAAGCGAAGAGTAGCCAGAAGGCAGGAAGGCTCAGGATTTCACCCAGCGCAATCCAGAAATAACGGCGTATAAGAGCGAAAAGGAAAACTATGGGGATAATGAAGATTACATAATTGGTGGTAGCAGTGCGGGGAGCTATAAGGTTAGTTACAACCAGAGTTAAACCTAAGGCTCGGTGGAAAAGGAGTTCGGAATCGGTCCTGAAAGCGCGGCTCCAGAAATAGCCCAGGAGGACGAGCAAGGAGAGGCTTAGAAGGATTTCAGCGGGCTTCCCCATTGCGGAAAAATAGTAGGAGGTTAAAATCCATACGGGAGAACCGAAAGCGGTGTAAGTTGGATAGGCCATGACCTGGCGCAGGAAACCCTGGAACCATTGTGGTTCTGCAATCCAGGATAATCCCAGAAGCAGGGCCATTGTCACTGAAAAAGCTATGATCAGGAACCACCGCCTCCTGAGGATGGACCATATAAGCAGGAAGGGGATCGTGAGGAAGACCATCTGAGGCTTGAGGGTAGTAAAAGCAAGGGAAATGCCAGCCAGAGCATCTTTTTTCCTGGTCAGGGCCCAGAGGGAAAGGGCCAGGGAGAAGAAAACTACTACAGCAAATTGACCCAGGATAATAGCTCTGGCCTGGTGGTAAAACAGGATGGCCCATAGGTTGGTCAGCATAAGGAGTGGGAAAGGGGGATGCCACCGGTAGAGGTCAATGCAAAGCCACAAT
>CAZZMI010000063.1:0-3514 GCA_964655275.1 uncultured Anaerolineae bacterium | reverse complement strand
AGGGTAGGCGAACAGCACCTGGTCCTCATCGGGGCGCGCTGGCCGGCCATACATCCCTATCTGGATGGAAAGGGTCGCCTCCCTTGAATAAGGGCTAAGCCCTTTTTGCCAGAAAACCCTTGCCCCTTCCCAGCGTGAAAAGAAATCGTTGGCTCCCGGGAAGCGGGAGGTGAAAAAGTGATGGGTCATAATGACGTTCAGGGTTAAGACAATGGTTATTAGTAAAACAAGCGGCCATTTCCGATGAGGGTAGTGGATGTTTCTACTGGGGCTTATTCTGGTTACCATCGCTTCTGGTCTTTTGATATTTGTGATTCTCAAGAGAAGAACCATGGGGTTACCCCGGGGGGAGCTCATATCGGTTGATTCGGAAGAATGGGAACGCTGCGAGCGGGAATTTTTCTCCCCTCGTTATCGCCTGGTGGGGCGGCCTGATTATCTGTTTAAGGAAAAAGGCCGATTTGTTCCCGTGGAAGTCAAATCCAGCCATTCACCTGTTTCCCCTTATGCTTCCCACATTTTCCAGCTGATAGCTTATTGCCTCCTTGTGGAGGAAAACACAGGCTCTGCTCCCCCCTATGGCATAATAGCCTACAGAAACGGATATTTCCGGGTGAATTACACACCGGAATTAAAGGCAGAGCTTGTTAAAGTCCTGGAAGAAATTAGACAAACCCTTGCCCTTGGTCTGGAGCCAAAGGCAAGGGAAAGCCGCAAGTGTCTGAGGTGCGGTTATCGGCACATCTGCTTTGGTTAAAGGTCTTCAAAGCGGTCCTTCAATTTGGCCAGGACCTGGGGGAGGGTGGTGTATTCCATTTCCTCCATGGGAAGGCGATGGGGCTCAAATGGCCCGTGGCGGCGAAGGTATTCAGCGATTGTATTGCAAAAGCGCCGGGCTTCATCAAAGCTGGGATCATCAAATAAGTCCCTTGGCCCAATAAGATGGCCCTGGGCTAATTGGAAACCGAGGGCCACTACTCTTGGTGGGCCATCAAAGCGGGTTGGAGTAGCATTGCGCAGCGCCACCGGCATAAGAGGGCCATTATGGGAGCCCCGCATCCATCCTTCCACCAGGTGAGGGAGGGCAAAAGGCTCAAGCACTTCCCCCACAGCCGGAAACTCATGCTGGCACCGGACTACGCATACAGGGTCATCCTTCCCGACGTAGCGTCCGGCAATGAGGGAAAGCCGTTCAGTGGAAGACACAGCAGCGATTTCGCCTGTGGCTTTGTGGTATACGGCCTTTATAACATATCGGGAAGGGGAGCCGATCAAAAGGAGCAGATCGTAAAGTTCCTCGGGGCACTTGAGGAGGATTTTCTTGCCGGCTTTCACGTCGTGGACTTCAAAAGCGAAGCCATCATGCATGGAGGGGGAAATAACCAGGCCAATGGTGTTAAAGGGGTCAGCAAAAATGCGGTAGAGGGGGAGATTCCAAGCACCGGCTGATGTTTTATCGGCCATGAATATGATTACTGGTTCTGATGGACGTTCTTCAAACTCCATCTCAGCCAGGCCAGGCCCCATGCCCCTTATGTTACCGCTGAAAGCTTCACTCAAGAGGTCCTGGCCCGCTCCATAAAGCTTCAACTCTTTGGCTTTGGCTGCCGCTTTTTCAAAAGTTTCCCACGCAAGGCGGTGAATTGGTTCAGCATTTACCCCTTTATTGTGGGTGATAATAAGTTGAAGGTCGTCGCCAACGGCTGTGACATGGTAATCTATGATAAGCCCTGCATCGCGAGCTTCTTTGAGGGATTCCTCCCCAATTTCCAGGAGGGCAGGATGAATGGAACAGTGCCCTACGAGGCCTCCTATATCGGCTTTGATAACGCTTAAAGTGACCTTCATACTGACCTCCTTGTCAGAATTCTGTCACACCTGTGAATTCAAATTCAGCTATTTTCATAGCTGGAGCTCTCACTCCTCCCATATCTGTGGGGATAAGACGCGTATCAGAGCTTAGGGCTTCTGCGGCAGCAAACGCTTTCACATAGTTCTGGGTAAAACGCAGGTTCTTCACAGGATAAGCTATTTCCCCTCTCTCTACCCAGAAAGTTCCATCCCTGGTCATGCCCGTTACCACGGTGCGTTTGGGGTCTACAGGGACGGTATAGTGGAATCTGGTTATGAGGAGGCCTTTGTCCATTGAGGCCACCATTTCTTCCAGGGACGATGAGCCGGGGGCCATGAAGAGGTTGGTAGGGAGCGGTCCAAGGGTGTTGGGAGCCGGAAGAGCATGGCCAGTGGATGTGCGCCCTTCAATCCCGGCAGTATAGGTATCGTAAACCACATTTTTGGCTACGCCTTTTTCCACGATTACAACTTTCTGTTTCGGGACCCCTTCAAAGTCAAAGGGTCTGGGCAAACCGGAGGGGTCAAGGCCATCGTCCCATATGGAGACGAAGGAGGCCATTATTTGTTTGCCGAAGTTATCGCACATGAAGCTGCGGCCTTCCTGAACAGCCAGAGCTCCCATTCCAAGGTAAGCGAGGGTTGCGATCATGTCGGCTACAGCATATTCCTGGAGGATAACGGGGTAAATGCCGGGGGGAATTTCTCTGGGGTTGCGGCTCTTGAGAGCCTTTTGCATAGCCTCTTCCCCAAGGGCTTCAAGGTTCAAGCTTTCCATCTGCCATCCTATCCCGGCGGCATAACCGGAGCCCGTGTCAGACATTATCACCGTATTAAAGGAGAGTTCGGTGCCGGGCATATAGGCAAAAAGGCCAAGGGAATTGGCCACAGCTATTTCAAAGGTTTCGGAGTTATAAGCTCCTGAAGCCACAAGGCCCAGCTCTCTCGCTTTCCGGCATATTTTGCTCACTGTTTCGGCCTTTTGTTCGGGGGTAAGTGAAAGGACTTTTTCATCAAAAACTTTGATTTCGGGGATTGGAGCAGGCTCTGGTAGAGATTTAAAATTAGGGTTTTCCGGCTGCAGGCGAGCAATAGCTATGGCATTTTCTACAACCTGGCTCAAGGAAGAATCATCCAGGCGATTGGTGATGGCCACACCAATCTTTTTACCGATTACCACCCTTACTCTCAGCTGGACATCGCTTTCGTAAACGTTTTGGTGGATGTAAGAGTTTGCAAAGCGGGTAAGCTGGCGGTCATATCCGAGCAGGAGGACTTCCGTCTGGTCGGCCTTAGAAATAGAAAGCACTTTATGACAAATTGAGCGGGCTTTTTCTTCTCCAAGCATGGCTTTACTCCTGGGTTAAAAATAAAAAATGGCGCATAGGGGATTCGAACCCCTGCTTCGGGCTTGAGAGGCCCGCGTCCTAACCTCTAGACGAATGCGCCTTCTGGTTTAAATATAACACAATTTAGCCTCACAGTCAAGTGCACCCAGCTTTCTTTTTTTGAAAGGGTCTGGGGGGACACCCCTCAACCCCCGGGAGGGGGCATCGCCCCCTGCACCTCCATTTCCCCACCCTCGTGGGCTTAGGGTCCGCCGGGGTGCTGGGTCCCACTCGGGGGCCTATTGTTAATGGTGGCGGTTTGCCCCCTTTTTGAA
>CAZZMI010000062.1:0-10913 GCA_964655275.1 uncultured Anaerolineae bacterium | reverse complement strand
GGGGTCCAGGGGGCCATGCCCCCTGGCAGGGGGCTTGGGGGATGTGCCCCCAAAATTCTTCAAAGAAGGGGCAAACTGCCAGCATTAGCAATTAGCCCACGAGTGGGACCCAAAACCACGGCGAACCCCAATCCCACGAGGGTGGGAGAAAATGGGGGTGCAGGGGGGGCGAAGCCCCATCCTGGGGGAACTGGGGATGCCCCCCAGGCTTTTTCAAAAAGGGGTGAGCTACCAGCAAGTGGAACCCAAAACCCTAAAGCATACGGATATCCCCCGAAGCGGGTGCCTGGAAAGCCCTGGCAATTCCGAAAAATTTATGCTAAAATTGAAGCAAATAGTCCAAAGGAGGTGTTACTTTGGTCGGTTCTATCAGGTTAGGGAAAATTTTCGGCATACCCATAATGGTCCATTACACCTGGTTCATTGTCTTTACCCTGATAGCCCTGTCCCTCTCCACCCAATACTTCCCTTCTCGCTACCCTGATTGGAGCCACTGGATGTATTGGGCGATGGGCATAGCGACGGGTTTACTCCTTTTCATCTCCGTCCTTATTCATGAGCTTGCTCATAGCTTTATTTCCACCCTTCAGGGCATCCCGGTCCAGCGCATTACTCTGTTTCTATTCGGGGGTGTAGCCAGTATCTCCAGGGAATCTGCTACCCCCCTCGGAGAATTCCTCATGGCCCTCTCAGGGCCCATAATTAGTCTCGTTATAGCCGCAGGGTTTGGCTTCCTGTGGCTTATTAGCCACTTTATCCTTAAAATCCAGACCCTGGCAGCTCTGAGCTCTTATCTGGGAATAATAAACTTAAGCCTTGCCCTTTTCAACCTGATCCCCGGTTTTCCCCTGGATGGAGGAAGGCTCCTGCGCTCCTTTCTCTGGGGGATAACTGGAAATTACCGTAAAGCTACCGAAATAGCCATAACAGCAGGAAGAGCCATCGCTTTCCTTTTCATTATTGGTGGAATAGCCTGGGCTATTACGGGCCATTGGCTTGATGGAATATGGCTCGCTTTTATTGGATGGTTCCTGGACAACGCCGCCTCTCAAAGCTACAGGCAGCTGGTAAGCAGGGAAACCCTCCGAGGAGTTAAAGTAAGGGAACTTATGAGCCAGGAATGTCCCGTTATCCCCTCTTCCCTCACCCTTGATAATCTTGTCTACAATTACATTCTTCCTCACAGCACCCGCTGTTTCTTCGTCCGGGAGGGAGAAAAGCTCCGGGGGATGGTTACCCTCCACCACCTCAAGCTTATACCGCAGGCCAAATGGCCCTCAGTAACGGTGGCAGAAATTCTAACCCCTCTGGAAAAGCTCCTTAAAGTGGGGCCAGAAGACGATGCCCTTGATGCTTTAGAGCTTATGGTTGAGAACGATGTGAACCAGATGCCCGTCGTAGAAGGGGAAGAGGTTTTGGGGCTTATCCGGAGAGATCACCTCCTGCAGTTCATCCGGACCAGGCTTGAGCTGGGGATTTGAGGATGATAGAAGTGGACATTTTTGATCTCCTGGAGCAAGGGCTGGTAAGCCAGCCTTCTTTCCATCGGGAGCGTTGCTTGCGTTATCGTTATCACTTAAACCGCTGCGATTATTGTATTTCCTCATGCCCTGCCGGAGCCATTAAAGAAGACTTTTACCTTGAGCTGGACACGGAAAAATGCATCGGGTGCGGCATTTGCTGGCAAGTATGTCCCACTGAAGCCTGGGCCTTCCCGAGAAGCCCGGAGAAAACCCTCAGGGAAACAATCCTTTCCCTGAAAGCTCCAGGGCTGGAGCTCTTATGCCACCGCGCTGCAGCTCAGAATCATATCCTTTCCAGAGCCCCTGTAGCCGTGAACACAAAGCGATGTCTTGCTTCCCTTTCCCTGCCCCTCCTCCTGGAAGCAGTTCTCTCCACTTCTGAAGGGCTATGGCTCAACGATGAACCATGTTCCCAATGTCCCATAAAATCTGTTCATGGTTTGATCCAGCAGCAGGCTCAGAAGGCAAATTTAATTCTTAAAGCTTTCGGTAAAAGAGAACTTGTTTTCCTCAAATCTTCGCTTACCCGCAATGAAAGCCTTATGCCTGCTACGATCCATCAGGGGGATGAGCCTCTTTTAGACCGTAGGGAGGCATTCTCTTTGCTCCAGGGGGAATTGGTTGGGTTGATAAGAAAAACCTTGGGAGAAACTCTGGAAAGCCTTTTCGGTCAGTTTTTGCCTCCCCCGGATAGTTTGCCCAAACACCTTCCTGAGCAACGCTTAAGGCTTGTGCGGGTCCTGGCCCGTCTCGGTTCCCCTGAAGATCTGGAAATATCAAATTCCAAGTTACCCTTTGGTGTGGTGGAAATAGAAGGCCAGTGCACAGCCTGCGGCCTATGTGCTAACCAGTGTCCAACAGGTGCATTGCTTTTCCTGCGCCATCAGGGAAACTTTGCCATTGATTTCGTCCCTCTGGCATGTATTGGATGCAGAGTATGCGAGGGCTTCTGCCCCGCAAAAGTGTTAAAGGTAAAGCAATATTTCTCCTTTTCTTCCCTCCTTCGGATCCCCAGGCTCACTCTGTTCAAGGGGCAATTAAAAATTTGCCAGAGGTGTGGCAAGCCTTTCAGCCCCAAAGGGGAAGAGGAGCTTTGCTCAGCTTGCTCCAGTTCATTTTACCCGCCCGGCGAAGGCTTTGCCGGGTAAAAAACTGGTAGGGGAGGTGCCGTTATGAAGCTTCTTATGCTTTCAGCTGAAGAAGTGCGCAAAGCTGTCCCGATGGCCGAAGCGATAAAGATAGTGAAAGATGCTTTCGCCCAGCTATCTACAGGGAAAGCCAATGTCCCCCTTAGGACCCAGCTTCCGGTTGAGAAGCATGGAGGAGTTACCCTTTTCATGCCAGCCTACCTTTCAGAAAGCGATGCCTTAGGGGCGAAGGTCGTCTCAGTCTTCCCCAGGAACCTGGACAAAGGTCTGCCAACGATATTCGCCATAGTAATAGTAGTGGATTCGGAAACAGGTTGCCCCGTGGCTCTTATGGATGGGACTTACCTGACTGCTCTCAGGACCGGGGCTGCTTCAGGGGCGGCTACTGACCTCCTGGCCCGCAAAGATGCCCGGGTAGCGGCCATCTTCGGGGCCGGCGCTCAGGCCAGAACCCAGCTCCTGGCTGTGTGCGAGGTCAGGAAAATTGAAACAGTATGGGTTTACGACGTGGTTAAGGAGAGAGCCGAAGCTTACGCTGCTGAAATGAAAGGCTTGGGCTCCATCCCTTCCGACATCAGAGTCGCTTCTTCCCCAGCTGAAGCTGTCCGGGAAGCCGATGTCATTTGCACTGCCACCACCTCTTCTACTCCTGTATTTAACGGAGCAGACCTCAAACCCGGAGCCCACATAAATGCCATTGGCTCCTTCACTCCCCAGATGCAGGAAGTGGACGAGATCACCATTAAGCGGGCAAGCAAAATAGTGGTGGATTCCCGTTCAGCCTGCCTGGCTGAGGCTGGCGATTTGATTATCCCCATAAACAAGGGGATTATTTCCGAAAAGGACATCTACGCTGAAATCGGGGAGATAGCTGCTGGGCTCAAACCTGGCCGGGAAAGGGATGATGAAATCACATACTTCAAGTCCGTAGGAAATGCCGTTCAGGACGTCTCAGTAGCCAAACGTGTCCTGGAGAAAGCCCGAGAACTGGGGCTTGGGAAAGAAGTGGAAATCTAACACTGAGGAGGAAAACAGGTGAGAAAACTCAGAAAGCTGGGGCCAGACCTTCTTGCCGCCTTTTCCCTCCTTTTGCCCCTGATCCTTCTTTTCTGGTCAGTAACTTTTGGGGGAAAGACCCTGATTCCAGCCGATAACCTTTTTACCTTTGAACCGTGGAAAAGCTTTGCCCGAGATGCAGGGGTATTGGTCCCCCATAATGAGCTTCTGAGTGACCTCCTTCTGGAAAATTATGTCTGGAAAAAATTCATCCTGGAATGTATCCGGAACCGGGAGCTTCCTCTATGGAACCCTTACATTTTCACTGGGATGCCCTTCTTAGCCACAGGCCAGCACTCAGCTCTTTACCCCCTGTCCCTTATCTTCTACTTTATCCCCTTGCCCAGGGCTTACGGACTTTTCACCGTGCTTCAGCTCTGGATCGCAGGTCTTTCCATGTACTTCCTGGCCAGAGTCCTGGGGATGAGCCGCCTGGGAAGTGTGACAGCATCCCTGGCCTATGAGCTAAGCGGCTTCTTTGTGGTTAGCGTCGTTTTCCCGATGATAATAGCAGCCGCAAGCTGGCTTCCCGCTATCCTGGCCTGCATTGAACTGACCCTGCGTCGCACGAGGGATGGTATACCCTTCATAATCCTGGGCTCTATCTTTATCGGCCTTCATTTCCTCGCCGGCCACCCCGAAATTTCTTATTATGTGGCTATGGTCAGCGTTTACTTTGCCCTGATCAGAGCGCTCACTTTCCATTTCCAGTTACGCCAGCCTTCTTTCCTCGTCAGGGCTTTTATTGCCATGGGGGCAATGGCTGTTATAGGGGCAGGCCTCGGAGCTATACAGCTTATCCCGCTGTATGAAGTGGTGAAAATCAACTTCCGCCAGGGGATGGTAACTCTGAAAGATGTGCTGGGATGGGCTTACCCGACCCGCCAGGTGATAACCTTCCTCATCCCCGATTTCTTCGGAAACCCGAGCCACCACGCCTACTTTGACCTGGTAACCAGGCAGTGGCTCCCTGTATCAGTGAACTACCGGGGAGAGCCCATAAGCTCTATCTTTTGGGGAATAAAAAACTACGTGGAAGCTGGAAGCTACATGGGCCTCCTGACCCTGGCCCTGGCTTTGGTGGGAGCTTTCCTGGGGAGAGATCGGGGTATAAAGTGGACTTTCTCAGCCCTGGCTGTGCTCTCCCTCCTTTTTGCCTTCGGCACCCCCCTCTATGCCCTGCTTTACTATTTCTTGCCCGGATACAATCAGCTCCACTCTCCCTTCCGCTGGGTTTTCCCTTACACTTTAAGTATAGCAGTTCTGGCCGGGCTTGGGGTTGAAGAAAGGCAAAGGTTAAAACTTCTCTTTCCCGCAATCCTGGCTATCCTGGGCCTGCTGGGCCTTCTATTCTGCTTCGCTTCCTTCCTGCACCCCGAACCTTTCTTCTCCCTGGCTGATCGTTTCCTCGCCTACTCCGACCTGGCCCAGGGGGCTTTTTCCGATGGTAAGATGTTTTTCTCCTATGAATGGTGGAACTTTCTGCGCTTCTCCCTTCTTCTCACCTTGACAGGAACGGTCTTATCAATAGCCGGCAGGAATCGCTTCAAGGCCCTCATCCCCACCCTTATCGCTGCTGACCTCCTGTGGGCCTGGTGGGGTTTCAACCCCGCCTCCGACCCTTCCCTCCTTAACTTCACTCCACCAGTAGTAAAGTTTTTGAAAGGTGACACGGAATTTTACCGCATAACCTCCTTCAATCTTCCCGGGGAGAAAACCTTCTGGCCTAATGTAGGCATGCTCTTTGGCATCCAGGACGTCCGGGGATATGACTCCGTGATCCCGAAGCAGTTCTCCGATTTCATGGAGCAGCTATCCCCCCAATGGGATTTGCTCTACAACCGTATCTCCCCCATCTATACCCCATACTCGGAAGCGCTCAATTCCCCATTGCTGGACCTTCTGAACGTTAAGTATATTTTGACCACCCAGGAGATAAATAACCCCGGCTTCACCCTGGTTTACGATGGCGAGGTGCGGGTCTACCGCAACGACGATTACCTGTCCAGGGCATTCACCACCACCTGCGCCGTTTTAACCGAAGAATCAGAACTCCTCCGGGCTCTACGAGAGCTGCGCTCACCTGAATGCGTTGTACTGGAAAAAGGCTCCAAACCCTGGCAGTATAGCCCTGAGGATCCACCGTTGCCCGGAGGTTTAGGGCAAATTTCAGAAGCCAGGATAATCGCCTACTCCCCGACTCAGGTGATCGTATCCGCAACTTTACCTGAAAGAGGTCTTTTAGTTTTGGCCGATGCTTTCTTCCCGGGCTGGAGGGCTTACGAGGGGGAAAAGGAGCTTAAGTTATACAGAGCCTACGGCAACTTCCGGGCTGTAATCCTTGATCCCGGTACCCACGAAGTTCGCTTCAAGTATAGCCCGATGTCCTTAAAACTGGGCCTTTACTCCTCTTTCATAGCCTTCAGCGCCCTCTTATTCCTTTCTGGATACTGGCTGTGGCGCCGGATTTACCGGGAGGAGGAGGAAACAACCCTGGGCCGTGTGGCTAAAAACACCTTTATACCAATGGGGCTGGCCTTTGCTAACAAACTCATTGACATGGCCTTTGCTATGCTCATGCTCCGGATTCTGGCCCCGGAGGGAGCAGGCCGCTACCAGTTTGCCGTCATTTTCATAGGTTACTTTGAAATTCTGACCCGTTTCGGCCTCGGGATTCTCCTCACCCGGGAAGTGGCTAAGGATAAATCCCGGGCTAACCTCTATATCACCAGCGTTACTATCTTGAGGGTTTTGCTCTGGCTTTTTTCTTTGCCTTTAATGGCCCTGATCCTCTACGTATACGTTCGTTACGCCAGCTTGACCCCCGATACAGCTTATACTGTCGGCCTTTTCAGCCTTGCCCTGTTTTTCAGCCTGCTTTCTGATGTGGTCAGCTCCGCCTTCATGGCCTGGGAGAAGATGGAGTATCCCGCCTGGATAACTGCTGTCACTACTTTGCTTAGAGTGACCTTGGGGACAATAGCGCTGCTGGCGGGGTTTGGATATGTGGGTTTAGCCGGGGTTTCAGTAGTGGTCAATGCCATCACCTTTGGGATCCTTCTCTACCTCATGTCCACAAAACTCTTCCTCCCCCGCCCCGAACTTGATTTTTCCCTGATAAAAAGCATGCTGGCTCCTGCTTTCCCCTTGATGATAAACCACTTTCTGGCTACAGTCTTCTTCAGGATAGACGTCCTCATTCTTCAGCCTCTCAAAGGGGATGCGGCGGTTGGTTACTATACTGCTGCTTATAGGTACATTGATGGCCTTAATATAATTCCGGCTTACTTTACCATGGCTCTCTTCCCCATGCTCTCCCGCTACGCAGAAGCTTACAAAGAAGAATTCATGCGTGTGTATAACACTGCACTCCGGCTCCTTATTCTGGTAAGCATGCCCATAGCAGTGCTTTTCACCTTCACCGCCCGTGAACTCATCCTGCTACTGGGAGGCTCCGAATATCTTCCCCATTCCATGATCGCCCTGCAGCTCCTCATCTGGTTCTTCCCCTTCAGCTGTATAAACAGTGTGACCCAGTATGTGCTTATAGCTATAAACCAGCAAAGTTTTCTGACCAAAGCTTTCATCATTGGGGTGGCTTTCAACATTGCTGGCAACTTGGTTCTCATCCCTGCCTACAGTTACAAGGGTGCTTCGGTAATGACAGTGCTTTCAGAGCTGGCCCTTCTGGCCCCCTTCTACTATTGCGTTCGTAAGCATCTGGGGCCACTGCCCTGGAAGGAATTATTCTGGCGCCCGACCCTGGCCTCAGCAGCTATGGGGTTTACTTTCTGGGTGGCTCAAAGGGTAAACCTTGTGCTGGCTATCTTGGCTTCAATAGTTACTTACCTTTCTTTGGTTATAGCCCTGGGAGCATTTTCAAGGGAGGAAATAGAAAAAGTTATCGGCGGACTTCGCCGCCGGCTGGCGGGAGGGTAAACTTACCGGATGCGAGCATTGCGGATTTCTTCATAAAGCTGGATTGTGGCAGGAGATGGATCTACCTGAAGTTCTTTCCGGAGCCATTCCACGCACCGCTTGAAGGTTTTGAGAGCCTGAGTTCTACGGCCGGTCCGGGCATAAGCTAACATCATTAGCCGGTAAGCTTGTTCCCAACATGGATCCCGGGCCAGTATCGCCCGGCAAACTGCAAGGACTTCTTCCCAGGCTTCTTGCCGACTCAAAAGTTCAGCAACCCTTTCAGCAGAGCGCAGGTAAAGGTTCAAAATCCTCTCCCTTTCCCCTTCGCACCATGAGTCGTAAAGGCAATATTCCAGGTAATCCCCCTGGTAAAGGGCAAGAGCTTGCCGGTAATGCTCCAGAGCTTTGGAAGGATCCTGATTAAATAAGGCGTCTCCACGGGCCACTTCCCTTTCAAACTCCTCCACATCTATCCAGATATCAGCATAAGGCCTGAGCCCATAACGGGAACCATCCCGGATTATATACGCAGAAGGAATTCCCTCCGGACGCTCGGGTTCCAGGACTTTGCACAGGGTGCTCAGAGCTACTTTGAAATCCCGCTTGGCAGTTTCAGGGTCCAGATCCGGCCAGAGCATTTCCAGAATCTGGTCCCGGTCCAGCCTGGTGTAGCGGTAAGTGAGCAGCACCTGGAACAATTTGCGGGCTTTTTCACGTCGCCATTCCGACGGAAGTATTTCTCTGGCCCCTCGCCATACCCTGAATGGTCCCAGAGTTTGAACCCGGAGCTGATAACCGGGGTGGAATTCTACATTTTCTAATCCCAGGGCTTTAAGGAGGCGCTCCACGCAGGCAGGGTGAAGGCCAGAATTGCGGGCATAAATCAGTATTGGCACTGTCATTCGGGGGTCGGGAGGGCCTAAAAGCGTTCGTTTAGTAAAAAGGTAATCGTAGCCATGGTTGTGGACCAGGCGAAGAAGCTCCTCAGCATCGCGTCTCAGGCGAGCTTGTTCGTTCCTGCGCCACCATATGATAGATAGCCAGAGGCGTGCGACGGTTTCCCCGTAAGGGTCGCTGCACTCCTTAAAGGCGGTAAGGGCCCTGGAAAGCCAATCAATTGCCAGGTCGTATTTGCCAGCCAGCGTTAAGCCTGCACCCATGGAAACACGTATGAGAGCTGTAATCCACTCGTCCCCTGCCTGCTGGGCAATTTCAATACCCTGGCGGGCAACTTCCATGGCGGCATCCAGCTCGTTGTGGAAACCGTGGGCTCGACAAAGCCCCCAGAAAGCCTCTACTTTCAGGCGTGGGACCGCAAGTTCCTCGCTTATGAGGATGGCTTCTTTATAACATTGACATGCCCGCGAATAACCTTCAGGATCGCCCCGGATAAGCCAGGAATGCCCTTGCCGCATATAGCCCACCGCCGTTACAAAAGGTGAACGGAGAAGTTGCCCCCGCTTTGTTCCCTCTACTGCACATTGATAAGCAGCTTCGGCCTCGCCCTGGAAAGCCAGGATCAGCGACAGAAGGAGCAAAGTTTCGCGGTGAGCTCGGGGCCTGAGGATGGGTTCGCGACGTTCCTTTTCAGCCTGTTCTTCCAGCAAGCGGCGTGCTTCATTGAGGCGACCTGTACGTAAGAGCACCCTGATAGCCAGCTCGGCCTCGCCTGGCCCCTCTTCCCGGAGGATGCGAGCTTGCGAGCGCAGGCGTTCCGCCTCTTCTGGATGGCCAAGGTTCAATTGATTTTCAGCTAAGAGCTCCAGAAGGCGGGCAAAGCTTTCCCGGTCCTCCTGGCCATCAGCAAGGCGAAGGGCCTCCTGAAGGTATCGCTCCGCCTGAACCGGGTTAACTGTGTCCAAGTAAACGCGGGCTTTTCCGCGCAGAGCCTGCCCAACTCCCCGATTATCGCCCCTTAACCGATAGCGTTCTTCAGCCTGCTGATACCAGCCAAGGGCTTCGTGGAAGCGACTCCGAAGGCGAGCTATATCTCCCAAGTATATGAGCAATGCGGGGTGAGCTGCCAAAACCTCTGGGGGAAGCATCCCAAGCCAGCTGGAAAGGGTCTCAAGGCGCCCAGCTTGAACCATATCCCGTCCCAGATGTTCCAGAATAGCAGCTGCCTCTTCCCATGCCTGCGCTGAAAGCAAATGGTAAACAGCTTTCGCCTTCTCCCCCTTTTGAATGAAACATCTGGCAGCTTTTAGGTGGGCTTCTCGCGCTTCCTGAGGCGATAACTGATGGTAAAGAAATTCCCTGAAGAGGTGATGGTAGCGGAAAAGGCCCTCACCTAAGTCCACTATAAAAAGCCCGTTTTTTACAAGGTAATTGATAATAGAGGCGCTGTTTCCGGCTTCACGCAAACAATCACAAATGGGAGCCGAAAGTTCCTGTAATATGGCCGTTTTGAGGAGAAAATCCTGCACTTCCGGCTCCAGGTGATCCAGAACTTCGCGGGCAAAATACTGGAAAAGGCTCTCAGTTGAACCTATCGCTTTTTCCAGGGCCTGGGAGAGGTTGGGGGTGGAGCGATTCTGGAGGGCTTTCCAAATCAGCTGCAATGCGATAGGCCACCCTTCAGTCCTTTCAGCTAAAAGGGCAATGTCGGAAGGACGAAGCTGAATTTTATACTTTTGTGTGAAGAGGGCTTCTATCTCTTCAGGGGTAAAAGCCAACTCACTCTGACAAATCTCCAGAACTTCCCCATGGGCCTTCCAGCGGACTAATGTCGGCAAATTAATGGCATAACGAGTGGAAATAATCGTATGTAAATCCGGGACAGCATGGGCAATAAAGCGGTCCAAGAGGCGCATTGTTTCCGCAGATTCTCTCAGAAAGTGGGCATCGTCCAGAATGAGAAGGTGAGGGGAATTCAGCCGAGCAGCGAGCTCATCCAGAAGCACATCCACAACGCGGTCAAAGGAGAACTGATTTCCTTGTTCTTCCAGCAAAGCCAGGGCAAGCCCCAAATTGTCAGGGAATAGGGAACGGAACCCCTGGATAAGGTAACAGAGGAAAGTTGCCGGGTCGCTATCCTCCCGCTCCAGTTGATACCAGACGAAAGGGATTCCCTGCTCGGTTAAGCTGGCTAAAGCCGTGCTCTTGCCGTAGCCAGCTCCCGCCTGTAAGATGGTAACGCGATAATTCAGGGCCTCCAGCAATAGGTTTGTGAGGCGAGGGCGATGAAGCACGCGCCCTGGCAAACGTGGCGGTAATAACTTTACCCTGAGAAAAACTTTTTCCATGCTTTTAGCCCCCAATTTTT